>JBIPNL010000007.1:0-24539 GCA_044373255.1 Candidatus Planktophila sp. | reverse complement strand
GCTATCTATCTGGTCTTGCTCCAAGTGGGGTTTACCTTGCCATCTACATCACTGCAGATGCGGTGGTCTCTTACACGCACCTTTTCACCCTTACCAATTTTCATTGGCGGTAATTTTCTGTGGCACTATTCCCGCGGATTGCTCCGGGTGGGCGTTACCCACCACTTCGCTCTTTGGAGTCCGGACTTTCCTCGGTGTCTTGCGACAACGCGGTGATCCGGGCGACTCTTCTTGGATTAAGGATACTTGCATCGGTTAAGTTCTTGTAATCAGCAGCAGAATAAGCGAGAGTTCACGGATGCAAACAGGAAGAGGCGTCGTCTACGCAAGCAATGGAGGCGCTGCTTCGAGCCAGCCGCTGGCTGTCAGTGCGGCAATTTCAATTCTCAAACAGGGTGGCTCATTTATTGATGCTGCGATAGCACTCAGCGCAGTCCTCACCGTCGTTGAGCCTGCAGGTTCGCACCTGGGTGGAGATGCATTCCTTATCACCCATCATGCGAAGAGTGAAACTAATCTGGCATTTAATGGCAGCGGTGAGAGTTCACATGCTGCTACTCCTGAAAACTATGTGGATGGAATTCCACTGCATGGATATAAAGCAGGAACGGTTCCAGGACTGGTCTCTACCTGGTTTGAAGCACATGGGCGTTATGGAACGCTACCAATCTCCCAGCTATTGGCTCAGGCAATTGATTTCGCCGAAAACGGTTTCCCTGCAAGTGCCGGTTTCGTTCGAAAAATGGAAGCGCATCTTGCCGCGTATCCCGATACTCAGTTATTTGCAGGGCTGGGAATTAAGGGCAGAATAAAGATTGGTGATCTGATTGTTCAGAAGGATTTGGCGCGCTCACTCAAAGAAATTGCAGCAGATGGTCGTTCGGCTTTTTATGAAGGTCGAATTGCATCTCAGCTCGTAAAAGGTTCGGAAGGGTGGTTTAGCGCTGAAGATCTCAAGGCACACACCACCCGTGTGCTTGATCCTCTCTCTATTAAATACCGAGACATCACAATCTATGGGCAACCTCCGCCAAGCCAAGGAATGGTGTTGATGGAAGAGCTCTTGATTAATGAGAGATTTAACGTTGCTGAACTCTCTGAAGCCGACCGCATTCACCTTGGTGTTGAATCAAAGAAAATAAGCTTTGTAGATAGATACGAAGTGCTCGCTGATCCTGAAATCGTCACAGTTAACACTGAAAGAATTCTTTCTAAGGATCATATTGACCGACGCGTCCAGGGTATTTCCATGGATTCTGCTGCTGTAGATATCGCCCCCGTGGGCGAAGGTAGTGATACAACGTACTTTTTGGTCTCTGATGCGCAGGGAAATGCCGTTTCATGGATTCAATCAGTCTTTTACGCCTATGGCAGTTCGTGGGTAATTCCTGAAACTGGAATAATCTTGAACAATCGCTTAACTGGTTTCGTAATTGATCCTAAAGCTGTGAACTTTATTGCACCGGGAAAGCGTCCGGCACATACTCTCAATGCTTTTACAGCTGTGCGAGCAGATGGATCTTTATATCTTGTGGGTGGCACACCTGGTGGAAATGTGCAGGTGCAGAGTAATCTGCAATTGATCACGAGCATCATTGATCTGAAGCTCAGCGTTCAAGAAGCTGTTGAAGCGCCTCGTTGGCAACACCTGGAAGCCCCGGGGCTATATAACGAAGTAGAGGCAGGGCCGGGCGTTCTACAGATAGAAGATCGTGTGCCAGCGAATGTATTTGAAGAACTGAGAGCCAGAGGGCATGACGTTCTAGCACTCCCAGCATGGGGGCACGGATCTGCAGCTCAGCTCATGGAAGTTTTGGAGAATGGAACTTTTGCATTTGGATCAGATCCTCGTTGCGAAGGACATGCTTCGGGTCTTTAACGAAAGTGGCCGCGCTCTGAAAAGCTGCGAAGGGCGCGTAAACCATCGGATGGCCACATCGATATCGATGTAATCGAACAAGGTGTTGCATCCATATGAAAGACAGCATCCAGCGGTGCGTGAAGTGCGACGCTGACGGCGCTCTTAATGACACCGTTGTGTGTGACTACACAAACTTTTTGCCCCGGATATTCAGCTAACAACTTCTCCATTGCCGCTTCAACTCGAATACGTGCTTGATCGTAGGACTCTCCCCCACCTGGTTTGTGAGCAGATGAGTTAAGCCATGCTTGGTAATCCTCTCGGAACTTCTCACGAACCTCATCGTTGGTAAGTCCATCCCAACTACCGAAAGAGAGTTCGTACCAAATCTCATCAAAGATAATCGGTAATCCAGTTTCCTTAGCAATCGCTTCTGCTGTCTGGCGCGTGCGCTGAAGTGGCGAAGCAATCAGAATATCGGGTGCGACCTTTGCAATTTCTTTTGCCACTGTTGCAGCTTGTGATAATCCTTCTTCGGTGAGTTCTGGATTGAGTGGACCAGTGCCAGAGAATTTGCGCAGTGGAGTCAAGATCGTCTCACCGTGGCGCACAAAATAAATCATTGTTGGCTCTTCATTACTGCGCAGACGATCGGTGAGGTAATTCTCTTGTACCTGCACCATAGGTTTATTTGCTTGTCCGCTATCGAGCGCCTTATTTGCTAAGCGATCGGCATGTGAATTTTCATCACGTGGGATCCACGTATATGTCACCAATGAACCTGGATGGGCATCACGACACTTCTTTGCAAGCTCGCGCATATCCGCATGCTTTACCTGCCAGCGACCTGACATCTGTTCAACAACGAGCTTTGAATCCATCGCTACTTCAACCGTTGCAGCGGGATCGATTTCGTGAATGTGGGTAAGGCCTGCGAGTAGGCCGCTGTATTCAGCAACGTTGTTTGTAGCAACTCCAATAACATCAAAGAGTTCAGCGACAATCTTTCCGTTCTCAGTAACAACCGCGCCGTAGCCTGCTGGCCCTGGGTTTCCGCGTGAGCCACCATCTGCGGTGAGTTTAAATGAGCGTGCCATCTCTTACAGTCCACGCACCAATATGCAGCGGCACTCTTCACAACGAACTACTTCGTCCTCGGCCAGTGATGCAATACGTTGTAATTCAACGTTATTGACTGTCAGGTGACAGCCTTTGCATTGATTGCCAACCAAGGCAGCAGCCCCCGTTCCATTATTTGATGCCCGGATCTTCTCGTAGAGGGCAACAAGCTCTGCGCCAATCGATGTGATTTCAGATGCGCGGTCACTCTTTGTCGCGTCAATATCTGCGTTGATAACGGCGAGTGCGTTAGCCTTCTTTATCTCAAGTTCGGTGATCTCTGCTGCCAGCGCACTCTCTTGCTCAGAGAGCTCTGTGATGCGCGCCTTAATTCCATCGATGCGCATCATGATCTCGAGTTCAATTTCTTCAAGCTCTGCCCGGCGAACCCCTAGGGTGCCAATTTCATGCTGTAGCTGTTCTAACTCTTTCGGTGAAGCGGTACCGGACGCGAGTCGGGCTTCATCGCGATTGATTCGCGTAACAATCTGCTCGACATCTCCCTCGGCGCGGGTAAGCTCTCGCTTCACATCGCTATGTTCTGTCTCTGCTGCAATACGCAGATCACGGGCATTATCAGCCTTGATGGTTAATGAACTGATGGCTGCGATCTCAGGGAGGTTGGCCGCCTTATTCGTCAGAGTCGAGAATGTGAAGTCAAAGTTCTGGATATTCAGAATCGCGTGTTGCTCGCGCAGTGTTGCCTTCATAGTGCTCATCTTAGTCATTAGCCATCGACACCGAATCCATTGGGAGCAGAATGAGCCGAGATGAGGAGATCCACGCGTGGATCTGGTAAAAAACCACAGAAGCAGAGCTAGATAGAACTTCAATCAAGTCGGCAGGCCCAAAAGATCCAGCCGAGGGCTTATGAATCAAGGTGAATCTCTATAGAATTTTGGGATGAAGCTGCGAGTGATTATTTCTCTACTTATTGCACTTGCTCTCATAACTCCTCAAGCAGCTGCTGCAAATCCAAAGAGTGGGGCTAGCTGCAAATCTGTTGGTTTAACTCAGATATTTCAGGGTAAGAAATTTACCTGCCTTAAAAGTGGCAAGAAGCTGCTATGGAGTAAAGGGGTGCTAGTAAAGAAGCAAGGTCCTTCAACCTCAAACACAGCTCAGGGATCAATTCAAGAGCGTGCGATTCAAAAGATGAGACAGGAAATGAAGCCACAGAAAGTGGGTAACCTGTTTCGATATCACTACTCTCCACATGCGGTTCAAAGCTTTAAGGATCTGCTCGAAAGCGATCTAGATTATGCGATGTCATTCTGGGCGAGTGTCTACAAAAATCCTGAACTGTTTAACATCTTCTACGGCACAGAAAAAGACCTCGATTGGTTGATTCAGGCGTGGAAGCCGTATGGGTTTGATAAAAACGTAGGATTTGCAAATGACTTCAGAGGCAGAATAGAAAGAGAGGGGCAATACTTAAACGCAGGTGCTGTTCCATCACAATCAGATGCAAGCCATCTTTCTATCCTTCGTCACTCATCTCTGCCTACTCGGCCAGATTCGTTCGTATCTCACGAAAATGTTCATATAGTCCAGCAATATTTGACCAACTACCGCACTGGACAAATGCCTTGCTGGTTGCGAGAAGGAAGTGCGAATCTATTCGCTAACTTTACTGTGACTGAAAAATTTGGTGCAGAGATATATAGCCAAGCTAAACGAGACGATATGAATAACTACTTAAGGGGCACTAGCGGAATCGAGATTCGTAAATTCAGTCAATCTGAGTGGCTACCGCACCTCAAGAGTCTCGAGGGGAACTTTCAAGGTGGATGCGATTACATTTATCGATTCTCCTATGGAAGCGGACTACTTCTATCCGAACAATTGATGGCAGAGCACGGATTTAGCAAGATGATGGATTT
The DNA here is from genome assembly GCA_044373255.1 of Candidatus Planktophila sp. Classification (GTDB taxonomy): domain Bacteria; phylum Actinomycetota; class Actinomycetes; order Nanopelagicales; family Nanopelagicaceae; genus Planktophila. The sequence goes on along the minus strand of JBIPNL010000007.1, from coordinate 19,676 downwards.
TTGGCGCGCATTTGGGTTGGATAAAGATTGGCGGACTTCTTTTCAGGAAATCTATGGGATAGCCATTGATGACTGGTATAAAACTAAAGCTATTCCCTATCTGATGAGTGAGTATTCCAGAGTGAAGCCTTAATACCGGCCTTTAAACTATCTAGATTACAGAACTGGTGCCCAGCGGTCATTTGGGATGATGGGATACCAACCTGGTCGTTGTGGATCTTGATCGTAGGGATATCCGCCGAGTTCTTTATACAACTCGGAATACTGAGCTAACTTATCCCGATCTAGTTCCACTCCTAACCCTGGCCCGGTTGGAACCTTGATCTTTCCATTCTCGTACTTCATTAATCCACCGACGATGATGTCATCTTCTAGGTGGTGGTAATGCGCGTCGGCTGCATTACTTAAATTCGGCACAACTGCTCCGAGATGAAGCATTGTGGCAAGCTGAATACCTAACTCACCAGATGAGTGCACCGCAACACCTAGCTGGAATGTTTCACACACACCGGCAGCTTTAATGCATGCACGAATACCGCCCCAAAATGTTGTATCGAGCAATATGACATCAATAGCCTCGCGATGAATGTTCTGGGCTAATTGCTCAAAATTAACCACGACAGTATTTGTCGCCGTTTGCATATGGGTTAGGTCTCTTATCTTTTTCATGCCATCAATTCCTAGAGTGAAATCTTCAAGGTAGTCGATACGCATATGTGCAGATGCTTTTGCAAATTCAACAGATTGCGTGACGCTCAGGGTGGCATTTGGATCAAACCTAAAGCGATCCTTAGGGAAGGCCACTCCCAGCGCCAAGAAGCACTCTAATTCGTAATCTGGGTGAAAGACGCCACCCTTTAACTTATGCGTGGTGAAGCCGTGCTCTTTCTTTAGCGCTCGTGCACTTTCAACCAATTGTTGAGGATTTTTTACCTCACCCGTTGTCTTATTGTCATTGGCATAACTAAAGAATAGATAGCTCGCAAACTCTACTTCGTCACGGATTTTTCCACCAAGAATGTCATAGACAGGTATTCCAAGCTTCTTTCCCATAATGTCTAGGCAAGCAAATTCAATTGCCGCATATAGCTGAGTTCTATTGTTATAGAGGCTCGCAGTTGGGTTACAGATTTTAAAGCGAAGTCCCTCGAGGTTGAAAGGGCTCTCACCAATGAGATATTTCTTTAGACCTTCAAAAGCCATGGCAGCGCTCTCGCCTCCGCCGCCCATCTCACCTAATCCGGTAATTCCTTCATCGGTTTCAATCTCAACAATGGTTCGTACAACTCTGCCCCAATGAGCGCCCACTGAATGTCGTAGCGTTGATTTGAGGGGAACGGTAACAGTCGTAACTTTCACATCAGTGATTTTCATAAAATCTCCGCTCTAAAAGATCATCTCTTTGAACACTAACTGCTGGGTATGAGGTTTAATTGAAAAGCTGACTTCCGTACTTTGCAAAGATCACGATAGTAATAGTGGCATAAGACCCCGCATAAATCACGCGACCCCAACCTCGTTCCAAGAAAGAGACAATTTTCGCTTGCCGTTCTGGAGTAAAATTCCAACTATTTTCCAGCAGGACAACTCTCGTGATTGTTGAAAAAACTGTAATTGTTGAACCGGTAACCAAGAGGCACCAAGGGCAGAGTGAATTGATAACAAAGAGTGATTGTGACAAAAGCCAGAGAGCAAAGATTAAACCTGCACCGTAAACAATATGTGCTGCGCGCATAAACCAACGCGGGAAGGTGACAAGTCCAAGACCAGCAACTGCAACTGTGATGACAACTGGCTCTGTCATTAATCCAAGAAATGAATTGGGAAAGCCTAAAAGCTGTGATTGCCACGCCTTTGCGACTGTGCCACACGATAGAACGGCATTAATATCGCAAGAAAGCTGTCCGGCAGGTTGTGCCGCTAACTTAACTGCATCGATGGCAAGAACGAGAGATGCGACAAGGCTAAGAAATGAAGAGACCAGCATCGCAATATAGGTCTTGCGATAAGCCCGCAAGCGTTCAATTGTTGTGGTCTCAGACATGACCGAAGTTTACCCTTTTTCCGGTAAATGAAACTTTTAACTGGTGGGCGGTGAGGGTTTCGAACCCCCGACCCTTGTTCCAGTCAATCGACGATATTCGATCTTTAGTAATCGCCCCATTTTGCCGGAATTGGCTCTACGAGATTCTAGAAATTGAACCGATTTTGGTCAGCCATGGGCTAAAAATTCATGTTGCCTAGAGCGAATTGATTAGTCACGCATTCAAAAAGACTCAATTGGCGAGAAGGGAGGAAGTTGTTTTTTCCGTGACCTAACGGTCCGATTACGCCACTGGCCTACTCTCATAATCAAATGTATCCCAATTAAAGGTACAAGAATTAAGTAATCGAGAATTCTCATAGATTTTCACTTTACTTTTATCGTAATCGATACCCCGTGTTTTCAAACAAAGAGGTATGTAAAAACTAGAGTCATACCCACCCACGATTAAACTAGTGAAAACAGTATCTATGTTAGGAATTGAAAACCCAAAATGAACAAATTGAAATTTACCAGGATTCAAATCAATATTAAAACTATCAGAATATTCAACCTCTCTAAGCCCATAATTAAAAGTCCCACTTACGTCTGCCGCGAATTGTCTACCTTGATCGTCGTAAATTGATGCTGAAATAAAATCATCTATTGGTACATTCCCTTTATTCCATAAAATGAGTTTCGCATAACAGAAATCTCCATAACCAAATGGTTCAACTGGCTCACAAGTCAAGTCAGTTATTTGATTATTTAGCATTATTCTCGTACCTCCACAGACATCGCTATTTGGATCTTCCAAGCAGGCTGCTGTGTTTTCAGGATTCTCATATGGTTCCAGTTCTGCATACAAACCGACATCTTCTTGCTTTTGGAGCATCTTCAGAATTGCATCATCGCAATCCGAAGAGTTGTGGTCTGCCTCGCAAGTTTTAATCCAATTAATGTCTTCAGCAGTTTTAGTTTCAGACGAATAACTCTCATCCGAGGAGCTACTACAACCTACAACAGTTAAAGCGCAAACAACGAGAATGACAATTCTGGAATACACGTAAGCTCCCCACTAACGAGTGCGATTCGCACCCAATAATACTCTTTTGTGAAGATAATTTAGGTTAAGCGCAGAACTATTTTTACTTTTAACTGTATGGGCGTTAAACCCTTTTTCCTAGCTTGAATCCCGCTGATTTCTAGAGGACACATGATTAATTCAATCTACTGTGTGGGCGGTGAGGGTTTCGAACCCCCGACATCCTCGGTGTAAACGAGGCGCTCTACCACTCATTAATCTCAATCTTTGCGGACAAATCTATTCTGAGTGAGTACCATTTCACCAATGAAGAAGACACTCGCCGCTTTTGTCACGGTACTTTTTATTACTTCCTCTTTTCCACTTCCAGCCAATGCCGCCGCTAAGGTGGGCGGTATTTGTCCAGTATTAGGAAAAGTTGTCGTCGTATCTGGCAATAAGTTGCTGTGCTCAAAATCTGGAAAGAAGTTCCTCTGGAGAAAGAGCGCGGCTGTTGCTAAACCATTAGCCACTCCAACTCCAACCACAAGTGCAAGCGCGACCGAAGTAATTGACACAAAATGGTATGCATGGAGTTTCCGAGCAAATAAAGATGGAGTCTTGGAAAGGAAACAAGGTGGTACTAACACCTGGACCGTTAGCCCAACACGAAAAGGTCAACTTGTCAGCGCTACAAGAATCAAGGCATTCAACGAGATAAAGGCTTACCAGAAATCAGTAGATCGCCAGGTGATCTCTGTTAATTTCTTTTTCTCTTCCAATGTTGATCCTGGTGTTGAAAAAGCTTTCAGAAGATATTTCAATGAGTCTATAGATTTCTTTAGCGCAAGAATTCCAACTGGTACTTCATTAGATGTCTTAATTGCGACCGAAAAAGATGATTCCTTTCGCAAAGAGACACTGCTCAAAATTTTAGGAAATGCGTATGAAGCAGAGGGTAACTTCAATAAAGACCAAAGCACCTTTCAGCAGTTCAATACTTCAAATCCTTTGAACTCATCAGGGGGCGGAAGCGTATCTGGCACAAGTGACACTAAAAAGTACTTATATACGGGTGCGGTGTGTTCTTGTTTCGCATCCGAAAACTTACTCATGTACAACGTTGCACATGAAGTAACTCACTTCTATCAATTCTCCGCGACGCCTACTGTCAAGAAGCAGAATTTCACCGGCACTTTTCCAAATCTTGTAGAAGGGAAAATCTATATTCCATCCACTTTGATTGAAGGTTCTGCAAATACGCTCGGTTCTGCACTCAACGTTGATCATGTTGGATGGTACTCCGATCAAATGGATTGGCACCTTGGTAGATACAAGCGGAACGGATTGCTGAAATCAATTGGGAGCGAATCCGAGGCCGTTAAGTTAATGAAAACCGCGACAACTTACCTCCCAGAAAGTACAGGTTTTGAAGACTTGCATTATGTGATTGGGCAACTTCAATTTGAATTCTTTATTGCGAAATATGGAATGAAATCGTATTTTGATTTATTTGACAATATTCAGCAATCTGGTGATTTCGATTCTGCGATGAAAAAGATTCTCAACATCTCAGAGTCAGACTTTTACAGTGCTGCGGCTGAGTATGTGATGCAGGCCTATAACTCTGTTACGTCTTGATTGTGGGCGGTGAGGGTTTCGAACCCCCGACATCCTCGGTGTAAACGAGGCGCTCTACCACTGAGCTAACCACCCGGGCCGTGCTTTCGTACCTGCGCATCCTACTTTAAAGATGCAAAAGTACGAAAACGAGGCTTAATTAAAGGCTTGCGAGCGCGTTCTTGTACTCAACGAGATTACGGGCATCACCAAGACCATTGATGATCTGCCAGGCGAGGTTTCCATTCTTATCAACGATAAATGTTCCGCGCACTGCACATCCACGCGCATCATCGAAAACACCGTATGCCTTTGCAGCTTGGCCATGTGGCCAGAAATCTGCAAGAACTGGAAACTTATAACCTTCTTGTTCTGCAAATGCACGTTGGGCATACATAGGATCGCAAGAGATTGCTAGCAATTGCACATCATCATTTTGGAATGAACCAAGATCATCACGAAGTGAACAGAGTTCACCGGTACAGATGCCTGAAAATGCGAATGGGTAGAAAAGAATAACAACATTCTTCTCGCCTTTAAATGATGAGAGAGTGACAGCAGTTCCATGCTGATCCATAAGAGTAAAATCTGGTGCTGGAGTTCCAATAGTTAATGTCATACGAGAAACTTAGCGTTTGCCAGCCTTGCGTGCCACTAGACGCGTTCCTGCCCAATCTTTTGCTAATGCAAGTGTTGATGTTTGGCTAAGGCCAGCAATTGGAGCAGCATCTTGAATCTCACTCGAATCAACATGTCCATCGCGACCAAGCTTTGGCGTGAGGACCCAGATTGGTCCCGTCTCGGTGAGATAGGTGAGTGCATCCATTAACTCATCGACAAGATCGCCATCACCCTCACGCCACCATAAGATGACAGCATCAACGACCTCAGTGGTTTGACCTTCGATAAGTTCGGTGCCAGTAATCTTTGAAATCTCACTACGCAAGACGTCATCACAATCTGGCCCGTAGCCCACTTCGAGAATGAGCTCTCCGGCTGCAAATCCCATTCGCATTGGCACAGGAGAAGTCCACCTCACATGTGACCACTTTGACAAGGGTTTGGGGTGGAATTACTTGCTAGGAAAGCGCCTGCAGATTTCCCCTACGGCGGATTTAGCGCGAGAATATGTCCCATGAGTGGAATTTTTGATGCGCCAGATCAGAACGTCGACCAGCTAGTAGATACCGATCCCTCCGAAACAGCAGAATGGCAGGCATCCTTTGATGCAGCCCTAGAACATGCTGGTCCTGTTCGTGCTCGTTACCTGATGCTCAAGCTTTTGCAGCGTGCCCATGAAAAGCAGATCGGACTTTCCTCTCTTCGTAACACTGATTACATCAATACGATTTCACCAGAACATGAACCTGACTTTCCAGGCGATGAAGCGATCGAACGCCGTATCCGCCAATACATCCGTTGGAATGCAGCGATGCTGGTTCATCGTGCGCAACGTCCAGGCATCGGCGTCGGTGGACACATCTCAACGTATGCATCCTCTGCCTCTTTATATGAAGTTGGTTTCAACCATTTCTTCCGTGGAATGGATCATCCGGGCGGCGGAGATCAAATATTCTTCCAGGGACATGCCAGCCCAGGAATGTATGCGCGTGCATTCTTAGAAGGACGACTTTCTGAAAATCAACTCGATGGATTCCGCCAAGAAGTTTCACATACCGGTGGTGGTCTCTCCTCGTATCCGCATCCACGATTGATGCCAGATTTTTGGCAATTCCCAACTGTTTCTATGGGTATCGGTCCCATCAATGCAATTTATCAAGCACGCTTTAATAGATATCTTCAGAATCGTGGAATTAAGGATACGAGCCAACAGCACGTGTGGGCATTCCTCGGAGATGGTGAAGTTGATGAAGTAGATACTCTCGGCGCAATCGGTTTAGCTTCGCGCGAGAATTTGGATAATCTCACCTTTGTAGTCAACTGTAATTTACAGCGCCTTGATGGCCCAGTGCGTGGCAATGGAAAGATTATCCAAGAGCTGGAATCAACATTTGTTGGCGCGGGTTGGAATGTCATCAAAGTTGTTTGGGGTCGCGAATGGGATCCACTGCTAGCCCAAGATCGCGAAGGCGCACTTGTAAATCTCATGAATACAACTCTCGATGGTGATTATCAAACCTTTAAGGCTGAATCTGGCTCCTATGTTCGCGAGCAGTTCTTCGGTCGCGATCCACGTACTGCAGCAATGGTTGCAAATTGGTCTAATGAACAGATCTGGGGACTCAAGCGCGGTGGCCATGATTACCGCAAGCTCTTTGCCGCATATACCGCTGCTATGGAACCTAATGGAAAGCCAACAGTTATTTTGGCAAAGACAGTCAAGGGTTGGACGCTGGGATCTACATTTGAGGGTCGTAACTCAACTCACCAAATGAAGAAGATGTCGCTGGAAGATATTGTGACTTTCCGCGATCGTTTAGGTATTCCTCTTGCAGATGACAAGCTCGATAAATACACACCTGCTTATTACAAGCCTTCACCAGATTCCGAAGAAGCAAAGTATTTAGCAGAACGCCGCGCAGCACTCGGTGGATCAATTCCTCGTCGTCGCGCAGCATCAAAGCCGCTTGCGATGCCAGCAGATTCAGTCTACGAAAGCGTGAATCGTGGATCAGGCCAGCAAGAGATTGCAACAACAATGGCATTTGTTCGCATGCTTAAAGATCTCGTGAAAGATCCAGGGTTGGGTGCACGAATCGTTCCGATTATTCCTGATGAGGCTCGCACCTTTGGTATGGATTCACTCTTTCCAACGATGAAGATTTACTCACCACATGGCCAGAAGTACACAGCCGTGGATCGTGAATTAATGCTCTCGTATAAGGAATCAACATCAGGCGTGATTTTGCATGAAGGCATCAATGAGGCCGGATCGACAGCATCATTTACCGCTGTCGGAACATCGTACTCAACGCACGATGAACCAATGATTCCAATTTATATCTTCTACTCAATGTTTGGCTTCCAGCGCACTGGAGATGCTTTCTGGGCTGCAGCCGATCAATTGGCGCGAGGATTTGTGATGGGTGCAACCGCTGGTCGCACCACACTCAACGGTGAAGGTTTGCAGCATGAAGATGGACATTCACATCTTCTGGCATCAACTAACCCTGCTGTCGTCTCGTATGACCCAGCATTTGCCTACGAAGTAGGACATATCTTTAAAGATGGCCTTCGTCGCATGTACGGAGAAAATAGTGAAAATATCTACTATTACATCACCGTCTACAACGAGCCTTATCTCCACCCTGAAGCGCCTGCAAATCTCGATGTTGCAGGTCTTCTCAAGGGCATCTACCTCTTCCGCTCAGGTGAGCGCCAGCGAAAGAAGAATGCACAAATTTTGGCATCCGGTGTTGCAGTCAACTGGGCACTGAAAGCGCAAGAGCTTCTCCAGAAAGATTGGGGCGTGAGCGCAGATGTTTGGTCAGTAACTTCGTGGAATGAATTGCGCCGCGATGGTCTGGCAGTTGATCGACACAATCTTCTCCATCCTTCAAGTAAGAAGAGTGCTTACATCACCGATCGCCTTAAAGGTGCACAAGGACCGGTAATTGCTGTCAGTGATTACATGCGCACTGTGCAAGACCAGATTGCTCCATGGGTCGAACAAGACTTCGTCTCACTTGGTACCGATGGTTTCGGACTTTCAGATACTCGCGGTGCGCTACGTCGCCACTTTAAAGTTGATGCGGAATCAATTGTTGTACGAACTCTCGCTCAGCTTGCTCAGTCAGGTGAAGTAAAGGATTCAGTTGTGCAAGAGGCGCTGAGTAAATACCGCCTTGATGACATCTCTGCAGCCGATCCTGGCAACACCGAAGGATCTGGCTGATCCTTTAAGAAAGGCTGTTGAATTACTTAAATTCCTTTTACAACGCGAGACATAAAGGCGACAGAGATCAACATAAGCCCCGGAATAATGAGGGCGATGGCGATCGAGCCCGTAAATTGTGCGGTCCATGCAATCACTGTCTTGGTAATGAGAATAAGAACGGCGTTAACAGCGCCCAATTGACCAATAACTATTGCACTGTGCTGTGGAGAACGAGCATTGGCAGCAGTATGTAGTGCTGCTGATAAGAACGACGAGCCAAGGCCACCTATTGCAAAGCCCGCAATTGCGCATATGAATGCAGCGGTTTTGGAAACTTCAATGAGCATATTCGAAGCAGTAATAAATGCAATAAAGCCAAGACCGCCGACGATACTGCCAATTTTCACCATTGTTTCAAGTGGTATTCGGCGAAGGATAATGTGGATCCACAACCGCCCAGCAATCAGCGCCAGCAGGCTGGCGATATATGGAATTGTCGCTAGCGATCCACGTACTCCAATGGTCTCCTTGCTGTAGATAGCCGACCAATCTCCGGTCGCGAACTCAACTATGAGGGCACAGACTAAAGCCGAAGAAACAAGTACATCAATTCGAAACGATTTAAACAAATCGAAAACGTTAAAGTCATCTTTCTCACTGGTGCTTGGTTTTATTAATTCCGGATTGAGCTTTGCGATGAAATAGAGAATTGCAAAAAAGAGGATGACGCTCAGCGTAGTGATGTGAACGGCAATGCTGACAAAGTCAACTAATACTCCTGAGAGGATGGCAGTTACTACTGCGCCGATAGTCCAATAGCCTTGCTGCCTACTTAAGACCATCTCACCGGCACGGTCTTGTGCTTGAAATGCTTGGGCAGTGATTGCGGTATGGAAGGTCGAGATAACCGCACCGTTAATCAAATTAAAGAGAATAAAGAGTGGCGCTGACTGAAGATGAACCAGAGTGACGATGGCAATACAGATGCTAAAAGTTGATAAAAGTAGCACTCGGCGCGATCCATATTTTTGAACTAAATGTCCCGATGAAATCATCGCAATGAGTGAGCCGATAGAACCAAGACTGATATACGTACCAAATTCACCATTGGAGAGACCAAGATTTGCCTTTACTTCAGGAAATCGTGGTACCCAGCTCATGATTTCAAAGGCAAAGAGAAAGAAGATTATTCCTATGTAGCGCTTCTCTTCAGCGATAGTCAGCTTCGTATTAGAAGAGGGCATTGGCCAGCTCCGCTCTTGCTTTAATGACTCGAGGATCGGCTGGATCTACCAGTGAGAAAAGATCAAGAAGGCGATTCTTTACCGTTGTCCGCTCATCGCCCGTTGTTGCTTTCACTAGCGATAACAAGCGCAGAAAGGCAGGTTCGACGGTTCCTGTGGCAACTTCAATATCGGCGCAAGACATCACTGCATTAACATCTAATGGGTTTGCATTTGCCGCGGCAAGAACTAAGGCAGGATCGAGCCCGACGATTCGCAATTGTAATTGTGTGTGTGCCAAACCTAACTTTGCATACGGATCATTTGGTTTGCGCGCGATAAATCTCTTATACGCATCTTCTGCCGCTGCCAGATCTCCCGCTTCTAGCGCAGCGAGTGCCTCAACTTCCTCCGGCTCTAACTTCTCTTCTGGAGCGCTGCCAATTCCTTGTTCTGCTGCAATGGTGAGCAGTTTTACGATAATGCTCTTTGTTGCATCTTCGCTTACTGCTTCTTCAAAGAGGGGAATAGGTTGGCCACCGACTAGCGCAACCGCGTATGGGACGGTGCGCACCTGGAGCGCGCTAGCAACTTCTGGGGCACGATCAATATCAACGCTTCCTAATTCCCACGCGTTATTGTCTTCACCATTTAACTTATCTAGAATCGCAAGTTGATCGAGGGATTGTGGTGATCGGCTTGTCCAGCAGAGCAGGATGACCGGCTTACTCTTCGAGAGTTCGACAAATTCAGAAGCTAAATTCTCTTTCGTTACTTCTTTTCCAGAATTGAGAGTGGATGGCGCTACGGCAGGTTTTCCGAGAGAACTTAAATCAAAGGCTTGCCCGAAATTAGGAGGCAGTGCCATGTAACTCAACCCCCGAATCTCGCCTCATTGGAAGTACATCTTGAATATATGACAACGCTGCATACTCTAGTCCAACATCATGGCCAGCCTTCTCACTTAAATACCACCGATGTTCCAGAGTCTCATGGAAAAATTGCGCAGATTCGATTCGACCCTGTAGTTCAGGTGGAATGAGTGCAACGGTCGGATAGAAAACCGTATCTAGCCAGCGCTTTGCAGACTCGTGCATCTGCGGATGCGGCAACTTTTCACGACCTCTGAAACGATCGAAGGAGGCGAGCAATCTCTTTGCCTGAAGCTCTTCTGTTTCCAAGCCCACGAGTTCGCGCAGTCGATTTTGATGGTAGCCCGCCTCGACAAGTTTCGGCTGAAAAAATAGTTTCTGGCTATCACCATCGAGGGTGACGGAGACTTCTTCGACGGCAAAGCCGAGATCATGGAGCGAGCGCATCGCACGTTCGACCGCATGTCTATCGTTGGGGTCGAGGACTTGTCGTTCATTGAGGGTCTTCCAAATTCGTCGATATCTTTTCATCACCGCATCACTTGCTCTGATTGGATCCATCCCTGGATAGAGAACTCCTGAAAGTGCGAGATCCTCGAGCTCTGCGGCAACATTGAAGTGAGCGATCTCTAAATCATGTTCACGTTGACCATCGCTTAAATTTTTCTGGAATTCGCCTGTTTCGGCATCGACAAGATAGGCAGCAAATCCTTCAGCATCACGACGAAAAAGAGTGTTAGAAAGAGAACAATCCCCCCACCAAAATCCCAGTAAGTGAAGGCGAACCAGTAAGAGTGCGAGCGCATTTGCCATCAGTGTGATCTCTTGGGCTGTCACATCTTTGCCGCTCAGGAGTACGCGATACGGAAGTGAGAATGGGAGAAAGCGAGTTGCTAGCGCACAGGGCAACTCTTCACCCTGTGTATCTGTGCGTCCCTCAATGACTGCAATCGGTTCAACGCTGGGGGCACCTAGGTGTGCAAGCTCTCGTAGGGCTTTGTATTCGCGGTTAGCAAATTCAGAGACCGTCTCTTTGATGGCATAAACCTCGGATGCGGGATCAGCGCTTGAGCGAACCAGGCGAACTACGTGGCGCGAGATACCTCGTTTTTCCGCCAAGTTCGGATCCTCTGGCCACTCCTCCAGACTTATCTGCCACGGCAACCCTGAGACCGATGCAATCTCTTCACCAAGTCCAGTAATTCGCAGCGCCACGTAGTAATTCTCTCACTAACTTGATCTACAAGAGGCGACCTAGCTCGCTCGGCGCCTTAGAATGGAGATATGTCACAGCAGAAGAGAGATGATTTAGGGATTGCAGGCGCTCCAATAAGTAGAGCAAATCCATTTTACTTCGGTTTCGTTGCCGCACTAGGTGCACTTTCTGCAATCGTCCTTCTCCGAGCTTTGGCAAGTGCGACTCAAATCTTCGTCATCATTGTTATCGCGCTCTATCTAGCGATGGGTATCAATCCAGCTGTTGAAGGGCTACGAAAGCGCGGACTCTCACGAATCACTGCTGTTATTTCGATCTTTGTGGGCATTCTCGCCTTTGTCATCTTCTTTATTGCCGTTGTTATTCCGCCAGTAATATCACAAGGATCAGCTCTTATTACCTCAGCACCAGATCTGCTAAAAGATCTTGAAACTCATCCCGTAATTGCCGATCTCAACACACAATTTGGCATCATCGATAGTCTGCAAAAGAAACTCTCTGAAGTCACATCCGATGGCACTCTAATCATCTCAGCCTTCGGAGGCGTTGTCGGAGTTGGTAAGACCGTGCTTTCGGGCGCGTTTACTGCAGCTACCGTCCTTATACTTACCCTCTATTTCATTGTCGGACTTCCTCAGGCAACTCACTTCACCATGCGATTCGTTCCAGCAACTCGTAGAGACAGAGTCTCTAAACTCACCTTTGCAATTATCGCTCGCGTTGGATCATTTGTGGGCAGCCAGTTAGTTCTGGCATTTATGGCCGCAGTATTTGTCCTGATACTGGCTATCTCGCTCGGACTCCCCTCTCCATTTGCCATTGCGATGATTGTTCTTGTCTGTGCACTTATTCCGCTAATCGGTCATTACATCGGCGGTTCGATCGTTACGATTATTGCTCTCACTCAGTCGCTACTCTTCGGAATAATCGCTCTCGTTGTTTACACACTCTACGTTCAAATTGAAAACTATATATTTACACCAAAGATCATGAAACGTGCCCTGAATGTTCCGGGTGCGGTCACGATTATTTCTGCACTCGTTGGAACATCACTCTTGGGTCTAGTTGGTGCTCTCCTTGCAGTTCCCATTGCTGCATCAATTATCTTGATTCTCGAAGAAGTGGTCTTTCCGCAAACCGAAAAGAATTAGCCTTCGATCTCTTGCGCCAAAGGTAGACGCCCTGGCGCGACAAGCTGGGTGATTTCAGTAAGAATGCGATGCACTGAAGGTTCACCCACCCAGAGATGTTTGCCGCCATCAACAGCAATGAGATTGATATGCCCAATTTTTGCAAAGCGCTTACGGGCCTCTGCAGGAACAAGGTAGTCATCAAACTCAGGAATGATTGCGGTAATCACACGTGGATCGTTTACCCAGAAATCTAAATCAGATTCTTGCGAATACTTAAGCGGCGGGCTGAGCAGGATGAGTCCTTTGATTCGGGGGTCTCGCGCGTATCTCAGCGCTAGATCTGTGCCAAAAGACCAGCCACAAACCCATAATTCGTTAGCTTTTAACTCATTAAAACAATAAGCAACCATCGCTTCTACATCAAATTTTTCACTATCACCGTTGTCATATGTGCCCGAACTTGTTCCTGCCTCACTTGAGGTTCCTCGAGTATTAAAGCGAACGACTGTGATACCAGCCATGTCCGGCAATCGATTCGCGGCCTTTTTAAAGATGTGTGAGTCCATCATTCCGCCACCTGACGGATTTGGGTGGAGTGTTAAGAGCATTGGAGATGGAGCCGCTTGTATTGGTGCTGCAACTTCGCCCACTAATTTGATTCCATCTGCAGTAGTTACGGTGAATGCAGTTCGGATTGCTGGCAAGACCGTACTGGGGCGAATAGGTTGAGCCATGGAATGCATTCTAACCATCACCGACGAATCACACGTTAAAAGTTTTTTGGCCTGCGATGATGGCGCTTACTCCAACAAATTGTGTGCCAATGTCTACGTAAATCCTCTTCACCATCTCGCCATGCAACAGTATGTGGAGTTGCCATGGGAATAAGTTGATCACACCCCGGGCAGCGATACGGTTTTGAAGCTGCCGATCCTGTGAGTTTTCTAACTACCCAAAGCCCATCGTCATCTTCCTCAAAGGTTTGGTTTGAGGGATTTATCTCACGGTACTCGTCGTCACCGCCAGATTTGCGATTTTTTGGGTAGTTACGGCGCGGACTCATATTCTATTTTCTCGCACTTTCTCTCTCAATGTGGCAGAGTGACACGTGTGAACCAGGTAATTGATATCAAAGGGCTCAGAAAAAATTATGGCCCTCTCGCTGCAGTGAGTGGGATTGACCTTCATGTCTCTAGCGGTGAAATTTTTGCCCTTCTTGGCCCCAATGGTGCTGGCAAATCAACTACTGTCGAGATTCTTGAGGGATTTCGCACTCGAGATAGCGGTGATGTAAAAGTCTTAGGTGTAGATCCGGCAATCGGTGGTCTGGCAGCTAGGCAATGGAGAAATCGCATCGGAATCGTTCTGCAGACAAGTAATGATGCTGGTGATCTCACCGTTGCTGAGAGTGTGAGGCATTTTTCTCATTACTACTCAGAACCGCGAGATCCGGATGAAGTCATCGCTGCAGTAGGGCTTACCGATAAGGCGGACGCTCTCGTGCGCACACTTTCAGGTGGTCAGCGCCGTCGACTCGATGTGGCACTGGGCATCATCGGAAATCCAGAGCTGCTCTTTCTCGATGAACCGACTACTGGCTTTGATCCAAAGGCGCGACGCGATTTTTGGTCGCTCATTAGAAAACTTAAATCTGAAGGTCGCACAATTCTTCTTACTACCCACTATCTCGATGAGGCTGAGGCGCTAGCTGATCGTGTTGCTGTGATTAACAAGGGGCAGATTATTGAAGTCTCAACCCCTGCTGAGTTGGGCGGTCGAGCAACATCTCTAGCCCAGGTGTCGTGGAGAGAAAATGGTGTGACAAGAATAGAAAAAGCGCCACACCCAACTGCATTTGTGGCAGAACTTGCAGCACGATTTGGTGGCGAAGTACCTGAACTTATTGTTAAACGCGCAACTCTGGAAGATATCTATCTTGAAATGATCGGAGAGACAGATGAATAGATCTACAACAAAAGATCGAACTCCATCCACTCTGAAACTCGGTCTGCTTCGCGGAAACATTGAAATCAGGCAATTTATGCGACAGAGAGAATCTGTTGTCTTTACAATCGCCTTCCCCCTTATTCTTCTCGCGATTTTTGGTGCGGTCTTTTCGCAAGATATTGCACCCGGTGTCACATTCAGCCAATACTTTGTTGCCGGCATGATTGCATCCGGTTTAGTCAACTCTGGCTTTCAAAATCTTGCGATTATGATTCCTATTGAACGCGAATTCGGTTCCCTCAAGCGCTTACGTGGAACTCCTATGGCTGCCACTAGTTACTTTATTGGTAAATCAATTCTCGTCCTTGTCACAATGTTGATTCAGGTACTACTGCTTCTCGTAGCTGGAATTGCTTTTTTCGGCGTCGATCTTCCATCTGATCCATATAAATGGTTTACCTTCACCTGGCTCATTATTCTTGGGAGCGCAGCATCAACCACGCTCGGCATTGCTTTCTCTGCTATTCCAAAAAGTGGTCGCGGAGCATCAGCTGTTGTTTCTCCTGTCGTAATCGTTCTTCAATTTATAAGTGGTGTTTTCTTTGTATTTACTCAGCTACCTACATGGATGCAACAAGTTGGTGCTCTGTTTCCTCTTAAGTGGATGACTCAAGCGATGCGCTCAGTATTTCTCCCAGATTCATTTGCCTCACAGGAAGTCGCAGGCCAATGGGAGATTGGAAAGTCGTTTATAATTATTATGCTCTGGCTTGTTGTGGGCCTTGTCTTTTCACTACGGACCTTCAGATGGAGTGATCGATGAAACTTTTATCTTTTGCGCTTTCACTATCCCTCACTCTGATTCCAGTACAAAGTTTTGCAGTCACTGAATCTCCTACCCCAACACCTGCGGTCGGTGATTCACTAAGTCCAACAGCAAGCCCATCGGCAAGCTCAACCCCGAAGGCAAGTCCAACTCCAACGAAAAAAGTAACAAAGAAGCCGGGTCCTAAAAAGAAGCCGGCGGCACCGTCTCCTCCTCCTAAGTGGCCACCTAAGGGATTTAAGGTGATGGACGATATTTACTGGCGCACTCCATCAGTTGAGACCATGATGAATGTGGCTGCTGGTGATTCTTCATTAGAAAGGGCTATCAAGGCGTGCAAGGAGTTTTCCTGCGGCCGGATTCAAGTAGCGTCAATTATTGGTTGCGTGTACTGGGAGATTGAATCAAAGGTAATCGAACCAAATCCAGATATCCCTGGCTCATTTTTGACAATGGGAATGTTGCGCACACTTGTGAAGACTTCGGCCGCCAAAGAGGTAGCAACGGTTGTCCTGCGATCAGGGGTTGCATACTCCCCGACAGTTGCCGTTGTTCCCACCACGGTTGTCTGTCACCAAGATCAGACTTCAGAGAGAGTGCCGAGTAACTCGTATATCGGTCGTTAGCGATTTGCTCCAGGGACCCAGAGTTGATCTCCGATTTCTTTATTAGCTACGCGAGCCAAAACAAAGAGCAAGTCTGAACAGCGATTGAGATATTTTGCTGTCAGAGGGTTAACACCTCCACCGAATGCGTGAATTGCAGCCCACGTGCATCGCTCTGCCCGGCGCACTACGGTACGAGCCACATGTAGATGGGCAGCTGCTGGCGTTCCAGATGGAAGAACAAAGGAACGCAATGACTCAAGCTCGGAATTGTATTTATCAATAGCAGCTTCGAGATAAACAATCTGTGATTCGAGGACGCGTAATGGTTCAAACGCTGGAGCATCTGTGACTGGGGTACAAAGATCTGCGCCAACATCAAAGAGATCGTTTTGAATGCGAACGAGTAGCGCACGAATATCGTCCGTTAACTCATCGGTTGAGAGAACGACGCCAATGCTGGAGTTGGCTTCATCAACTGTTGCATACGCCTCTAAGCGTGGGTCATTCTTTGATGTGCGGCTCATATCCCCAAGAGAAGTTGTGCCGTCATCGCCTGTCTTTGTGTAAATGCGCGTGAGATTAACCATGGCCCTACCTTATAAGTAGAATGCTTCTATGGCACCTCAGCAGGATCTCCGTCAGCATGAGATGAGGGATGATCGCTTTCGCATTGAGGGCGGAGCCAGGCTGGTAGGTGAGGTCCATGTGGGAGGAGCAAAAAACTCCGTCCTTAAATTGATGGCCGCCTCACTCCTTGCAGCGGGTGCGACCACAATCAGAAATGTTCCTGAAATCGCCGATGTCGAGATCATGTCAGATCTACTCAAGCGACTTGGATGCGTCATTACGCGTGACGGCTCCGTCTTGACTATCGACGTTCCTGTTATGCCAGCACACCGCGCCGATTATGACCTGGTTCGAAAAATGCGAGCATCAATTAATGTCCTGGGTCCCTTGGTTGCTCGTGTTGGTCGCGCAGAAGTTGCTCTGCCAGGTGGAGATGCAATTGGTTCTCGCGGATTAGATTTTCATATCAAAGGACTTGAATCACTCGGTGCGATCGCACATGTTGAGCATGGATATGTGATTGCTGAAGCACCGCAGGGATTAACTGGGGCGGAGATTTCACTTGATTTCCCTAGCGTGGGCGCGACTGAAAATCTCATGACTGCAGCTGTCCTTGCTAAGGGAATCACCACCATCGAAAACGCGGCACGTGAACCTGATCTTGTTGATCTGGGTGAATTCTTAATAGCCATGGGTGCAAAAATTGAAGGGCTGGGATCACCGATCATCACCATCACAGGCGTTAAGGAACTTCACCCAACTGAGCACACAACAATTACGGATCGAATCATCGCCGGTACGTGGGCATTTGCCGCCGTTATGACACAAGGTGATATCACAATTCATGGTGCTCGTATTGATCATATGGAAGTGATGCTAGAAAAACTCACATCAGCGGGAGCAATTGTGACCTCCACCGCCGATGGTGTTCGGGTAAAGATGGATCACCGTCCTACTGCAATTGATGTAGCAACACTTCCCTATCCTGGTTTTGCAACAGATTTACTGCCATTTATCATCACCTTAAACGCCATTGCTAGCGGTGATTCGATGGTGACTGAAAATGTCTTTGAATCTCGCTTCATGTTTGTCAATGAACTGAGCCGATTAGGTGCACAGATCCACGTCGATGGCCATCATGTCTCAATCCACGGAATTAAGCAGTTATCAGGCGCTCCTGTTGAAGCAACCGATATTCGTGCCGGGGCTGGGCTTGTTCTTGCAGCCCTCGTTGCAGAGGGTGTCACTACAGTTGATGGTGCTTTCCATATTGACCGCGGATATCCACGCTTTGCAGAAGAACTAGTGCGCTTAGGTGCGCAGGTGAGTCGGGAGTAATTATGGCAATTCCAGATCGTAACCTCGCACTTGAACTCGTTCGAGTCACAGAGACTGCTGCCCTGGCTGCCGCCCCATGGGTTGGTCGCGGCGATAAAGATCTAGCCGACGGTGCAGCAGTTGCAGCAATGCGCGCCATGATCAATACCGTTGATATGAACGGAGTTGTTGTCATCGGCGAGGGCGAAAAAGATAATGCGCCGATGCTCCACAACGGTGAGAACGTCGGTAATGGCGAAGGTCCTCATTGCGATGTTGCTGTCGACCCTATCGATGGAACCTCTCTGACTGCACAAGGAGTAAATGGGGCAATTAGCGTTATCGCAGTAGCCCCACGCGGAACTATGTTTGATCCGCAGGATAGTTTTTATATGAATAAATTAGTTACGGGCCCAGCAGCGGCCCACGCAATCGATATCAAGGCAAGTGTTGCCGAGAACATCAGCGCAGTTGCACGTGCTAAGAACTTAGCAATTAGTGATGTGACTGTTGTGCTGCTTAACCGTCCACGACATTCAGAATTAATTGCCGAGATCAGGCAAGCAGGGGCAAGAATTCGTTTAATTCAAGATGGTGACGTTGCGGCAGCCATTGAGACAGCGTTGCCTGACTCGGGCGTTGATCTGCTTATGGGAATTGGTGGCACTCCAGAGGGAGTAATCACCGCTGCGGCGATGATCTGCCTCGGCGGATCAATCCAAGGACAGCTTCACCTTAATGGAGTCAATGATTCGCGCATTCTTACAACAAAAGATTTGTGTAATTCAGAGGATGTCTTTATCGCGGCAACTGGAATCACTGACGGTGAACTTGTGAAGGGAATTCGCTACACACCATTTGGAGCGATAAGCCACTCACTTGTTATGCGCGGGAAATCAAAGACTGTACGTAAAATTGAAACGCAGCACCACTTAAAGTAAAAAGTGGCGGTTAGTTAACGCTCTCTGTAAGAATCGAGACGCGGTCGTTAGAGACAGATAAGAATCCGCCGCTGACATTGAACTGGGTGTTACTTCCATCAACACCCTTAATGTTTACGGCTCCGTCGACTAGTACGCCAAACAACGGAGCATGGCCCGGAAGAACTCCGAGATCTCCTTCAGTTGTGCGGGCGGAGATAAATACTGCTTCTCCACTCCACACCTTCTGTGTTGGCGATACTAGTGCGACGGTAAGAGCCATTGTTATCCCTTTGCCAACTCTGCGGCCTTGCGCTCAACGTCATCGAGGCCACCGCACATGAAGAATGCCTGCTCTGGAATGTGGTCGTACTTTCCATCTGCAAGTGCTTCGAATGCTTCGATCGTCTCTGAAAGAGGAACGAATGATCCATCGAGGCCGGTAAAGACCTTTGCAACGAATGTGTTCTGTGACAAGAAGCGCTGAATGCGACGTGCGCGTCCTACAAGAATACGATCTTCTTCTGAAAGTTCATCGATAC
>JBIPNL010000072.1:0-6090 GCA_044373255.1 Candidatus Planktophila sp. | reverse complement strand
ATTATTCGATACGAGCTTTCCATAGCCTTCGACATATGTAATGCCACGATGCTTAACAAGTCCTTGTAATCCCTTATGGAGCTTTGCAATGACACCATCTTTGTAAGAGTTCACACCGGTCATGTCGATTGAGTTCAAGGTGGTGTTGATACCAAAAGTTGATGATTCGCGAGCAGTATCTGCAACTTCTCCGGCATGAAGTAGCGCTTTAGTTGGGATACATCCGCGATGCAGGCATGTACCGCCGAGCTTATCCGCTTCGATCAGTACAACAGAGAGTCCGAGTTGGGCACTTCTCAAGGCAGCTGCATAGCCACCACTTCCACCGCCGAGAATTACTAGATCGACATCAGGCACAGAAGTTGCACTCCTTTTCTCACCAGACCGCTAGGTCTACAGCCTTATCTTGCCAGCCTGAACGCTCAATGACTAACTGACGCTGGGGTGCAATCTCAGAATGCGAGCGAGATAACACTGAAGGCTCGCAGGAGCCCGCCTCACCCTAGATTTGTTCTTGAGCGATGGCGATCAGTGATCTGACACCAATTCCAGTACCGCCGACGGGGGTATATCCGTGTGGGCTGCGGTCGTTATATGCAGGTCCGGCAATATCGAGGTGGAGCCATGGAAGTTCATCAGCGACAAACTCTTTCAAGAATATTCCAGCGACGAGCATTCCACCCATTCGGTCACCAATATTTGCTAGATCTGCAACGGGTGAATCAAGTGATGCGCGGAGTTCGCTCGGCAATGGCATCGGCCAAAATAGTTCGCCGGTTTTTTCGGTGAGGGATAAGAATGCATCTGAAAGCGCTTGATTATTTGTCATCACTGCACTTGTACGAGTACCGAGGGCAACAACTTGCGCACCAGTCAATGTGGCAATGTCGAAAATTGCATCAAGCTTCGCCTCTTCTTGCGCGCGTTGCAGAGCATCAGCTAGAACTAAGCGGCCTTCTGCATCAGGATTAAGAACTTCGACAGTCTTTCCACCGTAGATTGTGATGATGTCACTTGGTCTGGTTGCATTATCGCTGACCATATTCTCTGCCAAGGGGGCCCAGGCATCGATTGCGATCGGTAACTCAAGTGTTGCAATAGCAAGGACTGCGGCGCAGACTGCCGCAGCACCGCTCATGTCAGATTTCATCGCTTCCATACCTAGAGCGGGCTTCAGGGCAAGTCCACCACTATCAAATGTGATTCCTTTGCCAACAAATGCGTACTTCTTTGCCGCCTTAACTTTTCCAGTGGGTGTGTAAGTGATACGAACTAAGCGCGGAGGATTAGCAGAACCTTGACCTACAGCTGTAATTCCACCGTATCCCTTACTTTTAAGTGCCGCCTCAGTCATCACCGTGATTGAGAGCCCTGCACGTGCTCCGCCAGCTGCCTTTACTTCATCAACCATACGAGCAGCGAAGGTAGATGGATTGAGATGGCTTGGGGGAGTGTTAATCAAGTTACGAGCAAGGTGCGTGTATTGAGCGATTACAGAAGCTTCCTCTGCAACCGCTTTGTACTCTGCCTTTGTAGCGTGCGGAGTATAAATCTTGGCTGAAGCGAGTGGTGATGTACTTGTTGCTGACTCATCGCTGCGAAATTCATTAAAGAGATACGCGCCAAGACCGGCGCCTTGCGAAACCGCAGAGACATCGTGGATCTCGCGAACCGGCAGAGCAAATGTGGCAGATTTTTGGTTGGTAAGAACGCGAGCGGCAGCGCCGGCAGCACGTCGCAGCGTTTCGTGTTCATACTGTTGCGATGATTTTCCAAGACCTGTGAAAACTAAAAGGCGAACTGAGTTACCAGGAATTTTAATTACTTCGTCAGCTTTTCCAGTTGCACCCAAATCCGTCAAAATATCTTCAAGGCTCTTTGTATCTAGCGCTAGCTCTCCAGATTCAATGACCAGTGAGGCTTTAGCGCCCTTACGAGCGGGTGTGCCTTGCGCGAGACCGACTACGAGAATGTCATCTTTGAGTGCGGAGGTGAGTGAGAGAGCGGTCATAGTTGAAGTCACAGATGCCTTTCAAAGATACGGAGTTTTCTGGGCTGGATTCCAAGCCCCCTAAGTGTAGGTTGATGGGATGAAAAATTCACCTTTGCATAGTCGCCACCTTGATCTCAAGGCGAAGATGGCTGACTTTGGTGGCTGGTTGATGCCCATTGAGTATCCCGCCTCGGGTGTCCTTGCTGAACATGCAGCCGTGCGTGAACGTGTTGGACTCTTTGATGTTTCACATCTGGGCAAGGCCAGCGTTAAGGGTGTTGGCTCATTAAGTTTTCTCAATAATATGTTTACCAATGATCTCAATCGAATTTCTGATGGCCATGCTCAATACACCCTTCTCTGTAATCCGGAAGGGGGAGTAATCGATGATGTGATTATCTACCGCAAGAGCGAGACCGATTTTTTCCTTGTTCCTAACGCATCGAACACTCATGATGTCGTAAGGAATTTGCAATCAAAGGCACCAGATTCTGTCACCATTGAGAATCTGCATGAAGATTACGGAGTGATTGCATTGCAGGGTCCACTCTCAGCAACAGTCCTAGAGAAATTGGGCGTCTCCTGCGAGATGGATTACATGGCATTTTCACAGATAACCATTGCACACATGCCCGCAATTCTTTGTCGCACCGGCTACACAGGCGAATACGGTTTTGAGATTATCCCTTCGCGCGCTGATGTTGCCGCAATGTGGGATTTACTTGCCGAACAGGTTCTCAAATCTGAAGGTTTAGTGTGCGGCCTTGGAGCGCGAGATACGTTAAGGACAGAGATGGGCTATCCGCTACATGGCCATGAACTTTCTCTTGCAATTTCACCAGTACAAGCAAGTGCGACCTGGGCGATCGGGTGGAAAAAAGGCGCTTTCCAAGGAAGTGATGCCCTCACTGCAGAGAAAAGCGTTGGTCCCACACGACGCCTACGTGCTCTGCGATCTAATGACAGAGGAATTCCACGGCCAGAGATGAGCGTGACTGATGCAGCTGGATCAACTATTGGTGTTGTTACCAGCGGAACTTTCTCTCCAACCCTGCGAGTAGGCATTGCTCTTGCGTTGGTGGACTCGTCGTATTCAATCGGAGATGAAGTCGCTGTAGATATCCGAGGACGACAGAGCGTTGCAACAATTGTTAATTTACCTTTTGTGCCATCACGAGTACGAGATAAATGATATTAACCTTGTGCGTTTACCCTAAATTCTGTTCGTCTTAAACTCTATAGGCGAGACGAAGGCAGCCTTGAAGTGAGTTCGCCGCAACGCGTGAAGAAAAGGCGTAGCGGTTAATGCGATTAATACTGATGTGAGAATTGCTCGGGGCACATCCCATGCCATCGAAGATGCAAAGTGAAAGGCAATGAATCGCGAAATGTTTTCACTTAAGGGACCACCTGGAATGTATGACAATTCGGTGCTGCGACCTAGGACCCAGGGCCAAAACTGTAGATCCATGAGTAATCCGAATACGAATGAGGCAAAGATGCCCATCACGATAAGCATCGCTTTTTCTGATAATCCGCGAATTTCTCGTCGCCCAATTTTCTGAGGAAGGAGACCAGCGAGTAATCCGATCCAACCTGCAGCAAAGATTTGATAAGGCAACCAAGGTCCAACGCCTCCTGTAATCAGCGCTGAGGATGTCATCGAGGTGACTCCGAGTAAAAATCCCCACGAGGCACCAAACACCCGCGCCGCAACAATGAGAGCAAACCAAATTGGTTCAAGTCCTGCGGCGCCTGCACCTAATGGTCGCAACAGAGTAATGAATGCACTCATGACGCCAAGTAAAGCAATTGACTTTGCATCAATCGAACCGATCCCAATTTCTGAAATGAGGAGAAATGCTGATGCAGCGATTGCTACCGCGAAGATCCAGTGAAGATTTCCGGTGTAGAAAAATGGCCAGATAAAACCAATTAGGGCAATAGCTGACGTCAGAGTTAATACGATTATGGACTGCAGCGAGAGTCGATAAACATCGGCAGTTCTCTTCATTGCACGGAGTCCTTGCCCGTTACATTTGAGATACCCTTTAACGCTTGCTTCACAGTGAGCCAAGGAGCAGGTGACATTACTTTGGCTACTTGAGGTGCAAAGGCAGGTGAGGAGAGAAGAACATCAATAGTGTGGCCATCGGCGACGACATCACCGTCTGCAACAAAGACGACTCGATCAGCAGCTTCGGCCACTAGCTCTACATCATGGGTAGCAATCAGTACGCACTTGCCGAGGTTTCTCGCGTAGGAAACAAGGGTGTCCACAAGAATAGATTTGGCTTGGTAATCAAGTCCCCGTGTGGGTTCATCCATGATCAAGATATCTGGGGCGCTGCAGAGAATAATCGCGAGAACTAATGAAAGACGCTGACCTTCAGATAAATCTCGTGGATGAGAATCTGGACTCACTGTTGGCAGTAACCTCGAGAGAAATTCCATCGTGGCACCTTCTGGTAATCCGTTATCTCGATCACTGGCGCTGCACTCTTTGGCCACACTGGTGTGAATCAGTAGGTCACTCGGCTCTTGTGGGATGTATCCGATCCGAGAAAGGCGCGCGCGGCCCTGCAGTTTTACGGGATCTTCTCCCAGCACGCGCACGACTCCAGAGCTAGGTGAGTGGTAACCCACGATGGATTTAAAGAGAGTGCTTTTGCCTGCCCCATTGCGCCCCATCACTGCAGTAATTTCACCAGCACGGAAGTCGAGCGAGATGTTCCGAAGTGCAATTTTGCCACCATATGAATGCGAAACTTTTGTTACCTCTACGACGACTTTCTCGTTGAACTTTCGATCTATATTTTCCAGCGGAGTGAAATCCCGTAAGTGGGTCGTCATGCGACGAACTTCCCGAACACTGGTACCGACTGAATCTAGATTTAGGGCACGAGCGAGATGCACAATAGGCGGAGCAATCGGAGAATCTTTAAGAATTTGCTCGGGTATATCAATTACTGCACTTCCATCCGAAGAGATCGCAATTATCCGATCTGCGAATCCGATCACTCTCTCTAATCTGTGTTCTGAGATAACAACTGTGAGCCCAAGGTCATGAACGAGTCGGTGCAGAATAGAGAGAACCTCTTCTGCGGCTATCGGATCGAGTGCAGATGTAGGTTCGTCTAAAACCAGAACTTTCGGATGCATTACTAAGGCGCTACCAACGGCAACGCGCTGTTGCTCGCCACCACTGAGTGTTGAAATCGAACGACTACGTAGGTGAGTGAGCGAGAGAAGATCAAGTATTTCTTCAACCCGCTTGCGCATGACATCAGGGGCGAAATTTAACGCTTCCATTCCGAAGACGAGTTCATCTTCCACGGTGTCTGTGACAAATCCGTGGGCTGGATTCTGACCTACGATGCCGATCAGATGAGCCAAACCTCCTGGCTTAGTTGTCGTAGTTGATAAACCATTGACCGTGATATCTCCAGCCAAAATACCTCCCGTATGGTGGGGAACAAGGCCGTTAATGAGTCGCAGCAGTGATGATTTTCCAGAACCTGTTGCGCCAATTACTAAAACCATTTCACCTTCATCGATAGTGAAGGAGAGGTTTTCAAAGATGGTCTTTACTGAGTTCGGATAGATGAGGGAGACGTTATTGAATGAAATCATGAGAAGACCGCCAGTGATGCTGGAATAAGAATGACGGCAGAGCCGATCAGAGTGAGATCACGTGCGCTAAAGGCCTCGCGCTTGTATCGCGATCGCTTTCGTGAAAATCCATAGCCCCTGGAATCCATAGCCGCGGCTAGATCAAGAGAACGGGCGAGAGATTCCTCTAAGAGAGCCAGTGCAACTCCTGACCAGCCTCTGCGTGTAATCCCACGCATTCGTTGTGCGGTTTTTATTCTGGAAGCGCTTGCAACGAGTTGAGGTAAGACAGATGTAGTGATCACAAGCGCTACGCCAAATTCGTAGATAAAAATCGGCATCTGTCTCAAAAGCCTATGAGGTGATGTGAGAGAAGTTGCGGCAGCGAATACACAAATCAGTGTGGCTATATGAATGCCTTCAGAAAATGCAAAGAACAATCGTTCCTGGGTGATCGCTCCACCGACTCTGATCCCAGCCATCCA
>JBIPNL010000071.1:0-6126 GCA_044373255.1 Candidatus Planktophila sp. | reverse complement strand
CATATATCGGAGTAGAACCACTACTCGCAGCAAATGAATCTCTTGAGCTCATTGAGTCACAAGATAACCCAACAGCAACAGATGATCAGCGTGCTGAGCGTCTACGTCTGATGGCACAAAAGGGTGCTAACCCAATCGTTGTTGTTGGCTTTACATATGCAGCAGCACTTGCAAAGGTTGCGCCAGAATTTCCTGATACAACATGGGGAATCGTTGATGATTCATCTGTAACAGCACCAAACGTTCACAGCATCGTCTTTAAAGAAGAAGAAGGCTCATATCTCGTTGGTGTTGCAGCAGCATTGAAGAGCAAGTCAGGCAACGTTGGATTTATCGGTGGAGTTAATACACCGTTGATCGCAAAGTTTGAGGCTGGCTTCATCGCAGGCGCAAAGGCTGTAACTCCAGGAATCAAGATCCAGTCAACCTACATCTCTAACTTCCCAGATTTCTCAGGCTTTAACGATCCTGCAAAGGGATACGAAGCCGCTAAGGGTATGTACGAGAACGGCGCAGATGTTGTTTACGCAGCAGCTGGCGGAACCGGAACTGGTATGCACAAGGCTGCATCTGAGCTCGGAAAGTGGTCAATCGGCGTAGATGCTGACGAAGCAACTTATCCAGCTCATGCTGACTATGTAACAACAATCCTTACATCAATGCTTAAGCGCGTTGACGTTGGCGTTGCAGCATTCGTTGCTGATGCACTTGCAGGAAAAGATACTGCAGGAGTAAAGACTTGGGGATTTGCTGAAGGCGGCGTTGGATACACCACAACAGGTGGATACATCGATGACATCACAGCAAAGATCGATGAGTACGCAGCAAAGATCGCTTCAGGTGAAGTTGTAGTTCCAACTGATCCAAAGGCATAAATCAATTAAGTCATGTGAAGTGCGCCGCTGACATGGCGGCGCACTTCACACTTAAACACCTAAAGAAATAGAAAGAAGTCACACGTGGCAAACATTCTCGAAGTTAATGGGGTAGAGAAGAAGTATCCTGGCGTTATCGCTAACCAGGGCGTCTCACTCCATGTTCGTGAAGGCTCTATCCATGCAATCATTGGTGAAAACGGAGCTGGAAAATCCACGTTGATGAAGATTCTCTACGGCTTAGTCCGCCCTGATGCAGGATCGGTTAAAGTCTTTGATCGGGAAGTTTCACTTAAATCGCCACAGGATGCGATCGCACTTGGTATTGGAATGGTTCACCAACACTTTAAGTTAGCTGATAACGCTACTGTGCTTGAAAATGTCATTTTAGGAAGTGAACCATCTCGCTTTGGTTTTGTTATTAAATTTGATGAGGCACGCAGGAAGTTATTGGAGATAGCAGAGACATACCAGCTCGATATTGATCCCGATGAATCAATGACCAACCTTGGCGTGGGAGAACGTCAAAGAGTTGAGATTGCAAAGGTGTTATTCCGTGGTGCCAAGATTCTGATTCTTGATGAACCAACAGCGGTATTAGTCCCGCAAGAAGTGACAGAACTCTTTACAAACTTACGTGAACTAGTCAATAAGGGGCTGACAGTCCTCTTTATCTCTCACAAATTAGATGAAGTCCTTTCAATTGCTGATGACATCACAATCATGCGCCAGGGCACCACCGTTGCAACGCGCAAACCGAAAGAGACAACCAAGAAAGAGCTCGCTGAATTGATGGTGGGTGGTGAATTGCCTAAGCCAAAAGCTGGCGTACAGAACATAAGCGCAAAGAGCATTTTGACTATGAAGGGCGCTTCCTATTCACGCGCTGATGGTCGCGAAATTCTTCGTGGAGTAAACCTTGATCTCCACGGCGGCGAAATTCTAGGTCTGGCAGGAGTTGAAGGAAATGGTCAGAGCGAGCTCATTGAATTGATTATGGGGCTGATGACACCATCAGCTGGAACAGTTGAGGTACTTGGCCTTAATGCTGCGACCACACCAACACGGGAGATTAGAAATGCCGGCGTTGGATACATTCCACAAGATCGCCAACGCGACGGACTTCTTATGTCTGCGCCACTGTGGGAGAACCGCATCTTGGGTCATCAATTTTCGCAACCGATGGCTAAGGGCATCTGGGTAAATAAAGGATCTGCAGCGGAAGATTCCAAGCGAGTGGTTGAAGAATTCGATGTTCGCACACCAGGAGTAAATGTATTAGCGAGTGCGCTCTCTGGCGGAAATCAACAGAAATTTATTGTGGGCCGTGAACTCAGTGGAGATCCTCATTTGATTATTGCGGCACAACCCACTCGCGGAGTGGATGTTGGCGCACAAGCGATTATTTGGGAACAACTTATGAAAGCGCGCACACGCGGTGCGGGGATTCTGTTGATTACTGCCGACCTCGAAGAACTCTTCTCACTCTCTGATCGCATCGCAGTGATTTACGGCGGAAGCATCGTTTCAGTCCTTAATCCTGCAACAACAACCGCTGAAGATCTCGGCCTAGCAATGACTGGAGCGATCAGCGCATGACAAAGAGCAGAATTTTTTGGGGCACACTCGCCCCAGTAGTGGCGATCTTAAGCTCACTAGTTTTTGTTTATATCATTTTGGCAATTCGTGGAGTCGATCCAATTGACATGTTTGCCGAAATGGTTTCTTACGGTTTTCAGCCACGAAATCTTGTATCAGAACTCAATCAGACCATCGCCTATTACATGGCTGGGGTCGCTGCAGCTATTGGCTTTAAGATGCTGCTCTTTAACATTGGTATCGATGGCCAGTATCGAATGGGCGCATTTTTTGGCGCAGTAGTGGGTGCGGCTGTAAATCTTCCACCGATTCTGCATGTGACTCTCATTATCATCACAGCGATGCTCGCAGGTGGATTGTGGGCGGCGATAGCGGGATACCTCAAAGTTCGCCGCGGAGTCTCTGAAGTCATTAGCAATATTATGCTCAACTTTATTGCTGCAGCGATTATTGCATTCTTGCTCAGCGAAGATCTCCTAGGAGTGTTGCCGAAAGGCTCTCAGAATCTTCAAACCCCCCAGATTCCTCTGAGCGGGCAAATGCCAACTATTAAGGCCTTTGATGGAGAGATTTACTCATTCCTCTTTGTCGCAATTGCGGTAGGTATTGCTTATTGGGTAATGCTCAACAAAACTGTTTTTGGTTTTAACCTTCGCGCTACTGGCTTATCTTTTCGAGCAGCCCGCTCAAGTGGTGTTAACGCACCAGGAATGATCTTTATTACCACCGTGTTATCTGGTGCGATCGCTGGTCTAGTCGGCATCGGAACTCTTCTCTCTGACACACATTCGTACAGCATGGCCTTTCCGGCCGGTTATGCCTTTACTGGTTTGGCGCTAGCTCTTCTAGGAAGAAACCACCCGGTTGGAATCTTCTTTGCAGCTTTTCTCTGGTCGTTCTTAGAGCGCACAGCACCTGTCCTTGAATTCGAGGGAGTTCCACCAGAGATAGTCATCGTGATGCAGGGAACAATCGTGATCTCCATCGTTGTCGCCTACGAAGTGGTTGCCCGTATCAATCTGCGTCAGCAGCAACATGCGGTAGGAAAAGTCAATGCCGAAGCTTCTAACCTAAAGGAATCACAGTGATGACTACTAAAACTCCTGAGAAGAAATCAAGCAAAGTCAAGAAATTCTTTACCTCACCAGCTCGCATCACGTTAGCAATTGCCGGTCTCTTCCTCATCATTTCACTCGTTGAGTTAATAACTGGTGCAACAGATATCACGTCACCTGGCACATCTGGAGCAACGCTGCGCTTTGCAATTCCGTTGCTCATGGCCGGACTTGGTGGACTTTGGGCTGAGCGAGCAGGTGTTATCAATATTGGCCTTGAAGGAATGATGATCGTTGGAACATGGACTGCAGCATGGTTTGGGTATTTGCATGGGCCACTTGTCGGATTTGCAGCTGCTGCAATCTTCGGACTTGCTTCCGGTTTCTTCCATGCAATATTGACTGTGAAGATAGGTATTGATCAGGCGGTATCTGGCCTAGCAATCAACCTTATCGCCGCAGGTGGTGCTCGTTACCTCTCTGGAATCTTCTTCCCACCGGTAGGTGGAGACCGTACAGTTTCTCCGCCGGTTGATTCATTTCCAACATTTACAATTCCAATCATTGCTCCGCTGCTAGAGAAAATTGATGCTCAGAACATCTTCTTTATCTCAAACCTTGCTGGAGTACTCCACGGTTTTACGAAAGATCTCTCACTTGTCACCGTGGCGCTCCTTCTCCTCGTTCCGCTTAGCTCATGGATCCTTTGGCGTAGCAAGTTTGGTCTACGAATGAGATTCTCAGGTGAGAACCCAATGGCGGCAGAGTCGCTCGGAATTAACGTCTATCGAATTCGTTACATCGCTATTTCCGTCTCGGGAATGATGGCATCCCTTGGTGGTGCCTACCTTGCTCTTGTTGCATCTTCTGTCTACCGAGAGGGGCAGACAGCAGGTCGAGGATTTATTGGACTTGCAACTGTGATCTTCGGAAACTGGAAACCAGGCGGAGTCTTTGCCGGCTCAATACTCTTTGGTTTTACTGATGCTTTGCGAGTGCGCCAAAGCGAGTCGGTAATGTCTTTATTAATGGTGGCAGGAATCGTTGCGGCGATATTGGGCATCTATTACTCAATTGCACGTCGCTGGAAGTTTGCAGCGATTTCAGTTGTAATCGCCCTCTTTGGGCTATGGGTTAATCAGCGTGTGGACACAATTCCTCAAGAGTTTGTCACCGCATTTCCATACTTTGCAACACTGTTAGTTCTCACCTTCTTGGCGCAACGATTGACGCCGCCGGCGATGGCCGGCATGCCATATCGCCGCGGTTCTGAGTAAGGGGAGATCATGTCAACTGTTCATTGGGATACACCTGTCCTCACAACTGTAAGCCATGTAGTTCGTGAGGCATCACTCGTAAAAATTAACTCTGAGAAGATTTCAACTGTGGCTGATTGGATGGCCTACGAGGAGTTTGCAAAGCCGGATGGCTCGATGCTCTTTGATTTTGGTAATGATCCTGATGTCCTTATGGATTTCACGTTAGTTGTAAACACCATGAACTTCGCCTTCACTGATTTTTCCACTGGGGTTAAATTCGAAACTGATTACATGGGTAAGAGATGGTGTGACTCAGAGGCGATGTTGGCCTGCTTGCATCGCGCGGTACATAGCGGCATTCCATTCTTTAGCGGAGAATATCTAGCTAAGCTCACTCGCAAGGATCTTGAATCAGTCTTCTCGGGGACGATCGAGATGCCGATGCTCGATGAGCGAGTCACTCTCTTTAATGAAGTTGGGCGCGTTCTCGTTGAAAAATATCAGGGCCGTTATTCACGCTTTGTGCGTTCATGTGCACCAAAACTCTACGCCGACGGCGATGGCTTACTGGAGCGCCTGACTACTGAGTTCCCGCGTTTTCGCGATGTCAGTCATTACCACGGAACCGATATCCATATTTATAAGTTAGCCCAGCTTGGAATCTGGGGAATGCACTTGGCTCTCGCACCACGAGGTGCATGGAAGTTAGAAGATGCCGAAAAGCTGACCGCCTTTGCCGATTATATTGTCCCGGTCGGATTGCGCGTGATGGGAATCTTTGAATACGCACCTGAGCTAGAGAAGCAGATTAATTCACTGACAGAGGTCAAGCGCGATAGCGATGCCGAAATTGAATTACGAGCCAGTTCGATCTTTGTGATTGCCAAGCTCACCGAAGAGATCAATAAACGACGTCCAGAAATGGAACCTTTACTTCAACCGCAGGTTGATTTCCGATTCTGGAAGACCTACCACGCAACACATTGGCCCCACCACCTCACCAAGACTGTGATGTACTAAACAATGAAGATCTATTTTGCAGGACCACTCTTTACTCCATATGAGCGCTCTTATATTGATCAGTGTGCAAAGCGAATGCGCGATGCTGGAATGGAGGTCTTTGTCCCGCATGAGATAGCTCTACCTGATCCCATCACAACAAAGTTCATCTTTGATACCGATGCTAAAGAAGTGCTTGGAGCTAACGTCGTGCTGGCCCTGCTCGATGGTCCGATGGTTGATGATGGAACCGCAACTGAGATTGGAATCTTCTGGTCTGAGATGCGCCACGACAAGAGCAAGAAGGGGATTATCGGCCTTGTCACCGATACCCGCGTC
>JBIPNL010000070.1:0-6140 GCA_044373255.1 Candidatus Planktophila sp. | reverse complement strand
TTGGAATCACTGGGTCACAAGGAAAGACAACGACCAAAGATCTTCTACGTCACATGTTGTCACAGCACGGAGCAACAGTTGCGCCGCAAGGAAATTACAATAATGAGTTGGGTGTGCCTCTCACCATTCTTTCGTGCACTCCTGAAACTAAATTTGCCATTATCGAAATGGGCGCACGGCACATGGGTGACATTGCACACCTGGCTTCGATTGCTCAGCCGGATATTGCAGTTGTTCTCCGTGTGGGAATGGCACACCTTGGTGAGTTCGGATCAATGGATCTCATCGCTCAGACAAAGTCAGAGCTGGTAAGTGCTCTCAAAGAAGATGGAATTGCAATCCTGGGTCAGTACGATCCGTATACGAAGGCAATGAGTGCACTGCACAAGGGTCAAATAGTTACATTTGGAACTGCTCATTCAGATTTAGTTCGTGCCACAGAAATTGAGATACGCGAAGGTCGTCCCCATTTTGATCTGGTAACCCCAGAGGGACGAGCAGCAGTTGGCCTCAGAATTGTTGGTGAGCATCAAGTCGCTAATGCCCTTGCATGTGCAGCGGTTGGGACCGCACTTCACTTTTCACTTGACTCAATCGCTGGAGCTCTTTCTACGGCAACCATCGAGAGTAGATGGCGTATGCAAATTTCCGAGTTCTGCGAAGTAGTTCTGATTAATGATTCTTATAACGCTAGCCCCGATGCCATGGAGGCAGCCCTTAAGACTTTGATCCTTTTTGCCCAAGAACGAGGAGGCCAGTCTTGGGCCTTTGTAGGAAAGATGGCTGAGCTCGGCGAGTCCTCAGAGTCTGCCCATCAACACATTGGCACCCTTGCCTATGAGCTGGGTATCGATCACCTAGTTGCTATCGATGCACCGGAGTACTTATCTGGGTTTTCAGGTAGCACTGGTACGACGACTCACTCCTGCACACGGGAGCAAGCCATTGCACTTGCTGAGCAGATTGAACCGGGAGATGTGATTCTTGTGAAAGCTTCACGATCTGAAGCGTTTGAAATTCTGGCTGAGAAGATCGAGCAGGTAGTCACTGCTCATCACCGCAATGATGAAGAGTTAGGAGGTAAGTGAGTTGAGAACCATTCTGATGGCTGGAGGATTTGCTCTCCTTCTTTCACTCTTTGGAACCCCAGTACTCATTCGCTCGCTTGCCCGTCGCGGGTACGGCCAGATAATCAGAGATGACGGTCCCACCTCACATCACACCAAACGAGGAACACCCACGATGGGTGGAATCATCATTATCTTTGCCGCAGTTGCAGCTTATTTGTTGGCACATTTGATCAGCGGAAATGCCGTAACCGTTTCTGCAGTGTTGGTCATCGGCCTCGTTATCGCTCTAGGTTTTGTTGGCTTCATCGATGACTGGCTTAAAGTTTCACGTCAGCAATCTCTGGGTCTGACTTCACGACAAAAACTCTTTGGGCAAGTAGTTATTGCATCGATCTTTGCTTACCTCGGCACATTATTTCCAGATAAAGATGGTTTGACTCCGATCTCATCCCAACTCTCAACTGTGCGTGATACATCAATTACTCTTGGTGCGTTCTTTGTTGTGATTTGGGTAGCGCTCATGGTGACGGCTACGAGCAATGGTGTAAATCTCACAGATGGATTAGATGGTCTAGCTTCTGGTGCATCTGTACTTACATTTATCGCATTCATTCTGATTGGCGTGTGGGAGTTCGGTGAGAGCTGCGCGGTTTCTCCTGGTGTGAATTGTTATGAAGTCAGAGATCCACTAGATATCGCTGTTCTCGCCGCATCTTTTGCTGGTGCGTGTACTGGTTTCTTGTGGTGGAATGCATCACCAGCCAAGATTTTCATGGGAGATACAGGATCGCTCGCTCTCGGTGGAGCACTAGCCGGTATTGCAACAACGCTAAGAATCGAACTTCTACTTATTCCTCTAGGTGGCCTCTTTGTAATTATTACGATGTCTGTGATCATCCAAACCCTCTACTTCAAGATTTCTGGAGGCAAGAGAGTTTTCCGAATGGCTCCTCTGCAGCATCACTTTGAATTGCTCGGCTGGGGAGAGGTAACGATAGTTATTCGCTTCTGGATCATTGCTGGGCTCTGTGTTTCAGCTGGCTTAGGGCTCTTCTACGCCGATTGGATTGCAGGCTAATGTCCCTGTTAGTGGGCTGCTTGTGAGTACTTCCTCCCGCTATTCCCAGAAAAAGATTTTTATTCTCGGAGCAGGTGTTACTGGGCTTGCGTGTGCACATTCGCTGAAATCTCGAGACGCGCTTGTCACACTCATTGATGATTCCATCACTCACGTTGATGGTTTTGAGGTGGCCCCAACTTCATCAATAACAGAATTCGATTGCGACTATCTATTGATCTCTCCCGGCTGGAAAGAATCTCATCCACTTATCGCTCAGGCGATGAAAAGTGATGTGCAGCTACTCAATGAGATTGATCTTGCGTGGGAGATTCGCCAAGAACGTTCACCGGGGCAGAAATGGATTGCACTTACTGGTACCAACGGTAAGACGACAACGGTTGAGATGACCGCCTCCGCTCTTCGCGCTGGTGGTTTACACGCGGTCGCATGTGGCAATGTTGGCAAAACAGTTATTGAATGTGTTGATAGCAATGAGAATTTTGATGCACTTGTTCTCGAACTATCGAGTTTTCAGCTTCACTGGCTCAAGCAGGCCGAGTTTCTCTCCTGTGCAATTCTCAATATTGCTGATGACCATACTGACTGGCATGGAACCTTTGATCTGTATGCTCGCGCCAAGATTTCTATCCTCGATCGATCACTTACTGCCATTCTTAATGGAGACGATAAGGAAGTTGTAGGCCGAACTTCACATTGGAACGGCAGGAAAGTCTTCTATTCACTCGACACTCCAAAGCCGGGTGAGATTGGCTTGGTCGAAGAGTTACTTGTTGATCGTGCATTCGTACCGGATCCACAAGAGGCCTCCATGATTGCAGAATTGATTGAGATCAAGCCAACAGTTCCCCATAATGTTTCGAATGCTTTAGCCGCTGCCGGATTAGCCAGAACGCTAGGGGTTGCTCATGAGAAAATTCGTGAGGCTCTCGCTCAGTTCACGCCCGGACGACACCGTATAGAAGTCATTGCCGAGAAAGATGGAATTACGTGGATCGATGATTCAAAGGCGACTAACCCACACGCGGCAGAAGCATCAATCCTCTCGGCATTATCGGTGATTTGGTTGGCAGGAGGCCTTGCAAAAGGTGCCGATGTTGCAAGCTTGATTGCCAGGGTACATCCAAGAATTAAGAAAGTGATTACCTTCGGCACCGATAGAAAACTTTTTACATCTGCATTTGCTGAGCACGCGCCACATATCGAAGTTCTTGAAATAGAACCTCCATCAGATTATGTGCGTGGAGGTGAATCGAATTCCTTCATGGAGGAAATCATCCGCCAAGCTCAACTCTTTGCCGCAGATGGAGATACGGTTCTGCTTGCACCCGCCTGTGCGTCTATGGATCAATTTATTTCATATGCCGATCGTGGTGATCGCTTTGCGGCCGCTCTTCGAAAGGTGCTGAAATGACACGCGTGGCACCTACCAAGAGGATTAAAAACCCTGCGGCTCCGTTTTACGCTCTCATCATCAGCGTGGCACTACTTTCGATCGTTGGCGTGATTATGGTGTTCTCGGCCTCTTCTATTTACTCACTGGATACAAAAGGCTCTGCTGGTGCAATTTTCATCCGCCAATTAGTTTTCCTGGTCATCTCGATTCCTATGGCTATTTTCTTGGCAAGCCTGTCGCTCAAGAGCTGGAAAAGCCTTGCACGGTTCGGGCTTATTTTCTCAATT
This sequence comes from Candidatus Planktophila sp., assembly GCA_044373255.1. Classification (GTDB taxonomy): domain Bacteria; phylum Actinomycetota; class Actinomycetes; order Nanopelagicales; family Nanopelagicaceae; genus Planktophila. The sequence goes on along the minus strand of JBIPNL010000070.1, from coordinate 2,309 downwards.
GTGATTCTCATCGCGCTAAGAATCCCTGGTGTCGGAAAAACGGTTAACGGAAATACGAACTGGATCTCCCTCGGTGTTGTTGATGTGCAACCGAGTGAATTGGCAAAGTTCCTTGTAATTCTTTGGGCTTCACAAATGCTTGCAACGCGTCTCAATGCTGGATTTATCCGAATAAACGTTCTAGCGCTCATTGCCCCAGGATTTATCGTAGTGAGTGGCCTCATTATGTGGGGAAGAGATTTAGGTACCGCGTCGGTGACGATGGCGATTTTGGGTGGAATTCTCTTTGTCTCAGGGATTCATCTCAAACTTATTGGAACCCTCGTTGCGAGTGGGGCGATAGCGTTAGCTTTCTTTATCGTTACCGCGCCTTATCGAGCTGCACGATGGAGCGTCTTTCTTGATCCTTTTGATCCAGCACAGTATAAAAACGAAGGCTGGCAGCCAGCTCATAGTTTGTTGGGGCTAGCCAGTGGAGGAATTTTTGGTGTTGGTCTTGGAGGAAGTCGCCAGAAGTGGGGAAATCTTCCTGAGGCTCACACTGACTTCATCTTCGCAATTATTGGTGAAGAGCTAGGCCTAGTTGGAACTCTCTTCATTCTTGCACTTCTAGGAACGCTCATCTACTCGATCTTGCGCATCTCTATCTCTTCTGATGATTCATTTACTCGTTTTGCCTGCGCGGGTATTGCATCATGGATCGCAATTCAATCTGTATTAAACATTGGCTCAGCGTTGAGCTTGCTACCAGTTGTCGGAGTAACGCTTCCACTTGTCTCGTACGGTGGGTCGGCGCTGATTGCAACATATATGGGAGTTGGATTTGTGGCATCAAGTGCCTTGCGCAATCCTGCAATTTTAGCCGAGGTGAAGAGAGCGGTCGCTAAGAGAAGGGCGCATAGATGACATTGCGCACTGTTATCTTTGCAGGAGGAGGAACGGCTGGCCATATACAGCCGGCGCTAGCGGTAGCCTCACATTGGGCGAAAGCGCATCCGAGTGATCACATCATCTTTCTCGGAACATCAAGTGGCTTAGAAACATCCCTTGTTCCAGCAGCTGGTTTTGATCTCCAACTGATTACGCGGGTGCGGGTTCCTCGCTCACTTTCTCTGAGCGCACTTAAAAGCCCTGCTCAACTTTTTCGATCAATCGCTGAAAGTCGAAAGATTCTCAAGGGCGCAGATGTTGTTATTGGTTTTGGGGGATATGTCTGCGCTCCGGCCTACATCGCGGCAGCTACTCGAAGAATTCCGATCGTTATTCACGAAGCAAATGCAAAACCTGGCTGGGCAAATCGCCTCGGCGCACTTTTTACTCACTGGCTCGCTGCAGGAATCCCAGTTGCAACAGGTAAGTTTTCAGAGGCCCTGATCACCGGAATTCCATTGAGAGAAGATATCGCAGCGCTACTCAGTGATCGCAAAGACAGTGATATGCAGGTCTGGTTAGATCGGCAAGCCGATGAAAAGAAGGCACTTGGTTTTGATCCAAAGAAACCACTTCTTCTTGTTGTCGGAGGCTCTCAAGGCTCCCAAGCGATTAACTCCGTTATTGAGCATGCTCGGAAAGAGATTAATGCGCAATCTATTTCAATTCTTCACTCTGTCGGAGGAACAAATTCAGCCGCAGTAGCCGATGAGGGTTACAAGTCAGTGCAATACATTCACGAGATGGCTCGAGCCTACGTAGCCGCTGATCTCATTATTGCTCGAAGCGGTGCAATCACATGTTCTGAAGTGCGCACGCTTGGAAAATTCGCCATCTTTGTTCCACTTGCGATTGGAAATGGAGAACAGAGCGTAAATGCACTCGATTTAGTTTCTCGGGGAAATGCAGTACTCGTCGATCAGAAATCCTTCACTCCGCAATGGTTGGTCGATAACATTGGGGCCGTTATGAAAAAAGCCCTCGATAACTCTCCTGGTGCAGACTTAAGTGATCTCGATGCGACATCAAAAATTGCAGCACTGATGGAACATGCCTTGAGAAAGCCAAAGGTCTGAGACGATGCAACGACCAGAGCTCAGTGAATGGATAGGTCAAAAAGTTCACTTTGTGGGAATCGCCGGAGCCGGCATGAGTGGGTTGGCTCGTATTGCTTTATCTCATGGCGTACATGTTTCGGGTAGTGACAGTAAAGATTCCTCTGTCGTGCTTGCACTCAGAGCCTTAGGAGCCGATGTATATGTTGGCCACGATAAGTCCCATATAGATGGCAAGAAATTCGTTGTTTACTCCAATGCTATTCCCTCGAATAATCCAGAAATTCTTTCTGCTAAAGAACGAGGTATCTCGCTTTTGACGCG
>JBIPNL010000005.1:0-24922 GCA_044373255.1 Candidatus Planktophila sp. | reverse complement strand
CCGTGCGCTTTACGCGTCTTTTTCATTGTGTAAATGAATTCAGCCATTGTCACACCTTAATAGTTGAGCCGTTAGAATAGTAATCAGACGACACCTGCAGGCGCCTGTAGCTCAGTCGGATAGAGCAACCGCCTTCTAAGCGGTAGGTCGCAGGTTCGATTCCTGCCAGGCGCGCACACGATTGCGACAGAAAAAAGAACGACCAGGCTGGTTGGCCTGGTCGTTCTTTTTCTACCCTCGAGATTGGGAAGTTTTAGCCGAGCTTTGCAATTGCTGCATCAGCGTACTTCTTTAAAGTTCCTGTGATCGCAATGAAGTCAGGAGCTAAATCAGTACATGCAGGAGAGATAATCAGGTTAGCCCACGCCTTGATTGCAGGAACTGCTGCCTTGTCCTTGTAATCACTATCACCAAGCATGTAGGTGATGATTCCAAGTGTGTATGCGCCCGCTTCCTTGGTTGCATAGTCAAACTTGAAGATACCTTTGGCATCCACTGTTGCAGAACCTAGGAATGCTGCTGTGGCATCACCTGTTGGTAGAGCAAAGTTTCCTGAAGCATTTCCGACTGCTGCGGCCTTCAAGTTGTACTTTGTTCCGTATGAAACTTCAGCGTAAGTAATTGAATACTTTGTCTTTGCTGCGAGTTGTGAGACACCAGTTGATGAGCTTGCGCCAACAACGCGGCCAATGTTTCCAGGAGCGTTGATGTTGCCGGGGAATGCTGTGACGAATGTGTCGTTCTGTGGCTTGGTCCAGGTTGTTGGAGCAACACCACGTAGCCATGCTGTGAAGTTACCTGAAGTTCCTGAACGATCAGAGCGATAGATTACTGTGATTGGCTGGTTAGGAAGTGTGTATCTGATGTTCTTGCTTGCAGTACGTAGAACTACAGGGTTACCGCTCTTATCCTTGACGAGATCGCCATTACGATCCTTCTTGTAAACAACTTCCTTTACGAGACGGTTGTTATCAGCAGCAATCGCAGGATCATTCCAGCGGGTGATTTCACCAGAAAAAATCTTCGCTGCTGTCACTGGAGATAAATAGAGCTGGCCCTTTGCAGGCAAATTGTGGAGGAGTGCAATTGGAGCTGCTGCTGCTGGAATATGTACCAGCGTTGGACGAGCAGTTGAACCTGTGTGTGCTGTATCTGAGAACCAAATGTGTCCAAGTTGCTTATCTGAACCATCGCGACCTGTACCTGAACCAGCACCTGCGTAAGTCAGTGAGTGGCCAGTTGTCTTGTTAAAAACTACCTTGCATTCTTCGATCAAAAGCGCAGGGAAGGAGGCGCCTGTTCCAGTTAGATTTGTGTTTGCCTGTGCCACTGGAGCGATACCGACAATAAGGCCGACCGCTACTGCTACGACACCAAACTTCTTTGAGAGTTTCATTCTCTACCTTTCAGATACTTCCCGAGGTTGGGACTCACGTGCTGTGAGGCCTCGAAAGTACTGAAGGCGGGGGTCTAGATGGCTACGACTTGGTGAATAACAGTTGAACCTATCTCAAATAATTGAAGTGGGTTGTTAACCGAATCGACCGGTGACGTAATCCTCTGTGCGCTTATCGCGCGGACGAGAGAAGAGCTCATTTGTCGGTGCGACTTCAATAAGTTCACCAGGACCACCATCAGAGAGCATGAAAGCTGAGTAATCTGAAACTCGAGCCGCCTGCTGCATATTGTGGGTAACGATCACGATAGTCATGGTCTGTGAGAGCTCAGAGATTGTCTGCTCGATGCGAAATGTTGACCCTGGATCTAGAGCGGAACATGGCTCATCCATGAGCAAGACCTCCGGGCGAACTGCAAGCGAGCGTGCGATACATAAACGCTGTTGTTGGCCACCGGACAAGGCGCTAGCGTGCTCGCCAAGGCGATCCTTTACCTCTTCCCATAAACCGGCACGAACGAGGCACTCTTCGAGAAGATCATCGGTGTTTGGAACCTTGAGCTGTGCCAACCTAAGGCCTGATAAAACATTTTGTCCGATTGTCATCGAAGGAAATGGATTAGGCTTCTGAAAAACCATACCGATGCGTAAGCGAATCTTTGTCACATCTGTGCCAGAAGCGTAAATATCTTTACCGCCAAGTAGCACTTCGCCAGCAAGGGCTGCTGTTGGAATGAATTCATGCATACGATTGAGTGTGCGAAGGAATGTTGACTTTCCGCATCCTGATGGGCCGATCAGCGCGGTAACTGTTCCAGCAGCAAAATCTAAAGTGACATCTTTAAGAACATGCTTGGTACCAAACCATGCGTGCACGCCACGAGACTCAAGACCGGAACCTAGCGGGGCTGTTCCAGGCTTTTTCGCTTCGCGAGATGATGCAACATCTGCGAGTGAGTGAGGTGTTGTAGCTGTCTTCATCTCTGGCTTCTCCCCTTGATTATTTTCTGACATATCTTTGATCTACCGTTTCTGCGATCTCGATGAAATGTAACGGGCAATGGTAAAGAGAAAGAGAACCCAGAGTATGAGTACGAGTAGCCCTGCCCACGTACGCTGCGATGATTCCTCGGTGCCGCCAAGTTGGAACGACTTCCAGACATAGTAAGGAATAGAACCCATAGGTCCTGAAACTGGGTTGAAGTTGGTGGCTTCTCCGCCACCTGAAACCAAAAGAATCGGTGCTGTCTCACCAATCACTCGAGCGACACCAAGAATGATCGCAGTAACTAGGCCACTCTTTACTGCAGGTACAACAACCATTGCAACAGTTCGCCACTGCGTTGCACCAAGTGCTAATCCTGCTTCGCGTAACTCATTTGGAATAAGCAACAGTACTTCTTCTGCTGTACGTGCCACTGTCGGAATCATAAGAATTGCTAACGCTAGCGCGCCCATTAAGCCAGTGCGCTCACCAGTGACCGGATAAATCAGTGCAGATAAAATAAAGAGACCTGCAACAATCGAGGGAACACCGGACATCGCCTGCACTAAGAAGCGGATTGGTCGAGCAAATTTTCCATTAATTTCAGTCAAGTACAGTGCGGTCAGAATTGAAATCGGCAATGTAAAGAGAAGTGCAAGTCCCACCATAATCAGAGTGCCTACAATTGCTGCAAGCATTCCTCCATTTTGAATTGGGTCGTTAACAGTTGCCTGGGCCATATCTTGAGTGAATAGACCCCAATGCATTCCACGCCAACCCTTTACGACAACGGTAACTAAGATGCTGATGATTGGGATTACTGCAAGAGTGATTGCAAATCGTGAAAGGCTTGTCAGCAAGCTATCTTGGGCAGCTGGCTTTCCTGCACGGCGATATTCAGTGATGAATGAGACGACCGTCCAAGAGAAGAAGAATGCAACGAACCACCCAAGTTTTCCATTGAGACCAGTAGTAAATAACAGGAGAACTGATAGGGCTAGCGAAATAAAAAAGTTGAGTACCTTCTGTGTTCGCTCACGTGCCGTCGGCTCCCAAGGCTTAGCTGGCTTAGGCGTTTTCAGGACTTGACTGATTGCTGATGTCATTTAGCGACCTGTCTTTCCGAGGCTATTCACAAGGATATTCGCAATCGCGTTGATTACAAGAGTAAGTAGGAAGAGGACTAGGCCGGCAGCCATAAGCGCATTCACTTCTTCTCTATCGGCTTCATTTACCTTAAGAAGAATCAAGGATGCAATATTTCCACCTGAACCAAAGAGAACTTGCCAGTTAACTTGATAGACAATATTTAGAACTGTGTAGACCGCGACGGTTTCACCCATGGCACGACCAAGGCCAAGCATTGCGCCACCCACAATTCCACCGCGTCCAAATGGTAGTACCACTGCGCGAATCATTGAGAGTCTTGTCGCACCGAGTGCATAGGCTGCTTGGATTCGATCAAGGGGAGTCTGCGAGAAAACTTCACGTGAAATTGATGTACAGATTGGAATAATCATAATTGCAAGAACTAACCCAGCAATAAATGGCGAGCGCGTAAAAAATGGCGCAGGGACGTCAAAGATCGGGATCCAGCCCAGATATTTATTCAGTAGCTTTGCCCAGTATTCAGCGCTCGGCATCAAGACCAAGAATCCCCAAAAACCAAAGAGGATCGATGGGAAGGCGGCCATCAAGTCAATGAGTGCAATCAAAACATTTCTTGCCTTACGGCCTGAGTAAAATTCTAAGAAGAGCGCGCTAAATACTGCAATCGGTACACCGACAATGACAGCGACAGTTGCCGACAAGATGGTTCCGACCAACATGGCGGCCAACCCGTAATCTTGAGAAATAATGTCTGAATTCTCGTTTTCAACGACATCCCAATTTGAGTTGGTGATGAATCCAAAACCTTCAATACGAATTACTCCGAGGCCACGGTATGCAAGGAATGCAAAAATCAAACCTAAAATAATGAGTGATGACATTCCGCCTGCAGTAACAACCACACGGAAAATCTGATCTGATAAACGAGGTTTAGTTACTAGTTCGCGCGGGATAGGCGCTGAACTTTTGACATCTACAGTCTGGCTCACGCGCCGAGTCTGTCCTTAGACGGCAGAGCCTGCAGGGATAGAAGGTGAACAGAAGGTGAACTCATGCTGAATTCACATAGCGAGCGCTTCACCCCCTAAACTTGCCGATATGGCTACTGAGCTCCCCCATCTGATCTGGATTGATTGCGAGATGACGGGGCTTTCCCTAGAAAAAGATGTACTGGTTGAGATTGCTGTCCTTGTGACCGATTCAGACCTCAATCTGATCGGCGAAGGTATCGATCTCGTCATCGGCGCTACCCCCGGGCAGTTGGCGGCCATGAATGACTTTGTCACCCAGATGCATACTGATTCTGGCCTGATCACAGAAATCCCCAACGGCATCACCGTTGAAGCGGCCGAAGATGCGATTTTGGCTTATCTCGAAACCACGGGAACTATCCCCGGAAAATCTCCCCTTGCCGGAAACTCAGTTAGTGTCGATCGCAATTTCATCGCGCGCGACATGCCGCGCTTGACTGAGTATCTGCACTACCGCACAGTCGATGTCTCCAGTATCAAAGAGCTCGCTCGCCGCTGGTTTCCCAAGATCTACTTCGCCGCCCCCGCCAAGACTGGCAACCACCGCGCACTCGGAGATATTCAAGATTCGATCGAAGAACTCAAGTATTACCGTTCCGCAATCTTTATAGACCCACTAAACCCAGGGCAAAATCCCCCTACGGAAAAGGTAGACTAGCCCCGCACAGCACATGGTGGGCGTAGCTCAGCTGGTAGAGCACTCGGTTGTGGTCCGAGATGTCGCGGGTTCGAGCCCCGTCGTTCACCCCAAGTTTTCTCTCCACCTTCTGGTTGAGAAATTCCCAATCATCACCTAAAGAGAGTGCCATCCATATGATCTTTGATGTTGTCGTTGAAATCCCTGCTGGATCTCGCAACAAATACGAGATCGATCACAACACCGGCGAAGTTCGCCTGGATCGCATGCTCTTTACCGCAACCCGCTTTCCACACGACTACGGCTTCGTTAAGAACACACTTTCCAATGACGGCGACCCACTCGATGCGCTGATCATGCTCGATGAACCAACATTCCCAGGGTGCGTTGTTTCATGCCGCGTCATCGGAATGTTCCGCATGACCGATGAAAAAGGTGGCGATGACAAACTCTTGTGCGTTGCTGCCGGTGATATTCGTAAGTCAAACCTTAAAGACTTAGCCGATGTTCCAATTTATGAATTAGATGAAATCAAGCACTTCTTTGAAGTCTACAAAACTCTCGAACCAGGTAAAGAAGTTCACGGTGGTGACTGGGTTGGGCACGATGCAGCGGAGCTAGAAATTAACGCTTCGTACAAACGCTTTAAAGATAGCCACTAACACTTACCTCTCTGGCAACACCTGCTTAGGGCATGTGTTAAGTATTCGCGTCATTGCATCTTTCTCTGGCGCAGTTACCCATAACGAGTATTTAGCTTTCACAGCGATCTGCTGAGCCACATACGCACATCTAAATTTCTTTAGCGGTGGCAACCATGTCGCAGCATCACCATCACCCTTTTGCGAATTGAGCCGTCCCTTTACCGCAAAGAGATTCATCGGATCATTCGCAAGGGCTGTGCGCTGGGCCAGTGTTAACTTGAATGCACCCGTCTGCCATGAATTAGACATCGCCACAACGTGATCGATCTGCACTTCCATACTCGTGATATTTCCGCGAACGAAATTGATAGTCTCCCCCGAATATCGATCAACTAGAATTCCACTCAATACAACACAATTTCGGGTCTTCTCCTTGAAGAGAACCTCTGTCAGGTCTCGCTTTAAAATATCGTTGCGCGTATCGCAGCCATTTCGATCTACATCGGCCCATGTTTGCCCAAATTCCGAGCGCGCATATCCAGTCTTCGGCGCTCTTCCCTTCACCGCCAAGGTAGCCAACGCCTCGACTGCAGAAACCTCTGGTGTTGCCTTTACTGGCGCAGTTTGCGCCGTCGACATCATTCCTCCAGCAAAAACTGAACCGATAAGGCCTATGGCTAGCCTGATCTCCCAGCGACTCATATCTCAATCATTACGCGTGGCAAGTGGCAAAACAAGGTCAAACACACTGATAGGGTCTGACCTGCATTCACTGGTGAACGCCAATGTATGCCCCGGGTTGTTAGCTCAGTTGGTAGAGCAGGTGACTCTTAATCACCGGGTCGGGGGTTCGAGTCCCTCACAACCCACTTATGTAGGCAACTCCAAGGGCTATGTCCAAACCTTGGATGTGGTTCAAACCCTTGAATAGTGGATATATCTGCCAAACCTTTATATCCAGTATTTGATCTCTTGACTCCTTTATTCATAAGGAGAAGATGATGTTAGTTAGTGAATATGCAACGGAAGTTAGGGCATGCGCCATCTTTGGGTGAAAATAGAATCTAAGTTTTTACCTGCTGCCAATTCGGCCAAAGTTTTCCAATTTTGTACTGTATTTAAATTACTTTGTGAATTAGGTAAGCGTTCACAAGAAGAGAAAAATTTCTTATAGAACTCAAATCCCCCGAGATTCTTCCCCAAGTATGACATTAGGCTAGCCCATATATTGTTGCCCTCTAAAGAATTTATCGTGATTTTATTATCAAAAATATAAAGAAGATTCTGGTTGAGATTATTTGAGAACATCTCTTCGATTGCCAATACCTGTCGATAATGCTCCTCTCCAGACACTGTTTCTTCAGGACCAAAGGGTAGATTAAGTCGCTTCATTATTTCTTTACTCATCAAATTAGCAAACCCAGTGGCTGTTTGGTAGTTATTTCCCCAATCATTCTTTAAAGATATTTTTGGTGAACAACTGTTCTGAGGCCAAAATGTTCTTCCTTGTTCATAGAATAAAACATGGTCATAAACATCCAAATGTTCAAGCATCCACAAAGTCGATTCGAGAACTTGCCACCGAACTTCCATTCCTAACGTGGATGGAGCGGTGCACGCATTGCCACCACAACTGATTATCTTTGAAGAATCGACACCTTCAACATCAGGAATCTGGGCGATCACAGACTTCCCATTCAACATGCGTGACCATGCAGATGAATTAATTGTGTACTTTGGAAAGCCCGAGGTAACTTCATCATAAATCTCAAAACTAAGGTCAAGAGATCGTAGCAGCCGGCCGATTACAACTGGGTTATGTTGATTTGAGATTGTTAGGAGTACGAAGTGTTTACTTTCCCAAGGGTAAAGGTCCAACACAATAGGATTTTGTAGCCTGTTACTTAAAGGTGCAATGTACTTGACTGTTGAGATTGGAGGTCGTACATCAATAGGCTCTATCGCAAATTTATAGTCACTTCTCTTTACCTCAGAAAACCTCTGAAGTCCCGCACTTGAGAGATCTGAACTTATTTGGCAATGACTTTCAACTAATTTTGAATTGGAAATTGAGTATTGACCATCCACACTAAGCCTCAATACAAATCCTTTGCGAGCCAAAAAGTACTCTGATCGGATAGGTGGCAGGGTATCAATTTCATAACTTCCTGGATCAATATAGATATCTATTCGTCCATTGATATCTGCCGGGATATAGGTCCAAATCGAATTGACTTTCAGGAAAATCCCTCCGCCATTAAGCATTTTTGATTTATCAAACGGATCCAATAATTGAATAGATACACTGAATTTACTCTGGTCACTTTTTGCGGTTCCAGAACAAATTGGAATCGCAAGAGGCGTAGGAGTCGGAGTGGGTGTTGGAGTGGGTGTTGGAGTGGGTGTTGGAGTGGGTGTTGGAGTGGGTGTTGGTTTCTTTACAGCAACGCCTTTATTCCAAACCAACTTCTTGCCTGATTTGGTGCAGGCATATGTCTTTTTCAAATAGACAACTTTTTGGTTCAAAACTTTGCAGGTACTTCCAGGAGTTATCTTCTGGGCAGAGAAGGCTGTGATTGGAACCAGAGTAAGGATGAGGGCAACTAAAAGTCCCTTGGCAATAGTCCCCTTGATCCGCATTCCAAAAGGGTAATGGGGAGATCAAGCCATATGGGACTTTGAGCAAACTTTTCTGCTCTTACCTCCCAATTTGGCTTACATATCTTCCCATCCCCTTGATTTGTCACTGGCTATCCCTAATATTGGAGATGAGTCAAGAACGGATATATCCGCATAGTGGGTCAAAGGGAATGGTTTGAAGGTTTGATAACGAGTCCCTCACAACCCACCAAAGTTTGAGTAGTTCCTCAAAACACTGGAACTACTTCTTCTTATATCCCTTTGGACACTTTGCGTTGGGTCCAGATACTTTTTTGGTCAGCTTGCCCTTAACGCAGGTTATAGATGCAGCTGACTTACTGGTCGGACTCGTTTGAGCTGTAACTTGCTTGGCGAGAAAATCTTCAGCTTGCTTAATCAAATCTAAATGCTTAAAGACCGGAGAAATGAATCCCATCTCTCGTGGGTGTTTTTCATTAGCAGGAGTATTAGTTGCTCCACAGGCATAGAAATTCATGCCAGTTGAAATTCCTTGCCCTACATAAAATACTTCCCCCTTATAGGTGGCTGTCGTCCCACTACCAGAGTCACCGGGACACGTTGAAAGATTCGTTAATAGTGTTTCATTTGCCAATTCGACGAGCCCTTGTCCTTGCAACCAGGGAAAATCAGACTTAGGAGCTAAGTTAGATCTCATAATTCGCGGAAGCTCACTTGGGCTTTTATTGGGATTATTGCGATCCTCAGCACACGGATTCTTCTGCCCGGGATCACAACGGTCTCGATACTCACCGTATCCATGGAAAACTATCTCTGCTCGTGCCTTGACTAATTCGGCTTCAATTTCTGCAGTCATCAACTTTGCTGGAGAGATGGTAGCTAAATCTTTATCTAAGACAAGAACAATAAAGTCGTTAAGTTTCCAACCTGTTGATGATTTCTTATAGTCACCTACAAAAGTCTTGATAACCTTTGCTCTTCCTTCAGTATCCTTGGTTGACGAGTTAGGCTTCCCTACAGTTATATACTTGGGCTCAATCAAAACGCGATTACCATCGTTATCAAATTGGTAATGGGCGTGAGCAGCGCTAAAGACGATACGCGGTGAATACAAGAACCCACTCCAACCGGCCATCAAGTTAGCTTCCGAGGGGCCTTGCTGCCCAAAGATTGGGACTGCTCGGGGATTCTCGAGATCAACCGGTGCATTTAATCCAGCCTGAGAGACAGGCGCTGAAGAGAGAATCAGCGCACTCATCATCAGAAGAGCGAGAGCAACTTTGCGCATAGTTAAAAGTAACAGCGGATCTTTCTCTGTCAAGACTTTACAAAGCCCAAGTCCATCCTAAATCCGTTTAAAATCTAGTATTTGTCAGACCCAATCCCTAGTATGGGGTGTGGATCAAGATCAATTGAATCCATATGTGGCCTATGAAGGATATGTAGTTCGAGTCCCTCACAACCCACTCAATTAGATTGCTAGTTCTTTGCCGCGATTAAAGTTTTCTTGATGGCAGGAACGGCCTTCATGGCAGCACTCCAAACGCCCGCTCCCCCGTGGATTGCCCCTGGAACAAGCCTCAAAGTACTTTTTCCATTTACTTCTTTAACTGCCTTATCCAAATTCTTGGAGTCGTACGGACTTACAGAGCAGTCGTCTAATCCATGGAAAATATAAAAGACTGGCAACCTTTTTGATGTCTTCACATACGGATAGAGGCCACCTGATTTCATTTTGGACTGAACTTTTGGATCGGTTGTATCGCCGAACCATGGGTGCATAACCGTATCTGCGACTGGAAATGGGTTTTTACTTTGATCACATGGGTATTTAGCATTATTTGCGGTCATTTCAAAAAAATCTGCATTTCCATATAGATCAATTACGGCAGCAACAGATGCGGATGTCTTTAAATTGGGATCATTTGGATCATCAAAAGGTGAGGATTGATCACCGGTAATTCCGGCCATAAGCGCAAGGTATGAACCTGCAGAATCTCCAGCGGTGGCAAATTTCTTGGGGTCATATCCATACTTACTTGCATTGGCTCTGAGGAATCGAATAGCGCTCTTCGTGTCTACACCAGCTGCTGGAAATGGTGCCTCTTGTGCCAACCTGTAATTAACCGAAGCGACAGCTATTCCGTTCTTAATAAATACTTCAAGTAATTTAGCGCTCTCATCAAACTTCATAAAATCCTCGTCACCAAAAACAAAGCCACCGCCATGTGTCCAAACAATTAGTGGCGGTTTAACTACGCCCTTGGGCATATAGATATCGAGGCGTTGGGTCGGAGAATTACGCGAGTAAATTACATTCTCAAACACTTTCATCTTGGCTAGCGATTTTGCGGGAAGCTTGTACTTCGGTGTGTATTGAATTTCTGGAACATTGGATGAGGAGTCTCCATTATTTGCTGAAGGGGTCGCGTTTGAAGTCGCTGTAGGCGTTGCAGCCGGTGCTGCAGGAAGTGGCTCTCCTTGGATCCACCACTTCTTCTCACCGTTAATGAGTGTGCAGATTAAAGTCTTCTGCGTTATCTCACTTACTGCAGTAAAGCCCACCTCAGAATTCGGACAAGTTCGCCCTGGTGCTGCCACACCCTGCGGATATCCATCATCAGGATTTGCACCGCTCACTGGTGAGATAAATGCGAGAGTTAAGGCTGAAACGAGAGCGAGTGGGAGCAATGATTTGTTTCCTAGCCTCATAATTTAAGTCTACTGCCGGCTAACTACTGGAGTAAATAGAACAAGGTGAGTCGCAAGGATCAGGTCCGCTCAAACTCATTGCCAAGGTAATGAGATCGAAGTAGCATCTTTCTAAGTCGGATGAAAAACTAAAGAAAGCGCGGCGAATCCATGCACAATAAGTTAACCAAGCTCGCACGGGAATATTGGACCGCAGAAGAGAGCCGAGATATCAAAGCGATTCTCTCCTTCTTCACTAAGGATGCACGATGGACTGGTCCAGATGGAGTCACACTCGTCGGCCATGACCAAATTCGTACTTTTTATGAAAATAGCGCTGCCGCTTATCCCACATTGAGCGTTGATGTTATGCGCTCTTATGGAAATAAGCATGAAGGCACGGTTGAATGGAAGGCGAAGTTAACCGCCCCAGATGGACGAGTGCTTGACTTAAGTGGCATCAACATCATGAAGCGAAAAAAAGATAAATTCACGCACTTGACTGCATATTTCAATTTGGGAGCATTTTAATTCTTGTTGTAGAAAAGGGAGAGCAGAATGGCTAACGGTAGAACTGCAATTGTGACTGGGGGTGCCTCCGGAATTGGTGCGGCCTGTGTGCGGCGATTTTTGAAAGATGGAGTCGCCGTTGTGGCGATGGATTTAAATGAGGATCTGCTGAAAAAAATGCAGCAAGATTTAAACAATCCAAACCTTCATATTTTGGTAGGTGATGTCTGTGATGAGAAAACGCGCGAGAAGACTATTAAGTTGGCCGTTGAAGCTACTGGGTCACTGGATATCTTGGTAAACAATGCGGCTGTTTTCCTCCTCGCAGGGGTAGATGCTACGCGCGAGCAATGGCAGCGTACTTTTGAGGTAAATCTTTTAGCTGGGGCAAATCTGGTGACTCAAGCACTGGGCGAATTGCGAAAGAGCCCACACCCAACGATTGTGAATATCACGAGTATCTCCTCTCACCGCGCGCAAACTGGTCGTTGGACTTACAACGCGATGAAAGGAGCGCTCCTTGAGTTAACAAAGTGCCAGGCACTTGATCTATCCAAGGATCGAATCCGCGTTAATTCTGTCAGTCCGGGATGGATCTGGACTGAAACACTTGATGAAGCAGCAAATGGTGATCGCGCAAAGTGGGAACCTATTTGGGGCCGCTACTCCATGATGGATCGTTGTGGTGAACCAGATGAAGTTGCAGCAGCAGTGGCTTGGCTAGCTAGTCCGGATTCAAGTTTTGTCACTGGTGCAGATCTTGTAGTCGATGGCGGTTATTTGGCGCTAAGCCCAGAGTCCAATGACACTCTCGATCTCATGAGGGGTTAGTTTTAATGAAGTGCATTGATTCACATATGCATTTGTGGGACCTCAACACTGGTACATATCCCTGGCTTACCGGTGTCGAAGATAAAGAGACAGCATTTGGTAACTTGAAAAAGTTAGCTGTTGATTATCTTCTTCCTGAATATCGACAGGACACTGCAACAATTGAATTAGCCGGTCTAGTTCATGTTGAGGCGGCTTGGGATCCGACCAATCCGCTTGGTGAAACACAGTGGCTAGCTAAAACTCTCGCCGAATTCGAAGCGCCTTATTCAATTGTCGCTGGTGCAAATTTATTAAAAGCAGACTTTCCGGAATTATTGGCAGCTCACCGCCAAGCAAGTGATCGAGTGGTCGGTGTGCGACACATTCTCAATTACCACAGCGATCCTGATTACACATTTACTGATAGTCCCGCCATCATGCACGATGCCACGTGGCGGAAGAACTTTGCCCATCTCGGTGATCAAGGGATGATCTTTGACCTGCAGATTTTTCCTGATCAAGCTTCCGGTGCTGCTGGATTGGCAGAAGAATTTCCACAAACCAAGATGGTCATTAATCATTTCCTTATGCCACTTAGCTGGGATCGCCAGGGCCTAGCTGATTGGCAAGCCGAGCTTGCAAAAGTAGCCGCACATAAAAACATCGCGATTAAATTGAGTGGGCTGTACATGTATCGACGTGACTGGCCGAAAGAGGCGATGGACCACTTGATTGATACCGCCCTGGAATTGTTTGGCCACACCCGCGTGATGTGGGGAAGTAATTTTCCGGTAGATCGTCAATTCGTCTCACTCGCAAAGCTAGTGACCGACTTCGAAAATAGCCTTGCCCGACTTTCCCCTGAAATCCGTGCGGCCATAATGTGGAAGAACGCCAATAATTGGTATCAATTAGGCGCTCGAGATTGAAAAATCAATCCACGTTAGATGAAGCTGAACAGCTAGGATCTCGGTCATGACACGGCAGCGGGTGGATTTAACAACAGCACAGGTTGAACGCTTAAAGACTTTGGTAACTGGTCTGGTCTCCACAAATGAGAGCGTGCTTGATCAGCATGGGCGCGATGAATCTGCCTTTTCTCCAGTTCGTCCATCCGCAGTTGTTATGCCCCACAGCACTGAAGAGGTCGCTCAAGTTTTGGCATACTGTAATAAAGAGAAAATTCCAGTAGTTGCCTTTGGTGCTGGCTCATCTTTGGAAGGACACGTGCTTCCGCTATTTGGTGGGGTATCTCTTGATCTCACCGATATGAACAAGATCATTGATATTCGAGCCGATGATTTATTGGTGCGAGTGCAACCGGGTGTACATCGCATGGCGCTCAATAAAAAGTTAGCTGACTCTGGTTTGTTCTTTTCAGTTGATCCGGGCGCCGATGCCACGTTGGGTGGAATGGCCTCAACTGGTGCTGCTGGAACAACCACAGTTCGTTACGGCTCAATGAGAGAAAATGTTTTGGCGCTCACAGCGGTATTGGCCGATGGCACAATTATCAGAACTGGCCGAGAGACGAGAAAGTTATCTGCCGGATATGACTTAACTAGATTGCTCGTGGGCTCAGAGGGCACTCTTGCGGTGATCACCGAGTTAACGCTTCGAGTATTTGGTATTCCTGAAAAAATGGCTGCGGCAATTGTGCGCTTTCCCACGCTAGATGATGGGGTAAGTGCGGCAACTGCAATTGTGAGATCTGGAATATCGATCGCCCGCTGTGAATTCTTAGATGCTCAGAGCATCAAAAATGTAAATGCCCATGATGGTTTGACGCTCACTGAGGCACCAACTTTATTCTTTGAATTTCACGGCAGCCCACAAGGCGTACAAGAAGATGCGAACTCGGTTAAGGAAATTGTTGCTGACTTTGGCGGAAGCGAATTCGAGTGGACCACCGATGAGGATGCTCGTCGTAAATTATGGCAAGCTCGACACAATGCCTACTGGGCTAGCATTTCCGCTAACCCCGGAAAACGTGCGGTCAGCACTGATGCCGCCGTTCCACTGTCTAAGTTGGCCGAAGCGGTCACAGTTGCCGATCAAGTACTTGCAAAATATAAGTATCCATACTCAATTTTGGGACACGTTGCCGATGGAAACTTCCACTGCGGGATCATCACTGATCCGAATAAACCAGAGGAGCTCGAGGAAGTCCGGCACATCACTCATGAGATCACAATGAGGATTATTGAGATGGGTGGAACGTGCACTGGGGAGCATGGAATTGGCTCAGGAAAAATTGATGCATTGGTTGCAGAGACAGGTGCTGCGGCAGTGAGCGTGATGAAGTCAATCAAATTAACACTTGATCCCAATAATATTTTGAATCCAGGCAAAGTATTTAACTAGGCTCACTTGATTAAGGTAAAGAGCGAGAATAGGCTTTGCGCAATCCATAGGAGGCCGCAGTGATTGTCACAAAGTATGAAGTCTTTTTTCTTGCTCCGCGCTGGGTCTTCCTTAAAATTGAAACTGACGAAGGAATTTCTGGCTGGGGCGAGCCAGTTCTCGAGGGAAGAGCTCATACGGTTGCAGCAGCTGTTAATGAATTGATGCTGGATGTAGTTGGCAAAAACCCTTTTGAAATCGAGCGTCTCTGGCAACGGATGAAGAAGGGTTCCTTTTATCGCGGTGGTGCAATTATGGACTCTGCGCTTTCGGGAATTGATCAAGCGCTGTGGGATATAAAAGGAAAGGCGCTCGGGGTTCCTGTCTATCAACTATTAGGCGGACAGGTTCGTGATCGTGTGCGGATTTACGGACATATAGGTGGAGCAGGTAGCGAGAATGGCCACACTCATGCCCCAGTAAGTGCTGATATTAAAGAGCTTTTAGCTAGTGCCGATGCGCAAATGGCGCGTGGATTGACCGCACTTAAGTTTTGCCCAGCAGATGGTCTAGAGCACATTGATACTCCAGAAGAGCTAAAAAACATTGTTGCTCGTGTTACCGCAGTGCGTGAACATGTTGGTGATTCAATTGACATCGCACTTGATTTTCACGGACGATTTAGTTTGGCGATGGCGCGTCGTGTATTTCCTTATCTTGAACCGCTTAATTTGTTGTTTATCGAAGAGCCGGTTTTACCTGAGTTCACAGATAGATTTGAATTGATTGTCGCCTCAACTTCGACACCGATTGCTACCGGCGAACGCCTCTTTGATCGCAAGGATTTCAAGGATGTACTTCGCTCCGGAATTGCAGTGGCCCAGCCTGATTTAAGCCATGCCGGGGGTATCTCTGAATGCCGTCGTATTGCGTCAATGGCCGAGGTGTATGACGTTTCGATGGCACCGCACTGTCCATTGGGGCCAATTGCACTTGCTGCCTGTCTACAACTTGACTTTGCCACACCCAATTTCCTTATTCAGGAACAAGTTCTTGGTCTTGGCCGCGGGGATAATGGATCTCGTTTAGATATCTATAACTCTGCTTTGAAATACCTAGTGGATTTTTCCGTCTTTGATGCCCCAGATGGTTACATCGAGTTGATGACCAAGCCTGGACTTGGAATTGAGGTCGACGAAGCTGCGGTTCGAAAGGCCGCAGAAGATGGGTATCGCTGGCGAGCGCCGCTATGGACACACAAAGATGGTTCGCATGCAGAGTGGTAGTTCAAAATAGTTGCTTGACTCATTGTCGCGCGAAAATTTTTATGTTATTTTGAAAGCAAGGCAGGGCCGAGTGAAGGAGTTCGCGCATGGATAGAATTTGTTGGACGCTACGAGTACATCCCGATCGAGTAAATGACTATCGTGAGAGCCACGCAACTATCCCTGATTACTACCGTCAGGCGCTCAGCGATGCGGGATGGAAGAACTATTCGATTTATCTGATGCCAGATGGACTCGTTATTGGCTATGTGGAGTCCGAGAATTGGGATGAATCCCGCAAAATCATGTGGGCCCGCAAGGATGTCCACGAGCGCTACAGCGCTGAAATAGGCGACAAGATGAAGGGTGCATTTATCTGGCCACCTGAGGGTCCTCCGACCGATGCGCTTCAAATGCATCCTTGCGAGGAGCTCGTCTTCCGACTCGATTAGTCCTGTGGGCCGATCGCATTCGGCTTTTTGCCCTCGATAACATTTTGAGATCTTTTCAGGTATCTGAATTTATAGCAAAAATAAACCACCCCAATTCATTGACCTACTCTTTCGTAACTCTTTAGGATGACGTCAAAGTTCGCAGTTGAGAATTTTTACATCACGTAACCCGAGAAATGAGGATATTGATGAAGAGCTTTACATCAAGTAAAAAACTTCGCATTAGTTTAGTTGCGGGGTTTGTTTCACTCTCCTTAGCTACCGTTGGACTCCAAAACGCAAACGCTGTTACAGAGTTGCGCTTTGCAGCACTTGCTGGAATTGATGGAAACTTCAAGCCAGTAATTGAACAATGGAACAAGGAAAACCCAGACATCCAAGTTAAAGTTGAAACACTTCCTGCAGGCATTCCAGAAATTGTTAAGAGTTTGGCAGCATCAGCGCTAGCTGGAAACTCACCAGATATCATTAACAATCTAGATACCTATGCAGATCAACTAGCAGATGTCGGATTCACTGAAGATCTCACAAAGTATTTCGGAACCGGTCCTGGTGCGCTCAAGCGCGCTAACTTCAACCAGGCATTCCTAAGTTCATATGTCCCAATTAACCTTCCAAAGCAGGTTCATGGACTTCCAATTGCAGCAGATGCAACAGTCATCTTCTACAACAAGACCCTCTTTAAGAAGGCTGGAGTTGCAGCACCTAAGGATGGTTGGACATACGATCAATACCTCAAGACTTGCGATGCAATGTCTAAGTGGGGCGCAAAGCAGAAGCCACAGGTATGGGGATCTTCTGGCGGACCTGGTGGAGGAAGCAAGTCCATCTGGCAGGCTCAGTACAACCCATTCCTACGCTCAGTAGGTGCTTACACCTACGATCGCAATACAAATACATCAAAGATTGCAGCTCCAGAGGCAATCGGGGCATGGAAGGAACTCGTAAAGCCATGGCAGAGCGGATGTATTCCTAAGTACAGCATCTCTTCAGGTAAGACTCCTCCAACCTTCCAAGGTGGACAGTACGCAATGGAAACTTCCGTTCGCGCACTTCTTCCAACTTATAAGGCTGGTCTAGCTGAGAAGAAGATGGATTGGGATGTTGTCGATATGCCAACAATTCCGGGCAAGGTCTCCAAGTACATCGTTGGTGGCGGAAGCTACGGTCTTGGTATGGCTGCAACTTCAAAGAACAAGGCAGCTGCGTGGAAGTTTATCGATTGGTTCTACACCACTAAGAATGGCGGAATCAATACACTTCAGGCAAGCGGTTCACTTGTTCCTCCAACAGATGCAGGTATTGCAAACGGAGACTGGCGTAAGCTTGCAGCTCCGCCTGCAAACGTCAACGCATTTGGCCGTGCAATCAAGAACTCATTTATTGCTCCAAAGCTTCCAGGTCAAGCTGGAACAGTTCTTGATACTGTAATCGCAGATGCTCTAGCTGAAATTCTTCTTAAGAATGTTTCAGTTGAAGCAGCCTTTAAGAAAGCCGAAGCGAAGGTAACTACGGCAATCAAGAAGGAACTTGCGCAATAAAGTAAATAAGTAATATGTGATTTGGTGGCGTTCATTTGTGAACGCCACCAAATCACTCTTTTAAGTTACTCCATCGATTGATAAGCAAAGCGGGTATGCACAATGCAGAGCGTGGCAACAACACCAAAACCCGAGAAGGTCCTGGTTGCTGGCAAGAAGAAGTTAAAGCGAAATGATCGCTTTTGGGTAGCTGTTTTTGTTACTCCAAACTTGGTGATGTACTCACTCTTTATTCTTATCCCTTCAGCAGCAGGAGTCATCTTAAGTTTCTGCGAATGGAACATCCTTGGCCCAATCACGTGGGTCGGTTTCGAAAATTACCGACGCTTACTTGATGATGAGCTGCTACTACCGGCATTTGGTAGAACTTTTAAATTCCTTCTACTTGGAGTATTGCCCACCGTATTCGGTGGATTCCTAGTCGCTGTCTTGCTTAACTGGAAAGTCAAAGGAATCGGCGTCTTCCGCGCTATGTTCTTCCTTCCTCTCACAATCTCTAGCGCCGTTGCCGGAATCGCGTGGTCTAGCATTTTCAGTCCTGATGCCGGTTGGATCAATCGAATTCTAGAGATAGTTGGAATCAAAGGACCCGAGTGGCTATCAAGCTTTACTTGGGCCCTTCCTTCGATCACCATCATTGTTATCTGGCTCTCCCTGCCCCTTGTCATCATTCTCTACCTAGCCGGCTTGCAGCGAATTTCACCTGAAATTCTTGAAGCCGCAGCGCTCGATGGTGCTAACGCCTGGCAGCGACTATGGCAGGTAATTTTTCCTTGCGTTTCCGCAACAACCACCCTGGTAGTTGCAATCGAGATTCTCGCCTTCCTCTCTGCACCATTTGAGATTTCGTTATTGATGGTTCAGGGTGGTCCGCTAGATTCAACAACATCGCTGGCTTACTACGCATACAAGGTCGCCTTTGAGCAATTTGAGGTCGGCTACTCTGCTGCGCTAGTGATGCTTCAGTTCTTTGTGCTTATGAGCGTTGTTGTGCCAATTGCTCTCGTTCGTAAATACCGAAAGGCTAAAGGTTAATTATGGCCAACTCAGTGCTCTTCACTCGCAGGCGTTCAGCAAATACGCTTCGTTACTCCGTAATTATTTTGCTCTCCCTCCTCTTTGTATTTCCTCTGCTCTACCTAATATCTGGTTCGTTGATGACCCTGGAGGCAGTTTCTGTCTATCCCCCTAAATTGCTACCTCCATCATTACATTGGCAGAACTACGCCGATGCTCTCGCGGTAATTACGCCTCGCATATTTGCGAACACTCTCTTCTTTACCTTCGGAATTTTATTCCTACAGATGATCATCTCCTTTACCGCTGGATTTGCTCTTGCAAAGATGCCGTTTAAATATGCGGCGCTGATCGTTGGAGTGCTCGCAGTTCCTGTATTTCTTCCAACAAACATCTCAATCATCCCGCTCTACTTAGTGACATTTAAGTTGAATCTGCTCAATACATGGGGTGGAATGATCTTGCCGATCGTGGGTTCAACAGCCTTCGGCACCTTGTTATTCCGTCAATTTATGGTCAACTTTCCTGATGGTTTAATTGATGCTGCGCGCATGGATGGTGCTACTTGGCCAAGAGTTCTATTGAGAATAGTTCTCCCCCTTGCACGTCCTCCCATTGCTTCCTATTCGGCAATCACCTTTCTTACCGCATGGAATATGTACATCTGGCCACTCATGGTTGGAAACACTGAAGCACTAAAAGTTGCAACTGTTCAATTAGCTCCACTCATTGCAGGAGGTACCGGCTTCTACGGAAAAGTTGGGCCGAACGTCACATATGCCGCCGCAATTTTGAGTGCACTTCCTGTAGTACTTTTCTTCCTCTGGGCACAACGATGGTTTATCAACGCGATTGCAGGGAGTGGTAATGACGCATAAATTAGGCGTAGCAATTGTTGGATGCGGCTTTATGGGCCGCCGACATATGTTGGGCTTTAATGCGCTTCATAAGGCAGGAAAACTTGAAGGTGAAGTAGTTGCACTACTCGATATCAATCGCGATGTAGCCAATAAGCTAGCCGAAGAGACTTTTGAATTGATGGGTGTTCGCCCTAAGGTCTACACCTCTCTTGACGAGCTACTGCAAGATAGCGCCGTCGAAGCGATAGATATCGTGACAGATCCACGAACACATCATGCAATCGCTATTCAAGCGATGGAGGCAGGACGCCATGTGCTCTGTGAAAAACCACTATCTCTGACAATTAAAACTGGTCAGATGATGGTCGCGGCTGCAGAGCGAACAGGTATGACTCTTGCGACAGCCGAGAACTATCGCCGCGGAGGCGCAAACCGCGTAGCGCGTGCGGTACTTGAATCAGGAATGCTCGGCAAGCTACATCTCATGGTTGAACTGTGGGCTGGCGGAGACGATTCGATCATCATTAGTAAATGGCGCCACATGAAAGATACCGGTGCAATCGGATTAGATATGAGTATTCACTACGCAGACATTATTGAATACTACGTTGGTCCCGTCGAACGTGTATGGGGTCGCGGAATAATTGCCGAACCAGTTCGATATACCCAGGACCGTAGCGAATCAATTATTCCAACCGGTGAAGATGCACTCTTTGCCAGCATGCAGACAAAAGATGGCATTGATGTTCAATACACATATCTCCCTTCCGGTGTAGGCAAGCGATATCAGCAGCGCAGTCTCCATGGCACAAAAGGATCGATGACTGTTCCACCTGATCGCTCAGATGGAGACACTGTCGTCCATCTCGGAGATCGTGAGCTCAAAGGCGAAGAACTCATCAAAGAGCTTGCAGCCCTTGGAACTCACGTCAACATTAATGATGTCACTAAGGCTGTTCTTGGCCCAGATGGCACCGGCGGTAAAGGTGCACCATGGGCTGAAGTCGATGCGGGCTACTTGGCTGTTGAAATCGCAGATTTCATCGATGCAATTAAGAATAAGAGAGCACCTGAAGTTGATGGAATGGGTGGCCTTCGCGCACTTGCCATTGTCTATGCAATTCTCGAGTCAGGGATAGCCCAACGTGAGGTTTCAGTTGAAGAGGTGTTGAGCGGTAAGTTACATGCCTACCAAGATGAGATTGATGCAGCAATGGAGCGGAAGAAGTAATGAGCGAAGAGTTAAAGTTTCATCAAGTTGCATACGTTGTAAATGATTTAGATTCATCTGTGCGACATTGGGCAGATAATTTAGGTATTGGACCGTGGACGGTCTACACACTCAAAGCTCCTGGATTGCGCGATTGCATCTACAAGGGAGAGAAAACTCAGTTCAGTCTGCGCCACGCAATGGCCTTTTCTGGGACTATGCAATTTGAGTTGGTGCAACCACTCGATGGCCCATCAATCTTTAAAGACCAGCTCAACACAACTGGTGAAGGAATGAATCACGTGGGGTGCATTGTGCAAGATCATCCCGCTGCTGTTGCTGACTTCCTTGCTCGTGGCTTTACACCACTGCAAAGTGCTGCAGGCTTCGGAGCCGAAGGAGATGGTGCATTTGCATACTTCCAACCACCTGATGGAATCAGCGCTATTGTCGAATTGATTTCTCCACCTAAAGTTCGTATTCAACCCGATTACATCTACCCAGCTCCGGAAGGTTCCTGATGAAAACAGTTGCTCGTATTGCCAAAGTTGAAACATTCGTTGCAGGCATGTCTTGCTTTGTGCGCCTAACAACAGAAGATGGCATTCAAGGCGTCGGTGAATCAACTGCCTTTGCCTTCCCAAAAAATGTTGCTGAAGTAATCAAGAGCTACGAAGGATTTCTCATCGGTGCCAACGCTCACGATGTTGAGGCGAATTGGTTGAAGATGTACCGCGCACTTGGATGGCGCGGACTCACAATGGGCGGTGCGATTAGCGCGATTGACCAGGCATGCTGGGATATTCGGGGTCGCACATATGAAACTCCTGTATGGAATTTATTAGGCGGTCGTAGCCGTAAAGCTGTCCGAGGAATGAAAGTTGTCTGGGGTCTGACTAAAGAAGATCTGATCAAGGATTCTTTAGCTGCACAAAAAGAGGGATATACCGCAATTAAGGTGATTCTTCACCAGCACGAACACCACGGCATGCGCCATGCAGAGAAGATTGAAGATCTAGTTACTCGCATGGCTGAACTTCGTGCTGCTGTCGGAAACACTTTAGATATTGGTGTTGAACTACACCGAAATATGCAGCCTGGAAATTCAATTGCTCTCATTAAAGAGTTGATGCAGTTCCGCCCACTCTTTGTTGAGGATCCAGTACCACCAGATAGTGTTCTTTCTTTCGGTGAAGTATCGGCAAAGGTCGATACCCCAATGGCAGCAGGTGAGCGCAATACCTCTATCTATGAGTTCCGTGAATATATCGAGCATGCGGGCTTGTCATTTGTTCGCCCTGACATTGGTCTGGCAGGTGGCTTTACCCACGTACGAAAGATTTGTGGAATGGCAGAGGCGCACCACCAGGGTGTTCTCCCCCACGCAGTTCCGTCTGGAGCAATTGCAACTATGGCGCACATCCACCTTGGTATCTCGGTTCCAAACTGGGAAGCACAGGAGCATGTGGACCAAAATGTTGATCCAGTTCAGCAGATGGTCAAGCGCATTCCACTTGTTAAAGATGGCTGGCTCTACCCATTTGATGAACCAGGCCTAGGTATGGAAATTAATGATGCATTCTTTGCTACAAATCCTCCAGTTGTTGTTCACGGAGTAAATCCTGACTTGAGAGAAGATGGATCGGTGGCCCTCCGATGAGCAAATTAAAATTAGGAATCGCATGCTCTGCCGAAAACCGTGACCTGTACTTAGGTAAGGAAGATCTTGCACGCTTAGCAAAGATTGCAGACGTAGTTATTGAGGAGTACGACGTTCCCAGCGATTGGGTGAATATCCCAGTAGATCCACAAGTTGAGGCGAAGTTTGCTCGCTTTGCAGAAGACCTTGAGGTTCTCATTGTCTTCCATGGTGGTCCACGTGTGACTAAGCCAATCTTCGATGCTGCAAAGAAGTTAAAGTTTGTTGGCGAACTCGAAGGTGATCGCTTTGCCGGTCGCATCGATGTTCAAGCTGCGAAAGAGGCTGGCGTTGTTGTAGTTGATACCACTCACTCATCTTCTTGGCCAGTCTCTGAATGGGCGCTGGCACTTGCTTTGATGGGCCTTCGTGAACATGCTCGATTCCGAGACATTATCGCTGGCAAGGCAATGAGCCATCATGATTACCGAACCAAGCCACCAGCACGCGAACTCACCGGTAAGAGTGTGGGAATGATCGGTTTTGGACACATTGGTTGGCGCTTACGTGAATTCCTGGTGCCATTCCGCAATGAAATTTTGGCGTATGACCCATATGCACCGCGTGAATTAGCAGATGCACTCGATGTGAACTTTGCCTCTCTCGAGAAAGTAATGACCTGTGATGTCGTGATCTGTTTAGCCCCTGACACCGCTAAGACACGAGACATGATTGGCGAGAAAGAGTTAGCACTGCTCACACCTGGCGCCGTTTTTGTTAACGTTTCACGCGGTGGATGTGTCAATGTTCCAGCTCTGATTGCAAAGGCTGAAAAGAATGATGCTTGGTTTGGACTTGATGCACATAACCCTGAACCAATTGCAGTCGACTCTCCTCTTCGTCAGATGAGAAATGTATTTCTCTCTCCGCACATTGGTGGAATGACTGTAGAAGCTCAACCGCGTTTCTTCACACTCATGGTAGAAGAGCTCGAGCGTTGGCATGCCGGCGCAGAGCCACGTGCTCAGATCACTGATCGTGTAGTTGCTGGAAGATCAGGAAAGTAATGTGATTGCTGATAGTCATTGCCATGCATGGCGTAGGTGGCCATACGATAAATCGGTTCCAGATCCAGATCATCGCGGTTCAATAGAAGCCCTTCTCTATGAGATGGATACTCATGGAGTCTCGCGTGCATCTGTCGTCTGTGCTCGCATCGGTGATGGAGCTGGTGGTGATGGCTTTGGCAACGAAGATAACAATCAGTATGTTGCAAACTTTGCCCGCAAACACCCTGATCGCATTACTGCGTGGGTAGATGCAGATTGTGTGTGGAGAAAAGACCATCACGCTCCAGGGGCTGCTGCTCGCTTGCGGAAAGAGATTTCTGAGAACGATGCGCGTGGATTTACTCACTACGTCGGTGGCGAAAATGATGGCTGGATGCTCTCTGATGAGGGTCGAGAATTTTTTGCCACAGCAAGTGAGTTAAAAGTTGTCGCTTCAATGGCAATTTCGACGGCCTGGTTACCAGATTTGCAGGTAATTGCCGCCGAGAATCCAACTCTGCCGATATTGCTCCATCATATGGCGATGCCAGAGAACACAGGATCTGGACATAACCCAGTTGAAGTGCAGAAGATTCTTGATGCAGCAAAGCAACCAAATATTGGTGTGAAAATCTCTGGCTTTAATTACAACAACAGTAAGAAATTTGATTTTCCCTATAGCCAGTCACAAGCTCTTTTTAAAGCAATCTACGAGGCATACGGTCCGCGACGCCTGTTCTGGGCATCAGATTTTCCGGCATCTCGCGATATGTTGACCTACACGCAGGCGATTGAGGTCGTACGCACACATTGCCAATACCTACCCAAAGATGATTTAGCTAGGTTACTTGGCGATAATCTCAATGACTTACTGAACAATCCAGTTTTAACAAATAAGCAATTCCACTAACTCGAGAGGCAAGGAAAAAGAGATGAACGCAGTACTAATTGCACGTTACTACGTTATACCAGGCAATTCAAAGGCAGTAGGCGAGGCTTTGGCCAAGATGGCAGTTCGCGTGAAGGCTGATGAGCCAGCTTGCTTACTCTATAACGCAAATATTGATCCTGAGAACGAAAATCTTTACTGCCTTTATGAAGTCTACAAAG
>JBIPNL010000011.1:0-18379 GCA_044373255.1 Candidatus Planktophila sp. | reverse complement strand
CCACGTTCTATTCGTTGGCACAAAGAAGCAAGCACACCAGCCAATCATTCAGCAGGCTGCACGCGTTGGCATGCCAACTGTGACAGAGCGCTGGTTAGGTGGAATGCTCACCAACTTCCCAACTGTTTACAAGCGTATTCAGCGTCTTAAGGAGCTCGAAGCTCTTGAGAATGCAAATGACATGTTGCTTACCAAGAAAGAACTTCTAGTTCTTCGTCGTGAGCGCGAAAAACTTCACAAGAACCTTGACGGTATCCGTCACATGACCAAGTTGCCTTCAGCAATCTGGGTAGTCGATACCAAGAAAGAGCACCTCGCGGTAGCAGAAGCTAAGAAGCTAGGTATCCCAGTTATTGCAATCCTTGATACCAACTGCGATCCAGATGAAGTGGATTTCAAGATTCCTGGTAACGATGATGCAATCCGTTCAATCGAGTTGCTCACACGCGTCATCACAGATGCAATTGTTGAGGGTCTCAAGGCTCGTACAACAACTACATCTGCAGATGTAAAGCCAGTTGAGGCAGCAACTGCAGAGACAGCAACTGCTGAACTCGAGACTGCGATCCTAGAATCAGCTGCTCCAGCAGAAACCCCGGAGGCGTAAGAATTGGCTAACTACACAGCAGAAGATGTAAAGCGTCTCCGCGAAGCAACAGCTGCGGGAATGCTTGATTGCAAGAAGGCTTTAGATGAAGCCGATGGCGATTACAACAAAGCCCTCGACATCATCCGCGTGAAGGGACTCAAGGGAGTAACAAAGCGCGAAGGTCGTCTGACATCAAATGGTCTTGTTGTCGCAAAGGTCTCAGGAGATCTTGGCGTTATGCTCGAACTCAACTGTGAAACAGACTTCGTTGCAAAGGGCGAGCGATTTATCGCTCTCGGTGATGAACTCGTAGAGCACCTGCAATCAGCAAAGAGTGCAGATGTTGATTCATTCCTTGCCTCAACGATGGCAAATGGAAAGACAGTGCAATTCGTTATTGACGAAGGCAATGCAACACTGGGTGAAAAGATTGAGGTTCGTAACGTTGCAGTGATCGAAGGACCAGTAGGTCTCTATCTTCACAAGACAAGCCCAGATCTTCCACCACAAGTAGGCGTTCTCGTCTCACTTGCAAAGGAAGCAGCAGAAGTAGGTAAGGATGTTGCCCAGCACATTGCAGCATTTGCGCCGAAGTTTGTTCACCGTGATGACGTACCTGCAGATTTGATCGAGAACGAGCGCCGTGTTGCAGAAGCGACAGCGCGCGAAGAGGGGAAGCCAGAAGCCTCCCTTTCAAAGATCATCGAAGGTCGCGTGACCGGCTTTGTTAAGGAAGTCAGCTTGCTGGAACAGGCATTTGCCAAAGATGCCAAGAAGACTGTGCAGCAGATCCTTGATGAGGCAGGAACCGCCGTCAAGAAGTTCCACCGTTTCCGCGTCGGTCAGTAGACTTACACAACGAAATATTAGAGTTGAAAGGAGCACCCAATGCCCGGTACACGAGGTTCGTATCGGAGGGTGCTCCTTAAACTTTCTGGTGAAGTTTTTGGTGGCAAGAAAGGCATCGGGGTTGATCCCGATGTTCTAGCCGATGTGGCAAAGCAGATCGCAGCGGTAGTCCGCGAAGGTACACAGATCGCAATTGTCGTCGGTGGCGGTAACTTCTTTAGAGGAGCTGAACTTTCAGAACGTGGCATGGAGCGCTCTCGCGCCGATTACATGGGAATGCTCGGCACAGTAATGAATTGTTTAGCGCTACAAGATTTTCTTGAGAAAGAGGGCGTTGATACTCGCGTCCAAACAGCGATCACAATGGGTCAGGTTGCAGAGCCTTATGTCCCACGCCGGGCCATTCGTCATCTTGAAAAAGGTCGCGTTGTAATTTTCGGAGCTGGTGCGGGAATGCCATTCTTTACAACCGATACCGTTGCGGCGCAACGCGCACTTGAAATTGGCGCAGAGGCGCTACTTCTTGCAAAGAGTGGTGTGGATGGCGTCTACAACGCAGATCCCCGTAAGGATTCGACTGCAACTAAGTACGACTCGATTTCCTACGACGAAGTCCTTCAGAAATCCTTGGCCGTTGCAGATGCTGCAGCCTTTAGCCTCTGTCGGGAAAACTCACTGCCTATCGTGGTCTTTGATTTGATGTCGGCAGGCAATATCGGCCGCGCGGTTCGTGGCGAAAAGATCGGAACACTCGTTGCATAAGCAACAAGTTGATACCTTTAAGACCTCTACGGACGGGATGGAAAAACCATGGCAGATATAGCAACGCTTTTAGCCGATGCTGAATCGAAGATGAATAAGGCGGTTGAAGTTGCTAAAGACGACTTCGGCGCTATTCGCACAGGCCGTGCTCATCCTGCAATGTTTAACAAGATTATGGTCGACTACTACGGTACCTACACATCTCTTTCGCAGCTTGCGACAATCCAGATTCCAGAGTCACGGTTGGCCGTCATTTCACCCTTTGATAAGGGCGCAATGGCTGGGGTTGAAAAAGCGATCCGCGATTCAGATCTAGGCGTTAACCCACAGACTGATGGCGTTGTGATTCGCGTAAATTTCCCACAATTAACTGAGGAACGTCGCAAGGATTACATCAAAGTGGCTAAGACCAAAGCCGAAGATTCAAAGATTTCAATTCGCAATATTCGCCGCCATGCAAAAGAGGCAATGGAAAAGCTGGAAAAAGATGGCGACATTGGAAAAGATGATGTCGCACGCGGCGAGAAAGAGTTAGAGAAAGTTACATCAGATCACGTTGCCAAGATTGACGAGCTACTCAAGCATAAGGAGACTGAACTTCTCGAGGTCTAGAGAGTTCCTAAATCCCTGTGAGTGATTTACATTCGATTAATGAGGCGATCAACAAGCGCGCAGGTCGCAAGTTGGTTCCATCCATCTTGGTCGGACTTGGTCTCATCGCTCTTATCTGGCTATCACTTGCCTTTGAACGGGTGATTTTTGCTGGCCTTGTCTCAATCGCTCTGATTTTAGCTATTCAAGAACTCTCACGTGCCTTTACTTCGATCGGCTTCGTAAATTCATTTAGAACTCTGGCAGTTGCAGTCTTTGCAATATCTATGACTACCTGGTTTGCAGGGATCAACGGATTGGCAGTTGCAACTGCGGCAAGTTTCACACTTATCCTCTTACTCTCGCTCAGACACGGCACCGAAAACTTTATCAAGCGTGCTAGCTCAACTGCGCTTGCTCTGCTCTATCTTCCATTTTTGGGCGGCTTCATTATCTTGATCGCCCGTCCCGATAATGGACTTGCAGCGGTGATGACATTTCTTGTCCTGATTGGCTGCAACGATACCTTTGGTTATCTCGTTGGCGTCTTGATCGGAAAGCATCGCTTTGCACCGAATATCAGTCCGAAGAAGTCGGTAGAGGGCTTGATTGGATCGATTATTGCAACATCTATTGGTGGGGCGGTGGCTTTTCATTACATCCTAGAGAGTGACTATCGCTATGGAATTGCGACAGGGTTGATGACTGTCTTTACTGCAACTTGTGGGGACCTCATTGAGAGTGCGATGAAGAGAGATATGTCGCTCAAGGATATGGGCACTTTGTTGCCAGGCCATGGCGGAGTTCTTGATCGTATCGATTCTGCAATATTTTCAGCCCCGGCAATTTATATCGCACTCGAACTAGTCAAAAGATTCTCATGAAAGAAATCCCATTAGTTTTTGATGAGCCAGTGCAGAAGAAGAAAGCACCTAAGCATCTGGCTGATCTCTCGCCTGCAGAGCGCAAAACATGGGCAGCCGAACTTGGCTTTCAACCATTTCGTGCCTCACAAGTAGCAACACATTATTTTTCACACCTATCCAATAAACCTGAGCAGTGGAGTGATATCCCGGCAGATCAGCGCGAGACGATTGCAGCGGCACTTACTCCAAAACTGATCGAGCTTGTAACAACTCGAACAACCGATGGGGGAATGACGAGAAAAGACTTGTGGAAACTCCATGATGGAGTTCTCGTTGAATCTGTTCTGATGCGCTACACCGATCGCATCACTGTCTGTATCTCATCTCAGGCAGGATGCGGAATGAATTGCCCATTTTGCGCCACCGGACAGGCCGGTCTTACGCGAAATCTCACAGCTGGCGAGATCACAGAACAGATTGTTGCCGCAGCTCGTGCTTGCCAAGATGGCGAATTACCTGGTGGCCCTACGCGATTATCAAATATTGTTTTTATGGGTATGGGAGAACCGTTAGCTAACTACAACGCCGTTGTTCGCACACTTCATAACATCGTAGACCCAAATCCTGATGGGCTTGGTATCAGTGCGCGCTCTGTCACTGTCTCTACAGTTGGTTTGGTTAACGGTATTGAAAAATTAATGGATGAAGGAATTAACTGCACATTAGCGGTTTCACTTCATACCCCAGATGATGAACTGCGCGATACCTTGGTGCCGATTAATAACCGTTTCAATGTTCGCGAAGTCTTGGCAGCAGCTGATGCCTACGAGAAGAAGACCGGCCGCCGCTACTCCATTGAATACGCACTGATTAGGGATATCAACGACCAGTCGTGGCGTTCAGATTTACTGGGGCGCTTGCTCAAAAGCCGTAACGCGCATGTCAATTTGATTCCACTCAATCCAACCCCAGGGTCAAAATGGACCGCTTCTCGTCGTGAGGATGAAGCGGAATTCGTAAGAATCCTGGAAAGCTATGGAGTTCCGGTAACGGTACGTGATACTCGCGGCCGTGAGATCGATGGGGCGTGCGGTCAATTGGCCGCTGCCGAAAAGGGAAAAGAATAAGTAGACTCGGCGCCATGGATATCCGTGAAGCGGCAGCAGCGTATGAAAGTTCCACTCAGTTTTTTCTCAACCTCGCGCGCGGTGTGACGGCAGAACAATTAGATGTGCACCATGAAAACGGGTGGTCTGCACGCCAAATCATTCATCATGTCGCAGATTCTGAGGCGCAGTCATATGCGCGCCTTCGGCGATTGGTAGCTGAACCCGAAGGAAGTGTGATTCAAGGATATGACGAAGGCGCTTGGGCTGAATCTGAAAAGCTCGGATACAAAGATTCACCAGTGGAGAATTCAATTGCTATCTATGCAGCAGTACGTGCAGGTTCGCTAGATGTCATTAAGCGTCTAGAGGAATCTGATTTGGAAAAATCAGGGGAGCATTCTGAGAGTGGAAAGTTTACGATTGAAAAGTGGTTGGTAAATTACACAAAGCATCCGCTTGATCACGGCGATCAATTAATTAGAGCAACTAAGGGGCAGGAGTAAGTTATGAAAAAGCTATCTAACTTCATCAATGGAAAATCTGTTGACTCATCATCGGGTGAGACGACAACACTGATTAATCCGGCCACCGCAACACCTTTTGCGACCGCACCTAAATCTAACTCCGCCGATGTTGATCTCGCTATGAAATCAGCTGCGGCCGCCTTTGAGGGTTGGCGAGATTCAACTCCATCAGAGCGCCAACGCGCTCTACTCAAGATTGCAGATGCAATCGAATCCCGCGCCGAAGAATTTGTAGCGATTGAATCTGAAAACTGTGGAAAGCCACTAGGACTCACCGCATCTGAAGAAGTTCCTCCAATGGTTGATCAGATTCGCTTTTTTGCAGGAGCTGCCCGAAACTTGGAAGGTAAATCAGCTGGTGAATATATGCGCGGTATGACCTCATTTGTACGCCGTGAACCAATCGGTGTCTGTGCACAAGTAACTCCATGGAACTACCCAATGATGATGGCGGTCTGGAAGTGGGCACCTGCCATTGCAGCAGGAAATGCTGTCGTGCTTAAGCCAAGTGATACAACTCCGGCGTCGACAGTCTTCATGGCGCAGGTCATGAGTGAATTTCTCCCTGACGGTGTCATCAATGTGATCTGCGGTGAACGCGAGACAGGTACGCTACTAGTCGATCATGCAACGCCAGCTATGGTTTCAATCACCGGATCAGTTCGCGCCGGAATGGAAGTTGCCGGAGCTGCCGCTAAATCACTCAAGCGGGTACACCTAGAACTTGGTGGCAAGGCGCCCGTTGTTGTCTTCAATGATGCAGATCTACAAGCTGCCGCCGAAGGAATTGCTATTGCCGGATTCTTTAACGCTGGTCAGGATTGCACTGCTGCCACTCGCGTACTCGTGCAGGCAGGCGTCTATGACGAGATGGTGAAGCTGTTAGCAGATCAAGCAACCAACCAGATCGCGATGGGAATGCCAAATACTGATGTGCTAGTTGGCCCGGTCAACAACGCATCTCAATTTGCTCGCGTCAATGGATTTATTGAGCGCGTTCCAAGCCACGCACGAATCGTGGCTGGTGGATCACCGAATAACTTAGGCGGATATTTCATCGCGCCAACGGTGATTGCAGATCTCAAGCAGAGCGACGAGCTGATCCAGAGCGAGATCTTTGGACCCGTCATCACGATCCAGAAATTTAACGACGAAGCTGAGGCGATCGCGCTTGCCAATGGTGTTGATTACGGTCTCGCCTCATCGATCTGGACTAAGGATCATGGTCGAGCGATGCGCCTTGCTAAGGCCTTTGACTTCGGCTGCGTCTGGATCAATACCCACATTCCTTTGGTGGCTGAGATGCCTCACGGGGGATACAAGCGCTCTGGTTACGGCAAGGATCTCTCTAGCTATGGCTTTGAGGATTACACCCGCATCAAGCATGTGATGAGCAACCTCAACGCCTGAGAGATGGCGAAAAATTAGGGGAAATTTCTCCCAAAATTACCTGCAAATAGTTTGGCCCCACGGGGCTATCGGCTCCATAATGGGCCCTGCACAACCGTCCCTTGTTCCGGAAAATAAAAAGGAGCCCATCTACATGGCTAATTCACCTAAGTCCCAAGCTTTATCGCAAGAAGCACGCGCAATTCTTAACTCAAAAGTTTCACGCCGTGGCGTATTTGCAGGAGCTGCAGGTATAGCTGGAGCAAGCATGCTTACTGCATGCGGTGGTTCATCATGCGATGTTTATAAGGCGCCGGCAGATGCGGCAACCCTTCGCTGGGGTAACTGGCCGCTGTACTTGGATTACGACGAAGAGTGCGCCTTCTATCCTTCGCTAGATAAATTCAGTCGTGAGAATATTCTTAATAGCCAATACTTTGAAGATTACAACGATAACGACGAGTTCTTCGGAAAAGTTCAGGCGCAGCTAAAGCTCAAGCAAGATATCGGTTATGACATTGTGACTCCAACCGACTGGATGGCAGCTCGCTGGATCCGTCTTGGTTATACACACAAATTTGATAAGACAAATATTCCTAATGCAGGGAACATTCTTGACACCCTTGCATCCCCTTCATTTGACCCAACACGTGAACACTCCATGACATGGCAAGGCATCATGGGTGGATTTGGTTGGAACACTGAAAAAGTTCCTGGCGGAGTTCGTACTCTTGATGACCTATTTGCACCTGCAAATAAAGGCAAGATCGTTGTTCTCTCTGAGATGCGCGACACCATCGGAATCATCTTGCGCTCACGTGGCGTAGATCTGCAGACTGTGACTGAAGATCAGTTTATGAGCGCTGTTGAATTCTTAGAGCAGAAAGTTTCAGATGGCTGGATTCGCGGCGTTAAAGGCAACGAATATGCTGAAGACCTCAAATCAGGTGATGCAATTGCTGTTATCGGTTGGTCTGGCGATATGTTCATCTTGAAGAATGACTACGACGGCAAGTTCGACTTCGCAATCCCTGAGTCAGGTGGAACCATTTCAGGTGATAACTTGATGATTCCTTACACAGCAACCGCTGAAGCGAAAGCTAATGCTGAAAAGCTCATCAACTGGTATTACGACCCTGCAATTGCTGCAGAAGTTGCGGCATACGTTAACTACGTAACTCCAGTAAAGGGCGCTCAGGCTGAGATGGAGAAGATCGATCCAGACCTAGCGACAAGCGAATTTATCTTCCCGACTGAGGCGACGATGTCTAACCTCTCTGTCTTCCGTTCACTTACACCTGCTGAAGAAACTTCTTGGACCGAGGCCTTCCAGAAGGCATCCGGCATCTAAGTGGCAGATAGCGCAAACTCTGCACGTGGTGACCTCAAACTCACGAGCGTTACTAAGAGTTATGGCGACTTCACTGCTGTTGATGATCTCTCATTAACCATCCCTGAAGGTTCATTCTTTGCATTGCTTGGACCTTCAGGGTGTGGCAAGACAACCACGCTTCGTATGGTGGCTGGACTTGAAGAGCCAACGGTGGGAAGTATCCACTTAGGTTCTACAGATATCACCTACACCAAGCCATATCAGCGCCCTATTAATACGGTTTTTCAGAATTATGCACTCTTTCCACATTTAACTATCTTTGAAAATATTGCATTCGGGCTGCGCCGTCGAGGAATTAAAGATGTAGATGAGTCAGTCAACAAGGTACTCAACCTGGTTGAACTTCCTCACCTAGCACAGCGCAAACCAACCCAGCTCTCAGGCGGTCAACAACAGCGCATCGCACTAGCCCGCGCCATTGTTAATCGACCAGCGCTTCTTCTTCTTGATGAACCGCTTGGTGCGCTGGATCTCAAGTTGCGACGCCAGATGCAGATTGAACTCAAGTGGATTCAAAAAGAAGTTGGACTCACCTTCGTTCACGTCACACACGATCAGGAAGAGGCCATGACCATGGCTGACACGATCGCAGTGATGAATGAAGGCAAGATTGAACAGATGGGAAGCCCAGCTGATCTCTATGACAATCCAAAGACCGCATTTGTTGCAAACTTCCTCGGTCAATCCAATTTAATCAAGGGTTCACTCGTCGGCACAGATGGAGATTCATTAGTTGCCGATCTCTTCGGTCAGAAGATTTCACTTCCTCGCTCTCGTTCTCACGCAGCCGATGCCTCGATTTATGCCGGTATCCGCCCAGAAAAGTTCCGCATTTCACTTCTTCAAACCCCCACGTCAGGAAATGTATTAAGTGGTGGAAAAATTGAAGATGTTTCATATATTGGAGTCTCAACCCAGTATCAAGTGATGATGCCATGGGGACAAGAGCTGATGGTCTTTGAACAAAACGATGATGGAGTTGCACCATTTCGAATCGGTGACCTAGTAAATATCTCTTGGGAGCCAATCTTTACCTTTGCGCTGCGTGGAGATGAAGATGCAGAAGCAGGTACAGAAGTAATTCCTGAAGATCTCGACGAAGAGTAAACAAAAGACTCCGGCTATGAAGAAGATAAGCACCCCCTACCTACTACTTCTTCCTGGCTTCGCCTTTCTCTTTACATTTTTTATTTTTCCGATCCTTAGCTTGGCTCAAGTTTCAACTGCAACCCCAATCAGCGGGGGAGATGTTGGAGAGTTTGAGCAATCCTTTAGATTTAGAAATTATCTGGAAGCTTTTCTTGAGAGCAGAGAGCACTTCGGACGATCACTTGTTTATGCAATCCTTGCAACCATTATTGCGCTCTTGATCTCTTATCCACTGGCATATGCCTTGGCATTCAAATCTGGAAAATATAAGAACGTGCTTCTCGTGCTTGTCGTCGCACCATTCTTTACTTCTTTCATTCTTCGTACCATCGCCTGGAAGCAAATTCTGGGAGAAGAAGGCTTTGTGGTACCTCCACTTCGAGCTCTCGGATTAATAAGCGATTCAACCACCCTCACTTCAACTGCGGGTGCGGTGATTCTTGGTATGGCATATAACTTCCTTCCCTTTATGACGCTACCTATTTACGCATCGATCGATCGCATTGATCCACGCACCCTTGAAGCATCTGGAGATCTTTACGCGAACGGCTTCACTACCTTCCGCAAAGTAACTCTTCCTCTCTCCATGCCAGGCGTAGTCGCAGGGACCTTGCTCACATTTATTCCTGCTGCAGGTGATTACGTGAACGCCGAGTTGTTGGGCGGACCAAATAACACAATGATTGGTAACGTCATTCAATCGAGATTTCTTATTCCAGATTATCCGACAACTTCAGCGCTCTCATTTATGTTGATGGCTGTAATTCTGATTATTGTTGTTGTGTATATCCGTAAAGCGGGAACGGATGAGGTCGTATGAGTTCTCTACAGAAGGAAGTGATCGTTTCAAAGCGTCCTTTAGGTGCTTCGATATCGCGTTGGTTTGGCAAAAACCTCATACGTGTTTATATGGCATTAGCGTTTACCTATCTCTTTATCCCAGTGCTTTATACCTTTGTCTTCTCCTTTAACGATTCGGGGAAATCAAATATCACCTGGCAAGGGTTTACCTTTGAAAAATGGTTGAATCCTTGCGCAGCTCCTCGTGTCTGTGAGGCGCTAGAAAATTCAATTAAGATTGGGATACTAGTAACTATTTTTTCAACAATATTAGGAACACTCATTGCCTTTGCGATCGGGCGGTATGCATTTAGAGGTCGATCAGCATCAAACCTTCTGATCTTCCTTCCCATGGCAACTCCAGAAATTGTTCTGGGCTCCTCAATTCTCTCGCTCTTTCTTGTACTGCAAGTTAATCCAGGTTTCTGGCCGATAGTTATAGCCCACGTTGTTTTCTGCGTCTCCTTCGTTGTTGTCACCGTGAAAGCGCGTATTGCTTCCCTTGACCCCAGACTTGAACAAGCCGCGATGGATCTCTATGCCAATGAATTTCAAACATTCCGTCGTGTGACTTTGCCATTGGTTGCACCAGGAATTGCAGCAGCAGCCCTTCTAGCATTTAGCCTCTCTTTTGATGATTTTATTATCACCAATTTCAACTCTGGAACTGTCACAACCTTTCCAAAATTTATTTATGGAGCAGCAGCACGCGGAATCCCGGCGCAAGCCAACGTGATCGCCTCCGCTGTCTTTTTCCTCGCCTTAGCCCTGGTTATCGTTGGACAAGCGGTCAGCCGTAAGCGTAAAGTTTCTTAAATGGTTAACCACGGCAATATGTATGGTCCAAGCTTTACCTTCTTAGGTGTAGCCCAATGCGACCTTGATGATCCAGCAACCTATGCCGATGCCGACATTGTCATTGTCGGTGCACCCATTGATTCAGGAACATCGCATCGATCCGGTGCCAAGTTTGGTCCGCAAGCAATTCGCGGTGGAGATTACTTACCCCATGATGCAAGTCGCCCACATTTAGCGTTACGTACAGATGGTTTGAAGGATCTCACCGTTGTTGACGCGGGAGACTTAATGATGCCTGGGGGAGACCTTGTCGCATCTCTGACTGTCTTGCGTGAGGCGACAGAGAAAATTTCACGAGCAGGTGCAATACCTGTGATTCTTGGTGGTGATCATTCGATCGCATCTGCAGATGTTGCTGGCATTGCAAACCATCGCGGACATGGAAAAATTTCAATGATCCACTTCGATGCGCACGCCGATACTGGCGAAGATCACTTCGGTGCATTGATCGGACACGGAACTCCCATGCGCCGCCTCATTGAAGATGGATACATGCGCGGAGATCGCTTCTTGCAACTAGGACTTCGTGGCTATTGGCCGGATCATGCCACCCTTGCCTGGATGCGCGATCAAGGCATGCGTTCTTACGAGATGACCGAGATTCATCATCGTGGACTTAATACTGTTCTTGATGAATCTTTTGCAACTCTGATTGATGGCTGCGATGGAGTATTTCTCTCAGTTGATATTGATGTGGTTGATCCAGGAATGGCGCCAGGTACCGGAACTCCAGAACCTGGCGGAATGACTTCGCGCGAATTGTTGGAAGCGGTGAGACGTATCTGTCTAGAACTTCCTGTTGTAGGAATCGATGTCGTCGAAGTTGCACCAGCATTTGATAGCGCCGATATCACCGCAATTTTAGCCAACCGTGTTGTGCTTGAAGCCTTAAGTGCAATTGCCAAGCGCCGTAGCGGAAATGGTTATTCACCCACACAAAATCTTCTGGATCGTTAATTCATGCGTGATGTTGTCATCCTTGGTTCAACTGGATCGATCGGGGTGCAGGCCCTCGAAATCATTGCGGCACATCCAGATCTCTTTCGCGTCGTAGCTCTTAGTGCTGGCGGTAAGAACACTGACTTACTCATCGAGCAGGCAAAGCGATTTAAAGTTCCTGTTGTAGGGGTTGCCCAACATGCTGACCGTGTACGCGAGAATTTACCTGGGGTGCAAGTAATTGATGGCCCGCAAGCATCGACTGAAATCGCAGCAATCACCTGTGATGTTGTGCTTAATGCGATTACCGGTTCG
The DNA here is from genome assembly GCA_044373255.1 of Candidatus Planktophila sp. Classification (GTDB taxonomy): domain Bacteria; phylum Actinomycetota; class Actinomycetes; order Nanopelagicales; family Nanopelagicaceae; genus Planktophila. The sequence continues at coordinate 6,206 of JBIPNL010000011.1, read as the reverse complement.
ATTGGACTTGGGCCAACCCTGGCAGCTCTTAAGGTAGGAAACACACTCGCCCTGGCCAATAAAGAATCACTTGTTGCTGGCGGTGAAATCGTCGTGTCGATCGCAAAACCTGGACAACTTCTCCCGGTTGACTCAGAACATAGCGCTTTGTACCAAGGGTTAAAGTCGGGGAAAAAAAGCGAAGTATCCCGGCTAGTACTCACCGCAAGTGGTGGGCCATTTAGAGATCGCGATGATCTTTCTAGCGTTACGGTTGCAGAAGCACTGGCCCATCCAACGTGGGCAATGGGTCCTGTTGTCACCATTAACTCTTCAACGCTAGTCAATAAGGGTCTGGAAATTATTGAGGCGCACTACCTCTTTGATATTCCGTACGCACAGATTGAAGCGGTAATTCACCCTCAATCGATTGTGCATTCATTCGTTGAATTCATTGATGGTTCGACAATTGCTCAGGCCAGTCCTCCAAATATGAAGGGGCCGATTGCATACGCACTTTCATATCCTGATCGACTTGGTGGTGCAACACCGGCAATTAATTGGGGGCAAGCCGCCACCTGGAATTTCTCTCCGATCGATCACTCTAAGTTTCCAGCTGTCGATCTCGCTCGTCGTTGTGGAACTCTGGGTGGTGGACTTCCGGCAATATTCAACGCTGCCAATGAAGTAGCCGTTGACGCTTTTCTTGATTCTCACATTGGATACTCAGAAATCATCGATATAGTCGACGCTGTGGTTCAACAACTCTCTCCCTCAGCAGTCTCTCCACTGCGCGATCTGGCCGATGTCAGTGCTATCGAAGATGATGCACGCCTTGTCGCACGTGAGAAGATAAAGAAGGTGGCTCGCTGATGGAGATTCTTGGAGTTATTGCCTTCGTCGTGGCACTTTTACTTTCTGTCATGGTCCATGAGTTTGGTCACTACATCACCGCTCGCAAGTTTAACTTTCAGGTCACTGAGTTTTTCTTAGGTTTTGGCAAGCGCATCTGGTCGTATCGTCGAGGCGAGACTGAGTTCGGAGTCAAGGCAATTCCTGCTGGTGGATACTGCAAGATTTCGGGAATGACGCCAGATGATGTGATGGCACCCGGGCAAGAGCCACGTGCTTTCTATTCTGCTCGTTCTTCAAAGAAACTCATCGTTCTTGGCGCAGGTTCATTCCTCCACTTTGTTCTTGGTTTCTTTCTGCTCTTTACTCTTCTGGCAGGGGTCGGAGTCAACACAATTACACCAGTAATCAAAGAGGTGATCCCAGATTCTGCCGCCCTCGACGCCGGATTCCGCGCTGGTGATGAGATCACATCTATTGATGGCCAGGTCATCACGGATTGGGCTACAGGCTTTGATCTGATTCGCTCATCTAATGGAGCTCAGCTGAGGTTTACCGTCGCTCGTGATGGACAAGAGGTTTCACTCGTTGCAACTCCTCGACTCACGGATGTGGGGGGAGAGGAACGCTATCTTCTAGGAATTATCAATGACATTGGAACAAAGCGCATAGATGTTATTTCTGCTGGAAAAGAATCTGCACTCATTAGCAAAAATATGATTGTCGAATCCGTTAAATCATTAGCGCTATTGCCTGCCAAGATCCCAGAGCTCTGGGGGCAAACATTCGGCGGAGATGAACGCGATATCAATGGTTTAGTAGGAGTTGTAGGAGTAGCTCGAGTTTCTGGCGAAACCCTGGCAAGTGGCGATCAAAACTGGAGCCAACGAATAGGCACCTTCTTACTCATTATCGCCAGCCTGAATATCTTCGTCGGTATCTTTAATCTGCTTCCTATCTTGCCCCTTGATGGTGGCCATATGGCAGTTGCACTTGCAGATGAGTTCAGGGCGTTTATTGCCAGATTACGCGGCCGTCCACGACCTGCACCAATTAATGTTCGGGTGCTCACGCCGATTACAGCCGTTGTTGTTGTGATATTAATTGCCCTCACCCTGCTCTTACTTGTTGCCGACATAATCAATCCCATCTCGCTCAATGGCTAGAGTTGAGGCAGAATAGAGCCATGGTTGATCTTGGAATTCCATCTGCACCGTTAAAGACTCTGGCACCTCGTCGCAAGACCAATCAATTGATGGTCGGCAAAGTTGGAGTTGGTAGCGATCATCCGGTCAGCGTTCAATCAATGTGCACAACGCTCACATCAGATGTCAATGCAACTCTGCAGCAGATTGCAGAGCTCACCGCATCAGGATGTCAGATCGTTCGAGTTGCTGTTCCCAGTCAAGATGATGCAGATGCACTAGCTCAGATCGCTAAGAAGTCACAGATTCCAGTGATTGCAGATATTCACTTCCAACCAAAATATATCTTTGCAGCCATTGATGCAGGATGTGCTGCCGTTCGAGTCAATCCAGGAAATATCAAACAATTTGATGACAAGGTGAAAGAAGTTGCCAAGGCAGCAGGAGATGCGGGGATTCCTATCCGTATTGGTGTCAACGCTGGCTCACTTGATCCACGACTTCTAGCAAAGTACGGCAAAGCTACTCCAGAGGCCTTGGCAGAATCCGCGCTCTGGGAAGCATCACTCTTTGAAGAGCATGGTTTTTCAAATATTAAAATCTCAGTCAAGCATCACGATCCTGTCACCATGGTCAGCGCGTATCGTCTCTTGGCAGCACAGTGCAGCTATCCATTACACCTTGGCGTTACTGAAGCGGGCCCTGCCTTCCAAGCAACGATTAAATCTGCAACAGCATTTGGAATTTTGCTCGCTGAAGGAATTGGCGACACCATTCGCGTATCAATGTCAGCTCCTCCTGTGGAAGAGGTAAAGGTTGGAATTTCTATCCTTGAATCTCTCAATCTACGTCAACGTAAGTTAGAGATCGTTTCCTGTCCATCATGTGGGCGCGCGCAAGTAGATGTTTATACCTTGGCCGAAAAAGTTCAGGCTGGTCTTGAAGGAATGACAGTTCCCCTACGCGTCGCCGTTATGGGTTGCGTTGTTAATGGCCCAGGAGAAGCCCGCGAGGCAGATCTTGGAGTCGCATCTGGAAATGGCAAGGGACAAATATTTGTTAAGGGTGAAGTTATTAAGACAGTGCCTGAAGCGCAGATTGTTGAAACTCTTATTGAAGAAGCCATGCGCCTTGCCGAAGAGATGGAAGCCGCAGGGGTTGCAAGCGGTAAACCTGAAGTTCTCACGCGCTAAAACTGCAATTTGATCTGCTCTCTCGGGTAGGCTCGCCCCATGTTGCGAATGTCTACCCTTTTCCTGCGCACACTCCGTGACGATCCCGCAGATGCAGAAGTTGCAAGCCATCGCCTCTTAGTTCGTGCCGGATATATTCGCCGTATCGGTGCAGGTATTTACTCGTGGCTTCCACTGGGTGTCATCACACTTCGCAACATTGAACGTGTGATCCGCGAAGAGATGGATTCAGCAGGATTTCAAGAAGTGCATTTCCCATCTCTATTGCCTCGCGAACCATACGAGGCTACCAATCGCTGGGAAGAGTACGGTCCATCACTCTTTAGATTGCAAGACCGCAAAGGTGCTGACTATCTTCTAGGCCCCACACATGAAGAAATGTTTACCTTAATGGTTAAGGGGGAGTACTCCTCGTACAAGGATTTACCTCTCTCCATCTATCAAATTCAGACGAAGTTTCGTGATGAAGCGCGACCACGCAGCGGAATTATCCGTGGGCGAGAATTTGTGATGAAAGATTCTTACTCCTTTGATATCGATGATGCTGGCTTAGATCTGTCCTACCAAAAACACCGCGATGCCTATATCAAGACCTTTGATCGACTTGGCATGAAGTACAACATTGTTCGAGCAGTATCGGGAGCTATGGGTGGGTCTAAGTCGGAAGAGTTCTTAGCGCCATGTCCTACCGGTGAAGATACCTATGTCCTATGCCCATCGTGTGGCTTTGCGGCAAATGTTGAAGCGATGGTGACTAAAGTTGATTCGGTAGATTCCTCTACTACGCCTGCAATGGAAGAACTTGATACACCCAATACGCCAACAATTGACTCACTTGTTGATGTACTCAATGAACGCTTTGGTGGTGGATTTACCGGCGCGCACACTCTCAAGAATGTAATGGTGATAGCCGATGGCAAGGCGATAGCAATTCTTGTTCCGGGCGACAGAGAAGTTGACCTCAAACGGTTCCAAGAAAATTGCGGCGGAATACATGAACTCCGGACATTCGAAGATGCTGATTTCGCCAAATTCCCAGGACTCGTTAAGGGATATATCGGACCACAAGATGCTAAAGCGCTCGGAATTACAGTGTATGCAGATCCTCGAATCGCTCCTGGCACTTCTTGGGTAACGGGGGCGAATAAGATTAATCGTCACGCACGCAATGTCGTTAACGGTAGAGACTTCACACCGGATGCCTATATTGAGGCAGCAGAGGTTCGCGCCGGAGATGCTTGTCCTGAATGCGCAACTCCAGTCGTAATTGATCGCGCAATTGAGATCGGACACATCTTCCAACTTGGTCGCAAATACGCGCAGTCACTTTCGCTCACAGTTCTTGACCAGAACGGAAAGTCCCAAGTTGTCACGATGGGCTCGTATGGAATCGGTGTCACCAGAGCAGTTGCGGCAATTGCCGAACAGACCTCTGACGAGATCGGACTTAACTGGCCAGTTGATCTAGCACCTGCCAAGGTTCATATCGTCGCAACAGGTAAAGATGATCTGCCATTTGAAACAGCGGATGCGATCGCAACTGAACTTGAAACAATGGGTATCAGCGTGATGCTCGATGATCGCCGTGGGACAAGCCCCGGAGTCAAGTTCAAAGATGCTGAATTGATCGGAAACCCTGTCATCGTTGTTGTTGGTAAATCATTAGAGCAAGGAAATGTAGAGCTTCGAGTTCGTCGCACTGGCGATAAGCAGGAGATTCCGCTCTCTGGCGCAGCGCGCGCAATAGCAACTTTAGTAGACTCGCTCTAAAGCACTCCTTGTGTTCTACGAATTAACTCTCACAACAATTCTCTTTCTGATCTGCGCAGCATTTTGTGCGGGCTTGATTGACTCTATGGCTGGCGGGGGAGGGTTGATCCAATTACCCGCGCTGCTTATCGGTCTTCCAAAATTTGAAACCGTTGAAGTTCTGGGGACAAATAAACTTACCTCAGTCTTTGGAACAACTGCTGCGACGATTTTATATCGCCGGGCGATTACCTTTGATTTTCGTTTGCTCTTTGCCATGGCGCTGCCGGCATTTATCGGTTCAATTGCCGGAGCGCAGCTAGCGTCAACAATTCCCACCCAAGCGCTTCGCCCAATCATCGTGGTTTTATTGATTGCCGTTGTTATCTATACATGGAGACGACCCCAGCTAGGCGCCGTTGAATCATTGAAGCATTCACCAAGAAAACAGATTCGAATTGGTGCGATAGCAGCGGGGCTGATCGGATTTTATGATGGCCTTATTGGGCCAGGAACCGGCTCATTTCTTATTCTCATTCTTGTCGCAGTCCTTGGCTTTGCCTTCTTGAACGCATCTGCGATGGCTAAGGTAATCAATCTCTGCACAAACCTTGGCGCAATTATGGTCTTTGGCCTCAATGGTTCTATTTTATGGAAACTCGGTCTGCTCCTGGCGGTTGCAAATATTGCTGGAGGATTAATTGGAGCAACCCTTGCGATCAGGGGCGGCTCGAGCTTTATCCGCAAGGTTTTTCTAGCAATCACAACACTTCTTATATTCAAGGTGGGTTTAGACACAATCACAATGTGGTGATAAATTTAGCCTTACAACTTAACAATAATCGAATAGGTAGAACGACCATGGCACTTAAAGATCAACTCATCGAACTCTTAACACCTGCAGTTCTTGAAGCCGGGTTCTACTTAGAAGATATACATATAGCCACCCCAGGAAGCCACCGCATTGTGACCTGCATAGTCGATGGCGACTCTTCCCTTAACCTTGATCAAGTAACGTCAGTATCACGCTTAATCTCGGAGCTTCTCGATGTTGCACCGTTTATGGGCGAAACTCCATTTACCCTGGAAGTTACCTCACCAGGTGTTGACCGACCACTAGTACTCCCTCGTCATTTCGCAAAGAATCATGATCGCCTACTTAAAGTCATCTGCTTAGATGGCAGCGAAGTCCTTGGCCGAATCGCATCTAATACAGATGAAAGTGTGACGCTGACTGTGGTCACTAAAAAGGAGAGCCGTGAAGAAGTAATTCAACTTGCTGATATCA
>JBIPNL010000061.1:0-6901 GCA_044373255.1 Candidatus Planktophila sp. | reverse complement strand
ATGCATGTAGATATGCAGGCGCTAGCCGCACTTACATCAGAGAAGGCCATGCCAATCGAAGCGTTGATTACGGCAATTGAACTTGGCGTCTTGACTGCCTATAACGAACTACCTGAGGCCAAGCCGCGAGCTTTTTCTCGACTTAATCGTGAGACAGGAGATGTCGCAATTCTCATTCCTATCTATAACGAAGAGGGGGAGAGAATTGCTGAGGAGGAAGATTGCCCAGAAGGTTTTGCGCGCAGTGCAACATCTGCCATTCGTCAGGTAGTTAAGTTTAAAGTTCGTGAAACCAACGATGCAGAAATCGTTGGCGAGTTCACAGGTTCAGTGGGTGATGTGATTTCAGGCGTAGTGCAACAAGGTCGAGATCCCAAGATGATCAATGTGAACCTCGGTCGTGTAGAAGGTCGAATTCCACCGCAAGAGCAAGTTCCGGGCGAGGTATATAAGCACGGTGATCGAATTAAATGTTTCGTTGTTGAAGTAAAACAAGGACTCAAGGGTCCTGAGATCATGCTTTCGCGAAGTCACCCAGCTCTTGTAAAGCAACTTTTCTCACTTGAAGTTCCGGAGATTCAAGATCGCATCGTGGAAATTATGGCAGTGGCACGCGAGGCAGGACATCGCACAAAGATTGCAGTTCGTTCTCATCGCGCTGGAGTTTCGCCAAAGGGTTCACTGATCGGTCCCATGGGTTCTCGCTCACGAGCTGTAATGGAAGAACTCCATGGTGAAAAAATCGATATCGTTGATTGGTCTGAAGATCCTGCTGAATTTGTTGCTCATGCACTTGCTCCAGCAAAGGTGACATCTGTTGAAATCGTTGATGAACTTGCACGTTCGGCTCGTGTAGTTGTTCCGGACTATCAGCTCTCATTGGCTATTGGAAAAGATGGGCAAAATGCGAGATTGGCCGCACGCCTGACCGGTTGGCGTATTGATATTCATCCAGACACACCCATAACTCCCGCGTAAATCCAACCCCCGTTTAGGAATTTCCCACGCCCTTGGATAGACTTCAGGGGTGGAACGAACATGCATTGCATGTCGCAAGAAATACTCTTGGGATGAGCCTGCATCGAGTGAAGCGCTCGTTCGGATAGTCAGAGATGGTCTGGTACTTACTCCAGATCCAGATCGGATTTCACCAGGACGAGGGGCCTGGATACATAGATCATGTGTAACCCAAGCCATCGAGAGAAAGTCATTTAGGTCCGCTTTTAAGTGTTCCGACAATTTCGATCACTCATTACTAGAAGCGTTCATCGCCGATGAACCTAAAGAATTGGATGCGAAAGTTATGAAACTCAAATGAGCTCGTCAGAATTATGAGGTCGTTCAACTAAGGCTCGCATTCACATTCGTATGTGGGCCAAGACAGGAGAAATGTGTCAAAGGTCCGCGTACATGAGTTGGCAAAACAACTCGGCATGGAGAGCAAGGAAGTTCTTGCAAAGCTCCAAGAGATGGGCGAATTCGTCCGTTCAGCATCATCAACTGTAGAAGCACCGGTCGTGCGCAAACTTGTCGCACTGTATCCAGATGCACAACCAGCTGAAGAGAAGAAACCAGTTAAAAAAGCAGCTGCCAAGAAGAGCGCTGCGAAGAAGAACGTCGATGTTGATCCAGCACTTGCCGCAGAGTTAGCAGCAGAGCTTGGTGTTGACCTTGATGCAATCAAGGCCCAGCGCGCAGCCGCGGCCATTCCAACGCCGCCAGCAAATGATGCGCCAACGACAGAAGAAAATTCTGCAGAAGAGGCTAAGCCGGCACCACGTCCTGGAAATAATCCTTTTTCGACAAGTGGTTCAACAGGTGGCGCAGTTCCACGCCCACCACGTCCTGGAAATAATCCCTTTTCTACAGGTGGTGCACTTCCGCGTCCACCTGCACGTCCGCAAGGGAGCGGAGCTCCACGTCCTGGAATGTCAGGACCTCGTCCAGGTTCAGTACGTCCAGGTTTTGCAGCACGTCCATCATCACCACGCCCTGCAGGTACATCAGGTGCACCATCGCAATATCCACCACGTACCGGTTCTGGTGCTCCATCAACTGGTGGAAATTATCGTCCAGGTGCACCGTCGGCTGGAGCAACTCCAGGTCGCGCACCAAGTGGTACACCAGGTCGCGGCGGCCCAGGTCGCGGCGGCGCAGCAGGTGCATTCGGAAAGAATGCAAGTAAATCTTCTAAGCGTAAACCTAAATCTAGAAAAGCGTTGCGTGATGAATTCGACAATATGCAGGCACCAAAACTTGGTGGCGCTGTTGTTCCACACGGCGATGGAAAAACACAGGTACGTATGCGCCGTGGTTCATCCTTGGCCGACTTCGCCGAAAAGATTAATGCAGATCCAGCAGCCCTTGTTGCAGCGCTCTTTCACCTTGGTGAGATGGTTACTGCAACACAGTCTGTCGACGCTGACACATTTGAAATTCTTGGTGCCCAGCTTGGATATGTGATTGAAGTAGTTTCACCGGAAGATGAAGATCGTGAACTCTTGCAGGACTTTGATATTGATCTTGCTAAAGAGATGGAAGAGCTTGATCCTTCAGAGCTCGTTGCTCGTCCACCAGTTGTCACAGTGATGGGTCACGTTGATCACGGAAAGACAAGTTTGCTTGATGCTATCCGTAAGACCGAAGTTCTCAAGGGCGAAGCCGGTGGTATCACTCAGCACATTGGCGCATATCAAATTCATCATGATCATGATGGCATTAATCGTGCGATTACCTTCATCGATACACCAGGTCACGAGGCATTTACCGCTATGCGTGCGCGTGGTGCAAAGGTGACCGATATCGCTGTCCTTGTAGTCGCAGCAGATGATGGAATCATGCCGCAGACAATTGAAGCTCTTAACCATGCTCAAGCAGCTGATGTTCCTATCGTTGTTGCAGTGAATAAGATCGATAAGGAAGGGGCGAATCCAGATAAGGTCCGCCAGCAACTTACCGAGTACAACTTGATCGCTGAAGAGTACGGTGGAGATACAATTTTCGTAAACGTCTCTGCCAAAGCGGGTCAAGGAATTGATCAATTGATCGAATCAATTCTTCTCACCGCAGATGCTGCAATTGATCTTCGCGCTGTGGCAGAAGATGATGCGCGAGGCGTTGCAATCGAAGCTCACCTAGACCGCGGTCGTGGTCCAGTCGCAACGGTTCTCGTTCAGCGCGGAACACTGCGTATTGGTGATGCCATCGTTGCCGGCGGTTCATTCGGTCGCGTGCGCGCGATGCTTGATGAAGACGGAAACAACGTTGAAGAGGCGGGACCTTCTCGCCCAGTACAGGTTCTTGGATTTACATCCGTACCAGGTGCTGGTGACACCTTCCTTGTTGCAGATGAAGATCGTACTGCCCGTCAAATTGCTGAGAAGCGACAGGCGGCAGAACGAAACGCGCAACTTGCTAAGGCTCGCAAGAAGGTCTCACTCGAAGACTTCATGGAGCAGTCAAAGATCTCCACTCTTAACCTCATTCTTAAGGGTGACGTATCTGGTTCTGTCGAAGCGCTAGAAGATGCACTTATGCAACTCGATGTTGGAGCCGAGGTTGATCTACGTGTGATTCACCGTGGAGTTGGCGCAATCACCAAGAGTGATATCACCTTGGCATCTGCCTCAACTGCAGTTGTGATTGGCTTTAACGTGAAGCCAGAACCACAGACAGCAATCTTCGCTGATCAAGAAGGTGTTGAAGTTCGTTTCTACTCAGTGATCTACCAGGCTATTGAAGAGATTGAGCTCTCTCTTAAGGGTCTTCTTAAGCCAGAGTTCGAAGAAGCAATCCTTGGTAACGCAGAAGTGCGCGACATCTTCAAATCCTCGAAGGCTGGAAATATCGCAGGTTCAGTCGTACTTGATGGAGTTATCCGCAGAAATGCTAAGGCTCGTCTCCTTCGCAATGGTGAAGTCATCGTTTCAGACCTCACCATCGATTCGCTAAAGCGATTTAAAGATGATGCCACTGAAGTCCGCGAAGGATTTGAGTGCGGTATCGGAGTTGGAAATATTAAGGAGATGTTGGTCGGAGATACGATCCAAGTCTTTGAAATGCGCGAGAAGAAGCGTGTCTAGAAATGGGTCAATCACATCGCGCACAGAAAGTTTCTGATCGCATCAAAGTCGTGGTCGCGCAGGTCCTTGAGACAAAAATCAAGGATCCGCGACTGGGCTTCGTCACAGTGACCGATGCTCGAGTAACGGGTGATCTGCAGAGCGCTTCAATCTTCTACACAGTCCTTGGTGATGAGGATGCACGCTCGGCGACAGCTGCTGCGCTAGAAAGTGCCAAGGGTGTCATTCGTTCTGCCGTTGGTCGCGATTTACAAACACGCATCACGCCATCGATTGAGTTCATTGAAGACGGTCTGCCAGAGAGTGCACAGGCAATGGACTCACTTCTCGATCGTGTACACGCTTTGGATGCTGAAGTTGCGAAACTTCGCATGGGAGCAAAGCCAACTGCTGAAGATCCATATAAAGCACCACGCATTATTGAAGATTGAAAATAGCGTAAACCTGATGAGTGACGGCTTTCTGATAGTTGATAAAGAGCCTGCGATGACAAGCCATGACGTTGTGGCAATGGGTCGAAAGGCGCTCGGGACTCGCAAAGTTGGTCACGCGGGCACCCTAGATCCGATGGCGACAGGTGTCTTGGTCTTGGGTTTCGGCAATGGCACCAGGCTCTTGCAGTACATCACCGATGGCGATAAAACATATGAAGCAACGATTGTTCTTGGAGCATCAACAATCACCGATGATCATGAAGGCGAGATCATTAAATCAACTGATGCCAGCACAGTAGATGATCGAGAGATCACGCGAATTCTCCAAGCGATGGTTGGGACAATTTCTCAACGTCCATCTTCTGTCTCTGCCGTAAAAGTTGGGGGAGAGCGAGCCTACGATCGGGTGCGTGCAGGTGAAGTTTTCGAACTTGCCCCTCGCACAATCACAATTACCTCGCTCAAGATTCTAGCGATCAGACATTTAGAGAGCACCACAGAAGTCGATATCGATGTGACGTGCTCTGCCGGAACATTTATCCGGGCAATTGCCCGAGATCTCGGTGATGAACTCACAGTCGGTGGACATCTTCGCGCACTCAGGCGCACCCGGGTTGCAGGGTTTGCACTCGATGTTGCAACCTCAATCACGGATTTGAAAGCTCAATCATTTCTCGCCCTCGATCTGACCGATGTTGCCCGACGCACCTTTGAGACTCGCGAACTCACCAGCGAAGAGGTGCGCGAACTCTCGTTCGGCCGCGCACTTTCCGTCTCTGCAACCCAAGAGATAACTGCCGCCATCTCATCTGAGAATATTCTGATTGCACTACTAAAAAATGAAGGCGATAAGGCCAAACCAGTTGCAGTTTTTGCAGCTGCCCACTGATGAGACGATAATAAGACTATGAGCGCCCTCGAATCTCACGTCGTCGTCATTGGCGTCTTCGATGGAGTTCATAAAGGCCATCAAGGACTTCTGACTAAGGCAACTTCCATTGCTGATGGGCGTCAGATCATCGCACTCACTTTTGATCCGCATCCCACCATGATCTTTGTTCCCGATCGTGCACCAACGATGTTAACGACGCTCGCTGATCGCGTTGAGCTCTTAAAGATTCATGGAGCAGATCGTGTTGCAGTGCTCAAGTTCACATCAGATTTCGCCTCCATGTCTCCGGCAGATTTCGTCAAGAGCATCTTGATAGATCAACTACAAACATCCACTGTTATTGTTGGTAAGAATTTCACCTACGGATATAAAGCAGCCGGAAACGTCGATTCCTTAGTGGAATCTGGCGCGCTCCATGGCTTCACAGTTGTCGTTGAAGATTTAAATATAGGAGAAGGTGAAGTGATCTCTTCTTCTCGAATTAGAAATCTCGTTACTGATGGCAAGGTAGAGGACGCACGCTTGCTTCTTGGTCGTCCCCATCGCCTCGACGGTATTGTCATCCATGGCGAAAAACGCGGTCGTGAGATTGGTTATCCCACCGCTAACCTGGGAGATATTCAAGGACAGACAATTCCTGCTGATGGAATTTACGCCGGATGGTTGACTGTGGGAATTAATCACTGGCCCGCCGCAATATCAATTGGTACTAACCCAACATTTGCAGGAGAGAGAGGCCGCTCGGTTGAGGCATATGCCCTCGATCAAGAAGGCTTAGAGCTATATGATAAAAACGCATCTATTGAATTTGGATGGTTCTTGCGCCCCACCTTGAAATTCGATGGGCTCGAGCCACTTCTAAAACAGATGAAGATAGATTGCGATCAGGCGAGAAAACTCACCGAGGCATAATCACTTATCTCTCATTTTTGTGCGTAAATCAGCCTCGATTTCAGCAATAGCCCGGTAGCGGGTAAACTCGGACACGTCCAACGAGAAAGTGATTTCCCGTGAATCAAACCGGGAAGCCTCTTGAACAGTAGCTTAAAAGGAGCATACGAACATGGCACTAACACCAGAAGTAAAGAAAGAAATTATTACCAAGTACGGAACTTCAGCTACTGATACAGGAAGCCCTGAAGCTCAGGTCGCTTTGTTATCACGTCGAATCGAAGAGATTACAACTCACCTCAAGACAAATCCGCATGATCACCACAACCGTCGTGGTCTGCTTCTTCTTGTTGGTCGTCGTCGTCGAATTCTTCAATACCTCGCGAAGACAGATATCAATCGTTATCGCGCGATTATCGAAAAGCTCGGTATTCGTCGCTAATTAAGTAAGCACTGCGCCCCGAGGAGAGATGGTCCTCGGTAGTGGTTTCCGGATGTTTTCATCCGTGAACTTCGATCGAAGATACATTCCTACCTCGCTGCGGGCGCTGTAGAAATGGAGAGACCCATGGAGGGTCAAGACGTTAAGACAGCAGTAGCCG
>JBIPNL010000069.1:0-6285 GCA_044373255.1 Candidatus Planktophila sp. | reverse complement strand
GGTTGGCTGTAGTGCACGCGAACGCGATCATCAATTCCTTCATAACGACCGCATGCAAAAATCAACTGTTTAGCATGTGATAACTCTTCTGCCATCTGCTGGTTAAAGCGGCGTCCTGCAGGAGTCAAAATAATGAGATCTGCATCATCCTGCAGAACACCATCGATAGCGTTTCCCCACACATCGGCAAGCATCACCATTCCAGCTCCGCCACCGTAAGGGGCATCATCAACTGTGTGATGAACATCAGTTGTATGTGTCCTGAGATCATGGACATTGATAGTTAACAAGCCACTTTCTTGTGCTTTGCCGAGAAGTGAGAGCTGTAAAGGTGCAAAGTATTCCGGGAAGATAGTGATTGCATCAATCTTCACTGCACTCTCCCATCAATAACTGGCGGAATTACTACAAGTTTTTTCTTCACAATGTCGACCTGTGGAACAAGTGCGCGAACAAATGGAATCAAGATTTCAGCTGACTGCCCAGCGATTACGAGGACGTCCTGCCCGGGCAGGTTCAGTACATCGGTAACTTCCCCGACCAGCGTGTCATCTTCTAGGTGGGCTTGGCAGCCGATCAATTGAAGGACGTGGTAATCATCCTCATCTTCACCTGGTGCATTGATATCGATCTCTGCGTAAAGAAGCACATCGCGCAACTTTTCAATCGCATTACGATCGGTGAATCCTTTAAATGAGAGTAGCAAGATTCCATTGTGAACGCGGACTGAGTCGACAACGAGATCTCCGTGATCATCAGTTTCCAGAGAGGAACCTAGAGCGAATCGATTTGCCGCATCATCTGTTCGGACTTCAATTGTCGCTTCTCCCAAGATTCCATGGGCACGACCAATGCGCCCAACATTTAGGCGCATGACATCGGTTCTCTTAACGAGCCTCGTCTGTATCGATGAGATCAACACGAACGCTACGTCCAGCAAGTGCGCTTACGACTGTGCGAAGCGCCTTTGCTGTACGTCCGTTACGTCCAATGACCTTACCGATATCTTCAGGGTTGACGCGAACTTCAAGAGTTGTTCCTCTACGGTGCGTCTTCTCCTTAACGATCACATCTTCAGGGTTATCTACGATTCCCTTAACAAGGTGCTCGAGAGCTTCATCAATCATGATTACTCAGCTACTGCTTCAGCTGGAGTTTCTGCAGCAGGTGTTTCAACCACAGCTTCTGTCTCAATAACCTCAGCTGGAACCTCTGCCACTTCAGCGACAGCAGGTGCTTCATCTACAACAGGAGTTTCCGCAACTGGATTAGCCTTCGCTGCAAGCTTCTCTTGTGCCTTCTTCTTCAGAGTTGTTGCACCCTCTTTAGGCTCATCCATCGCAGATTTAACTGCTGCCTCATATGCAACGCTCTTGTGTGGCTTAGGTGTAGCAACACGAAGAGTTCCTTCAGTTCCTGGCAATCCCTTGAACTTCTGCCAATCACCGGTGACCTTAAGCAGAGCTGCTACAGCCTCTGAAGGTTGAGCACCGACTCCAAGCCAATAGAGAGCGCGCTCTGAATTGACTTCAATGATTGATGGCTCTTGTCCTGGAACGTAACGACCAATTTCTTCAATTGAAAGTCCGTTACGGGCCTTACGTGAATCGGTAACAACGATGCGATAGAAGGGTGTGCGGATCTTGCCCATACGCATTAAACGAATTTTTGTAGCCAAAGCAGTGGTGCTCCTAAAAATATATGTTCAATCTCGCGACCGTAGCGGGGTGCCCAGTTAAGAGATCCAACGATGGATATGGATGTTTCGGGGGTAGAGGGCCCCGTCACAGGTGGCCAATCTTGCCATGTGAGCTCGCCGATCCAAAATCAGGAGTTCTCCTCGACCGCCCTCTTGGCTGGATTTCCTGAGCGAGACTTTTTCTTGGGCGGAGTGGAAGGTTTTTTGCCCATCGAAGGCATAGCAGGCATGGCTGGAACCCCTGGAGGCAGAGCCATGCCGCCAGGCATGCCGCCACCATTTCTCATCTGCTTCATCATCTTTTGGGCGGCAGAGAATTTATCGACCAGTGCATTTACTTCCTGCACCCTACGACCTGATCCAGAAGCAATGCGTGCACGTCGTGAACCGTTAAGAATCTTTGGTTCGATCCGTTCTTGTGGCGTCATGGATTGAACAATTGCTTTTGTCCGCACAATTTCGCTCTCATCGAAATT
The DNA here is from genome assembly GCA_044373255.1 of Candidatus Planktophila sp. Taxonomy (GTDB): domain Bacteria; phylum Actinomycetota; class Actinomycetes; order Nanopelagicales; family Nanopelagicaceae; genus Planktophila. Next base: position 4,110 of record JBIPNL010000069.1, on the reverse strand, counting down.
CTCTATCTGCTTCTTCATCGCACCAGCACCTGGAAGCATGCTTAGCAATTTACCCATCGAGCCCATCTTTGACATTGCTTCTAGTTGCTCCAGAAAATCTTCAAGTGTGAAATCTTCACCCTTGATGAATTTTTCTTCCATCTTGGCACTTGACTCACCATCGAGCGCCTTCTTGGCTTGCTCAGCAAGAGTGGCAACATCGCCCATTCCGAGTATGCGAGAAGCCATGCGCTCTGGATAGAACAGATCAAAATCACCCAGCTTCTCGCCGGTTGATGCAAACATAATTGGCTTACCGGTCAGTGCTGCAATCGAAAGCGCTGCACCTCCGCGAGTATCTCCATCAAGCTTTGTCAGAACTACGCCATCGAAACCAACGCCCACTTTAAATGCTTGAGCGGTTTTTACCGCATCTTGTCCGATCATCGCATCAACAACAAAGAGAATCTCATCAGGGGTAATCGCATCTCGAATATTTGATGCCTGCTTCATCATCTCTTCATCGACACCAAGACGTCCAGCAGTATCAACGATGACAATGTTATGTAGCTTGGATCGAGCGAATGCAACACCTGCTTTTGCAACCGCGACTGGGTCACCGACTCCATTTCCAGGTTCAGGTGCAAAGACAGGAACCGAAATGCTCTCACCGACTACTTGCAGCTGATTGACGGCGTTAGGTCGCTGCAAATCTGATGCAACTAAAATTGGAGTATCGCCAAGATCTTTAAAGTGCTTTGCTAGCTTTCCTGCAAGCGTTGTCTTTCCAGCACCTTGCAGACCTGCCAACATAATCACCGTCGGCGGATTCTTCGCAAGACGAACGCGACGCGCTTGGCCACCAAGAATTTCAATCAGTTCGGAATTAACGATCTCAAAAATCGCCTGCGCCTGATTCGAACCCGACTGCAAAGTTGGCAGCGCAGTAAGCGACTTGCTCTTTACCTTCTCGATAAATCCTTCGACAACCCCGAGAGCGACATCTGCCTCAAGTAACCCTTGATAAATTTCATCACACACCTGATCAATATCAGCTGATGTGATCTTTCCGCGGGAACGAAGCGATGAAAATGCAGCGCTGAATTTGCTACTCAGTGACTCAAACATAATGAGCGCACTCTACTTGAGGAGGGCGGCTTTGACCTTCTCGAGTAGGTGCGTCATTGCTAGATTGCTTCTGAACCACGTTCTCCGGTTCGGACTCGTACCACTTGATCAACTGGTGTCGTCCAGACTTTTCCATCACCGATGGCTCCTGTATGCGCGGCCTTCACGATGAGATCAAGAGCGCTCTCAACTTTTGTGTCATCAACAAGCACCTCGAGCCGAACCTTCGGAACAAGATTGACCACAAACTCTGACCCACGGTATATCTCAGTGTGTCCACGTTGGCGCCCGAATCCGCTAGCTTCCGAAACCGTCATTCCAGTAATTCCGGCGGCCTGCAGCGCTTCCTTAACTTCATCTAACTTAAACGGCTTAATGATTGCAGTGATGAGTTTCATGATTGACCCCCTTTAGATAGACCGAAAGAACTTCCTTGGTTATTGTCAAAAATTTCATATGCTCTTTCCGCGTGTATCGCAAGATCAATTCCCTCAAGCTCTTCATCTTGAGTAATTCGGAATCCAAAGATCACGTCGATAACCTTGCCAATAATTAACGTAGCGATGAATGAGTAAGCAAGAACAACTGCTGCACCTATAACTTGCTTTACAAGCTGATCAGTTCCTCCACCATCGAAGAGTCCAACTTCTACCCCTACAAAACCGATCATGACAGTTCCCACAATTCCACCAACAAGGTGAACAGCGACAACGTCTAGCGAATCGTCATATCCGAATTTGAATTTTAATCCGACCGATAAAGCACAAAGCGCTCCAGCAATAGCACCAATAATCAATGCTCCACTTGCACCGACTACAGCACATGCAGGAGTGATCGCAACAAGACCCGATACAACGCCTGAGGCCGCGCCAAGACTTGTTGCATGTCCATCGCGAATCTTTTCAACGAGCAACCACGCCAGTACAGCTGCAGTTGTTGCTCCAATTGTGTTAAGAAGGGCTAATCCCGCTGTTCCGTTTGCAGCAACTGCTGAACCAGCATTAAATCCAAACCAACCGACCCAGAGAAGAGCGGCACCTAACATCACCAGTGGCAAGCTGTGTGGTCGCATCGGAACTCTGCCAAAGCCAACGCGCTTACCGAGGATGAGAGCTAACGCCAAACCAGCTGCGCCAGCATTGATGTGCACTGCAGTTCCCCCTGCAAAGTCGATCGCACCAAGATCGTTTGCGATCCATCCACCAGTCTTTGCTACAAAGTCATCGAATGCAAAGACCCAGTGGGCAACTGGGAAATAGACGAGAGTGACCCATACACCGGCAAAGATCATCCAAGCGCCAAACTTTGCTCGGTCTGCGATAGAGCCGGAAATAAGTGCGACCGTAATTGCTGCAAAGAGACCTTGAAAAGCGACAAAGACTGCCGCAGGAATTTCTCCAATAAGTGCGGTCGAATTGTCTAAGCCATTCAGGAAAAGGAAATCATTTGCATTACCGATGAGCCCACGTTCTCCTACTGAATCTCCAAAAACAAGCGAGAAACCCACTGCAATCCAAATGACAAAAACTAATGCGAGAGCACCAAATGACATCATCATCATATTGAGAAGGCTCTTCACTCGAACCATGCCGCCGTAGAACAGTGCCAAACCTGGAATCATGAGAAGAACTAATCCGGTACTGATGAGCATCCATGCGGTATGACCTGAGTTAAGTACAACTTCTTCCATTACAAAACCACCTTCGAATTATCGAGAAATCTCTCGCCATTGAGATGGGCTAAAGATGCTCGGGTGGGGTTACAAGCGATCGGAAAGCAGGTTAAGAATTGGTCACAAATTGCTGGATTGTGTTACAGCCTGGTTACAGCCTGGGCTATTCCTCGAGCAGGCCCTGGAGATAGATCGCTGAGTCAAAGGGATGAAAGTCCTCGATCGCCTCACCAGTGCCTACGAATTTAACGGGCAGGCCCATCTCGCGCTCAACAGCTAGGGCGAATCCACCCTTGGCACTTCCATCCGTTTTTGTGAGTATTAGTCCCGTAACGGCTACAGATTCAGAGAAGACTCTTGCTTGGGTAATCGCGTTCTGACCAGTTGTTGCATCCAAAACCAACAAGACTTCGGTAACTGGCGCGATTTTCTCGATTACGCGTTTGATCTTGCCTAACTCATTCATGAGATCACTTTTATTGTGCAGTCGGCCTGCAGTATCAACTATGAAAATGTCTTTGTGATGGTCTCGCGCATGTTGCACGGCATCGAAGGCAACTGAAGCCGGCTCTGATTGATCTTTACCCGAAATCACATCAACACCAATGCGACTCCCCCACGTCTGCAGTTGCTCGACGGCGGCGGCGCGAAAAGTATCTCCGGCTCCTAAGAGAACATCTTTGCCATCTTGCTTGAGGTAATAAGCAAGTTTTGCTGCCGATGTTGTCTTACCTGTGCCGTTAATTCCTACAACGAGAAAAACAGATAGTGGAGACGCGAGATCAAGGTTCCGTGGTTTGTCAGAGAGGAATTGCGAGAGCACCGCCATTAATCCTGCGCGAGCATCATCTCCCTTGATCTTCTTTGCCGATTGAATAACTTCTTCTGCAAGCGTGGGTCCGATATCCGATGTCAGCAGATCTCGCTTTGCTTGGTCCCAATCTAAATCTGAGACCTGTGAACGCGTTAGCTTTGCAACGAGTGCGCCAAATAAACCCATGAGTACTGCCTAGCTATGCAGTTTCAGATTCACGAAGGCGTTGAGAAATCACTTCAGTGACTCCATCTCCACGCATCGTTACACCGTATAAAGCATCAGCAATCTCCATTGTTCGTTTTTGGTGAGTGATGATGATGAGCTGTGAACTCTCGCGCAGCTCTTCCAGGACGCCGAGGAGTCGACCAAGGTTGACATCATCAAGTGCGGCTTCGACTTCATCAAGAACATAGAACGGACTTGGGCGAGCCTTAAAGATCGCAACTAACATCGCAACGGCTGTGAGTGACTTTTCTCCACCTGAAAGTAGAGAGAGGCGTTTGACGCGTTTTCC
>JBIPNL010000067.1:0-6322 GCA_044373255.1 Candidatus Planktophila sp. | reverse complement strand
GGTAACCCAACCTCCTCTGGACTAAGACGGCCACGGTATTTCCGTGACAGGAGGGTTATTGCTCTTCACATCTAGGCCGACCCATATGGGGGCTATTTGTGAAGGCTTAAGGGTAACTGTCGGCGGATTTAAAGAGAAATTCGTGCGGGAATTGGCCGCCCTGGGCCTTCTTTTTCACCAATACCCCAACGAAATAGAGGCAGGCCGCTATTCGCACCAGGGTTATCAGGGCGTAGCCACCCAGTGGCAGCCCGAACTGTGCATCTGACACAGTTGCTAAGTGCTGCCAAATTGCAACGTGATACATCACTTCTGCGATCTGCCACACCCAAAAGGCATGCACATCGCGTCGCGTACTCATTGCAATAACAGCAAGAGGTACTAACCAGAGAACGTATTGCGGTGAATAAACCTTGCTGGCAATCATTACAAGCGCCAAGAGAATAAAGCTGACATCTGCCAGCGTGAGAGTTTCTTTTGTTGAAAAAATAAGAAGTGAGACAAGAAGGATGACAACAAAGAGTGTGAGAATCGCGAAAAAGTTTGTATTGCCAAGATTTACTCCAAGTGAAGAAAGGCCGTACCAGAGGGATCCCCAATCTTGACCGCGATCAAAGTTCAGCTGATAAAAACGGAGCCAGCCATCAGGTGTTGTTAAGAAAACCGGGAGGTTAATGACTGCAAAAGTGGTCAGGGCAATCAGGCAATATCGCAGCAGCTCTTTTATTTCATTACGTCGCCATAAAATCAAGACGATAGGGATAAGGAGAAACACAGGTAGAAATTTCGTTGAAATCGAAATTCCAATTGCAACCGCTGAGTAGTGATACTTTTTTCGATCAAACCAATAAATCGAGAGCATCATCGACGCAATCGCCCAGAGATCCCAATTTATATAGAGCGATGCCACAGCAGCCGGTGCAATCACAGTAAGGTATGCAAACTCTGGACGAATTCGGTAGACGATAATTGCAAGAAAGATAAAGAGCGCTGCTAGAAAGATTGCATTCAATCTGTAGTAGTTCAATATCTCATGCTCGCCACTTGGAATTGCTTTGGCAAATATCCACATCACTGTTCCGGTAATAACCGGGTACTCAACTGCATCAGTTTTTGATGCGTAAGACCATTGATCTTTATCCAGCTCGCGTTCGCCATAGAGGGAAGGAATATCTGAATAACACGCATGAATGTATTGAGCTGGTGTTGCCCAACCATTTCCTTCGCAGGAACTGAACTTAAGCGCCCCTACAAGTGTTGCCACCAGAGCGAGAAAAATGATTACTGCTAGGGGTTTATTGATGCGAAGATTCACACACGCCCCTCAATTATTCCTTAGGGGTTTGAACGCCGCCCGATGTCATCACAATCGGCTCGAGGCCGCCAATATTTGATGGTGCAGGGAAAGTCATTACCGGCTCACCTTTGAGTGCACCCTTCATAAATTGTGCCCAGATTCGAGCAGGAAATGTTCCACCTGTTACCGATGTGAGGCCACCAATTCCATTGAGAGACTCAGATGCTGAATCTCTAAAGAATGCAACCGATGCAGCCAGTTGCGGTGTGTATCCGCTAAACCACGCAGATGCATTTGATTGCGATGTTCCTGTTTTTCCTGCCGCTGGTCGCCCGAGTGCAAGAGCGGCAGATCCCGTTCCACCGTTAACAACACTTTTCAGTGCGTAGGTGAGATCTGCCATGACTTCTTGCGAAAAGACTTGTTGTGTTTGAGGTGTGGCTTCATAGAGAACACCTTTATTTGGTCCGAGTACAGATGAGACTAAGAATGGTTTGGCATAGACGCCTTGTGCTGCAAAAGTTGCATAGGCATTTGTCACATCAATGACGCGAGGTGATGCCACTCCGAGAACAACGGATGGTGTTGCGATCATTTCGACGCTTTCTGGAATTCCTGCCCGTCTTGCTGCATCAACAACCTTATCCATCCCTGCCATCATCCCAAGCGGAACAAAAATAGTATTGATTGACTTCTGTGTAGCAGTGAGTAGGTCTATCTGACCCCAACCGTTATCTCCATAATTACTTACTGTGTACGGCTTTCCTAGATCATCAAAGATTTGTGGTGAATCACCGTTCCACATAGAAGTAAGAGGAATTCCTGCTTCAAGGCCGGCAATAAGTGCAAATGGTTTAAAAGTTGAACCAGCGAGTGCGATTGATTGTGTTGCATCATTGAGTTGGCGTTCTAGATAATCACGGCCGCCATACATCGCAATAATTTCACCTGTTCCAGGTCTGATTGCAATGAGTCCGATACGTAAATTCTCTGGAGCCTTCTTCGGATAGAGCTTGGTAACAGCGTCAACAGCTGACTGCTGAGCCTTCTGCACAAGAGTTGTGCGAATAACTAAGCCACCTTCAAGTAATTGCTCCTCAGTAAATCCAAGTCGACCTAGATCTCGTTGGACTTGAGAGATCACGTGACCTTTAGGGCCACTGAGTGATCCGGATGTCACTCGTGGAGTGACCGTCGGAAACTTCGCGTTATCTGCCTGCTCCTGTGTAATCCAACCCTCAGCCAACATTCCGTTAATCACATATTGAAATCTATTTTGAAGTCGAACCAGGTTGTTCTCAGAAAGTGATGGATCGTAATAACCTGGTGCTCGCAAAATACTGGCAATCACTGCAGTCTGCGAAAGATTAAGTTGATCTACATTTCGATTAAAATATTGTTGGGACGCGGTCTGCACACCATATGAACCACGACCAAAATAGATTGTGTTGAGATAGTTTTCAAAGATTTGATCTTTTGTTAGGGCATTCTCTAACTTCATTGCGATAACAAGCTCTTTAATCTTGCGCTCTATTGTCCGACTTGAAGTGAGAAAGGCAGTCTTTGCATATTGCTGGGTAATCGTTGAACCGCCCTGAGCATTGAGATCACCAGATTTCAGGTTGTTCAGTAGCGCTCTAGCGATTCCAGTAAAGCTAAAAGCTTGATTTGAGTAGAACTTTCTATCCTCTGCCGCCAAGACAGCGTTGCGCATATTGATTGGGATTTGTGCGATGGGCAAGATCTGACGGTTCTGAGTTCCTATACGACCAATTTCATCTCCATTGGAGTATTGAATAATCGTCGATTGACTATTGACGTAGGCGTTGGGATCTGGAATCGAAACAGTAAACCAGGCCAGAGCAAAGAGGGTAGATCCGGCGACGAATCCAAATCCACCGAGGAAAATGGTGGTGCGAAATAAGCGGCGACGAATCGTTGCTTTATCCATTATTAAAGGTTACCTGTTTCTACTCATCCTCGAGCGTTCGAACTTTTCGTGGCGGTTTACGGGTGGTTCCATCACCTAAAAGAAAGGTAGAACAGAGGTGATTCCACGAACAACCCCGGCAGACCTCTACGACATAGACTGAAAATTCTCCGAATTGGCTCTCCATATCTGCCAACTCTTCAGGAGATTTAATGCGCCCTGAAAATTGTCCTAGTTGGTCACCAAATGTGTAACGAAGTTCCACCAACTCTAGTTTTTTACAGACTGGACACTTTCTCTCCACTCTCTCGCCATGATATTTCGCAGCCCGCATTAAATATGGGTCAGCGTCGCAGGCATCCACGACTCCGCGAAAAAGTGCAGTGAGGGTCGCACGCTTGTCGAGGGTGTAATCGATGTAAGCGCGTAGAGATCTCAGTGCGAGAGTCTTTGCCACCTGCACAGAATAATCGCTCTCGTCTTACTACGCTTACCCAGTGAGCGCTAAAGAGATATTCCTTGATCGAAACCTCGCTCGTTTGTTGTGCGTGAGATGGACCGGCGGAATGGCAGACGGGATCTTCCAGAGCGCTCTCGCATCTTTTCTTCTCTTTTCACCTGAGCGTCAAGCTGATCCGATGGGTGCAGCTCTCGCATTCGCTCTTGTATTAGTTCCATATTCGGTTGTTGGTCCGTTTGTCGGAACTATTCTCGATCGTTTTTCACGGCAACGCGCACTGTTAATTTCAAACCTTATTCGAACTGTGACACTTTCCTTCATTGCGTTACTTATTTTTCAAGGGTACACAGGAGTTGAACTTACGATCTTTGTTCTCATTGCATTCGGTGTTAACCGTCTGATTCTTGCCGGGCTTTCTGCCGGACTTCCTTTAGTTGTTTCGCGCGAAAAACTCATCTCAGCAAATGCCTATGCTGTAACCGGTGGTTCAGTTTGGGTAGTTATCGGTGGTGGTATTGGTTTCGGAATTCGAAAGATCATTGACTCGTCAGCATCTGCTGATTATGCCGATGCAGTAATAGTTAGTGTCGCAGCAGTTGGTTATCTCACCGCAGCCTTCTTTGCATCGCGTTTGAAGCGGGGCGAAATTGGTCCTCTGCCTCATGAAATGGTGAAAGCATCTTTTACTCAGGGTTTCCGAGAAATGCGGGAAGGGATTCGTTTTCTCGAAGATCACGCTGATGCAGCGCGAGGTATAGCGGCCATTGCAATTCAGCGCGGTGGCCTTACTGCTCTTACGCTGATGACATTGGTTCTTGAGAGAAATTACTTTAATGATCCGTTAGATCCCGAAGCCGGTTTAGCTGGTGTCACTTTTATGATCGTAACAGCAGCAACAGGCTTAGTTATTGGTGCGATTGTGGCACCGTTTGGAGTTGCACGAGTCGGTCGTCATCGTTGGATTCGTTTTGCAATGCTCGCCGCATCTGTCAGTGTTATTGGTCTAGCACTTACTCGAACCACTCTGACTTTAGCTCTCACCGCATTCTTTACAGCGCTCTGTGGGCAGAGCATCAAGGTAACAAATGATGCTCTTGTTCAATCAAAGATTGACGATATCTTCCGTGGTCGAGTGTTTGCTGTCTATGACGTCGTTGTGAATTTATCGATTGTCAGTGGGGCCTTATTGGCCGCAATTTTGTTGCCGACAAATGGCGATTCCTGGCTGCTTCCTACCGTTGTCGGATTGGGATATTTCTTAACTGCGATGACGCTTTTGCGGCCAAGTAAATTTTTTATTCGTTCTGCTTAGCCCACCACTGGTGTAAAAGTTCGGTTGCTCTCTCTTTCCCAAGCGGGCCTTGATCCATTCTTAACTCAAGTAAATAATCCAGCGCTTTACCGACCATGGCCCCGGGTTTTAAGTTAAGAAGTTGCATTACTTCGCCACCATCTAAATCTGGGCGAATTTTTGATAGCTCCTCTTCTTCCATAAGTACAGCGATGCGATCTTCTAGACCGTCATAGGTTGCAGCAAGTCGCGCAGCTTTGCGCGCGTTACGAGTGGTGCAATCGGCGCGCGTAAGCACGTGCAGGTGATCGAGTAGCGGACCTGCATCACGCACATATCTACGCACTGCAGAATCGGTCCACTCGCCATCGCCATATCCATGAAAGCGCAGGTGTAGTGCAATTAGCGTTTCAACGTCATCGATAATTTCACCGCTATATCGCAGTGCTTTGAGGCGAGATTTAGCTAGCCGCGCACCCACGACTTCATGGTGATGGAAAGAGACTCCGCCACCTGGGATAAGTGCACGAGTCTTTGGTTTTCCGATGTCGTGCAGCAAGGCAGCTAATCGAATGATGAGGTTCGGGCCACCCAATCGATCCTCTAACGCAATTGCTTGTTCTAGCACTGTGATGGAGTGTTCGTAGACATCTTTGTGGTGGTGGTGCTCATCTACCTCAAGTCGCAACTGAGGTATTTCGGGAATGAATATGGCGGCAAGGCCTGTATCTACCAGGATCGTAATTCCGATGCGTGGGTTGTGAGACATTAAAAGTTTTGTCATTTCATCGCGTATACGTTCTGCTGAAATGATCGCAAGGCGATCTGTCATCGCTTTCATTGCTTCAATAACATCGGGTGAGATTTCAAAATTTAATTGACTTGCAAATCGCGCCGCACGCAGCATTCGCAACGGATCATCGCTGAAAGAATCTTCTGGCTTACCGGGTGTTCGCAGCGTTTTCTTCGCTAAATCAACTAAGCCACCGAATGGATCAATAAATTGTGGTGTGGCACCGGTTAATTCAAGGGCCATCGAGTTGACGGTGAAATCTCTGCGTGACAAATCACCTTCAATAGATGTTTCAAACTTTACTTCTGGCTTTCTTGATTCCTGTGAATAGCTATCGCTTCGATACGTTGTGACTTCAACCGTTGTTTCACCGCGCTTTGCCGCAACTGTTCCAAATTCAATTCCGGTATCCCAGACGTTATCAGCCCACTTCTGCAGAATCTTTTTACTCTCAAGAGCGGGGGCGTTGGTTGTGAAATCAAGATCATTACCGAGTCTTCCAAGGAGCGCATCTCTTACTGGCCCGCCAACGAGTGCCAATGTGAAGCCTC
>JBIPNL010000068.1:0-6322 GCA_044373255.1 Candidatus Planktophila sp. | reverse complement strand
CAGTTGCTACCTCATCTTCGGCATCACCCAAGAGTCCATTTGTGACATCGGCGGTGAATGCAAAAGAGTATGTTGCAAGCTTCTGTGGCGGAGGAACTTCTTCGAGGATAATTTCGTTACGAGGAGTCGCTGTTCTAAGGACATCTAAAAGTCGATTGAAAGCGGCTGTGTCCATTGCTTTATTCTAAATTGCGCAGATCCCAGCTTGCGGGAGGCGTGCCCAAAAGTGCGCTATCTTCTGCAACATGGCCGCCCTGTTAGCACTTATTTCAAGTGGACTGTGGGGTGCTGCCGATTATCTCGCAGGTAATTTAAGTAAGAAATTTCGACCTACTGCCGTCTTATCAGTCACACAGATCATTGGACTTGTCTTTGGACTGATACTTGCAGTTGCAACAGGTGCATTCGATGCAAAAGCTCTCGGAGAGGGCGGTTATCTGATCCCAGGAATTGTTGCAGGTTTTGCAGGTTACATCGGATTAATCTGCTTATATAGGGCACTAGCAACGGGGCGAATGGGTGTTGTCTCGCCAATAAGCGCAATGAGTGGTGTTGTTCCCGTTCTCTATGCACTCTTTTTTTTAGATGAACGACTGAGTCCACCCGTAACAGTAGGTGTGATCTTCGCGCTGCTGGGCGCATTTCTTGCCAGCGGACCCGAACTTTCGCAAGGTTTTCCCCTTAAACCTGTTTTTCTAGCCCTCGGTGCGGCTCTGGGTTTTGGTACTGCTCTTACATTTATGGCTCAAGGATCTGAATCAAGTGCTCTGATGACAATGGTATCGATGCGTGCGGCCACATTCTTTGTCAGTGTCGCAATTCTCGTTCGCTTACGCGGCACTGGTGGTATGGGAAAGAGTCACATCGGATTACTTTTGTTTATTGGTGTTGCTGACTTCAGCGCTAATTTAATTCTTGGTATTGCGACAACAAAAGGCCTTGTTTCGCTAGCGATGGTATTGGGATCTCTCTTTCCGATAGTTACTTCGGTTCTTGCCTTTATCTTTCTCAAAGAACGATTGCATCGTGTTCAATATGCAGGAATTGCAAGTGCTGTTTTTGGAGTGGCGCTGATTGGTGCTTTTTCCAAATAGTTATAGACGAGTAGCGGTATAGAAAACTGTTTCGCCTACAGTTTCACTCGATACGCATGGAAAGTGTGCGAGCAATCCTTTGATATCTATCTGATCTTCGCCACCGGTAATCGGGGTGACGCTGAGTTCAAGACGATCAATAATGTTGAGTGAGATCAGTTCGGCAATAATCGATTGTCCTGCCTCAACAAGAATTGTTGGCCCAAAAAGTCTGCGCGCTCTCTCGATCGCCACACTGGGGGAGGCATTCCACCAATAGGCCTGGCGGTTATCGGCTAACGCGTTGGCCATCGACGTTGAAATGACAACAACGGGTACAGGGGTCTTGCGATAGGGTTCGTTGCGCGCAGTGTTTCCACCGATGAGAATTGCATCAACGCTTCTGCGCCGTGCCAGAAAGCGAGTTCTATCGGCGCTCGAGCTGACTCCGCGCGAACTACCATTTTTTGAGGTGCTGCCATCACTGCCTACGACGAGGGTAGCGATGATCTGCCCATCGGCGCGGCTTGCGGTCATGAGGCAGAGATTAACGCTCCGGATATCCCTTCTGTGCATAGATCACATCATCTGCCACGCTCAGTGAGAGAGAATCAGGGAATTTCACAGCCTTTCGCCCTCCTTTTGAGTTGAGGAGGGCTCTACTGGCCAGTTAGCCTTGCCATATGAGATTCAAGGCGAGCGCGGGGATTGCTCTAGCCAGCGCCCTCGGTGTTGGTCTTCTTCTGGCTGGGCCAACGGCTTCGGCCGACCAGACCCTTGCTCAAGTCCAGGCAAAAGTTCGTGCGCTCGAAGAAGAAGCGACATCTGCAGCTGAAGGTGCTCAGGAAGCAAAGGTGCAGTTGGCCTCTCTCCAACGACAGTTAAGCGGAATTCAGGCGGCGGAGGCGGCCCAGGGAAAGACGGTCGATTCGCTCTCTCGATCACTCGGGGTGATTGCAATTGAGCAGTACAAGAACGGTGGTTTGGGTCAGAGTCTTGAACTTCTCTTCTCTAGCGATCCAAGTCTTTACCTATCGGCGGCGGGTTCACTGGAATCGATCACCAGAAGTAAATCCACACAATTACGAAAATTTGAAGCGGCTAAGCAGAAGTTAACGGCGACATCGTTGACGGTCAATGACAAATTGGCCCTGGTTACAGCTGCCAAGAAGAGACTCGAAGTGCAGTCAGCAAAAGCTGCATCAAAACTAAAGCAGGCAGAATCTATTCTAGCAAAACTTAAGAAAGAAGACCGGGAACGCCTTGCCCGTCTTGCCCAACAAGAAGAAGATGCCGATCAGAGACGTTCGCTTGCGGCGGCAAAGTCTGCTGGGGCTGTCTCAGGTCGCGCGGGAATTGCACTGAAGTTTGCCTTTAAGCAAATTGGTGACCGCTATGTTTTCGGTGCCGCCGGAATGCAATACTGGGATTGCTCAGGACTCACAATGCGCGCTTTCCGCACAGCGGGTGTCTCACTTCCACATTCATCTGCTGCTCAATCTCGCATGGGTAAACCCGTTTCGAGAAGTCAACTTAGGCCAGGGGATCTCGTCTTTTTTGGTCGCCCCGTTTCTCACGTAGGAATCTATGTCGGCGGCGGAAAGATGGTTCATGCTCCTCGATCAGGTTCTCGAGTAAAGGTTGCATCAGCAAGCAATATGGGTAATAAACCATATGTTGGGGCGCGCCGTTTCTAGTGGAGAAAATTCTCTGCATTACAAATGATTTTGGTCCAAGAACCGGTGGTATTGAAACCTTTGTTATAGGACTTATTGAACGGATGCCGAAAAATACTGTCATTGTTTATACGAACGCTCAGGATAAGAGTGAAGAGTATGACCAGCGGTGGCGGGAAGATTTTGGCGTGGAGGTGATCAGAGATAAGGCACGCATACTTTTACCCACACCGGGAGTTGCCTATTGCATCTCTGCATTAGTCAAAGATAGAGCGATTAAGACCGCCTTCTTTGGCGCGGCCGCACCGCTGGCGCTGCTTACTCCAACATTGCGTCGCGCGGGAGTAAGGAAAGTTGTTGCCCTCACACATGGACACGAGGTGTGGTGGTCAAAGATTTGGCCATTTACTTGGGCGATGAAATCAATTGCACGCAATGTTGATCACCTCACCTACCTTGGTGAGTTTACGAGAAAAGCAATCTCTCGACCAATCAGCAATTCTGCTAGAGCTTCCATGGTCAAGATTGCTCCTGGAATAGATACCGATCACTTTGCACCAGTTGTTTCAGCTGATTTAAAGAAGTCTCTTGGGCTTACAGAGAAGAAAGTAATTGTTAGCGTGGGGCGACTTGTCCATCGTAAAGGTCAAGATGTTCTGATTGCCGCGATGCCAGATATTCTTAGAGAAATTCCTGATGCGCATTTGCTGATCATCGGTGAAGGTCCTTATCGTCAATATTTAGAATCACGAGTGAAAAAACTGCAGATAAATTCACACGTGAGTTTTATTGGCCGTATCTCCTATGAAGATCTTCCTCGATACATATGTCTCGGTGAAGTTTTTGCAATGCCAGCTCGATCACGACTTGCCGGGCTAGAAGTGGAGGGGCTGGGAATTGTCTATCTTGAAGCCAGCGCATGCGGACTTCCAGTGATCGCTGGAAATTCCGGGGGAGCACCGGATGCAGTTCGTGAAGGTGTTACCGGCCTTGTCGTAGATGGAAGAGATCCCCAAGCTGTCGGAAAATCTATCGCTGAGCTTTTAGCCGCACCAGAGAGAGCTCGGCAGCTGGGCTTGGCGGGTAGAGCATGGATTATCAAAGAATGGCGTTGGCAGATCTGGTCTGAAAGATTTACAGAAATCCTTAAATCAACCCCATAGATTTGGCGCGAGCAACAGCGCCTTGACGAGAATGAGTATCAAGTTTTCGATAGATAGCTGCGATATGAGTCTTTGCGGTTGCGTGCGAGATAAACATGGTGGTGGCAATGTCAGTGATGCTCTTTTCGCCAGCCAAATGAGTGATCACTGTGATTTCGCGCGGGGATAAAATCATTCGATTCTTCTCTCGTAGCAATAGATCAATCGCTCGATCACTTGTAAAAGTTGCTGGATTTAGAATTGCGGTATTTATTGCGGCAATAAGCATTTCAATTCCTGCAGATTTTGAGATAAACCCTTGAGCGCCGGCCTTTACTGCAGCCGATATCAACTCAAGTTCGTCGTTAAGAGTGAGAATAATGATGATGAGAGAGGGAGATTGCTTTCTCGCCCATTGCACAATTTCTAAGCCGCTACCATCGGGAAGGCTAATATCCACTGTAATTATCTGTGGATTATGAAGTGCGATCATCGAGATCGCTTCTTTCAGTGAGCCAGCTTGGCCGATACAGTTAAAGCCAGCTGCAGCCAGGGCTTTTATGATCCCTATCCTGACTACTGGATGATCATCGATTACCAGGACGCTATGGCTCATAAAGTGATCGAAACTGTTGTTCCTTTTTCTCCGGTCTCAATAGAGATTGTGGCGCCGTGACTCTGAACTCGTTCGACACAGCCGAGAAGCCCATATCTATCGGAAGTGATTTTCGCACCACCAGAACCGTTATCGCTTATAGCTACCACGAGGCGATTCTTCACCTCCGAGAAAGATATGCGTATCTGGGTAGCCCCAGAGTGGTGGAGCGAATTGCGAAGTAATTCAGGGATGATCTGTAGCAAAAGCTCTTGATCTTTTGGATCCACCGCACAGTTGCCAGTGCTAATTTCAACAATAGGAGAGAGCTGATCGGCAATCTGTTGGAGTGCAAGCCAGAATTCACTTGGTTTGCGCAGATTGAAAATTTCGCTTCGAACTTTGATTATCAAGTCAGAGAGATCGTGACGAATAGTGCGCATCTCATTGCGAATCGACGATGGAGTATCTGGTTGTGCCAAAACTAGATCGATCTGATACCCGAGCGCGATGAGATCTTGTGCAATCCCATCGTGAATTTCTTGGGCAATGGCGATTCGCACCGATTGCGCCTCGATGCGATCTACCCCTTATTCTTTAGCGTAAAGTTCATCAATTTCCTTGGCATATTGGGTAGCAACCACATGGCGCTTGACCGATAGCTTTGCGGTGAGTTGGCCACCGGCAATGGTGAAGTCCTCACCAAGGATGGTGAACTTACGAATTGATTCAGCCTTACTAACAGCCTTGTTGGCTTCATCCACTGCTGTCTGAATAACTGCTAGCAAATCAGGATCTTGGCGAAGACTTTCAATCGATGCACCATCTTTCTTATGTGCAGTCATCCAACCCTTGGACATTTCAGGATCGATTGTGATCAGGGCTGCAATAAATGGCTTGTTATCGCCAACTACCATGCACTGACTGATGAGTGGATGTGCACGTAGGCGATCTTCAAGCACAGCAGGGGCGACATTTTTTCCACCCGCAGTAACGATAAGTTCCTTCTTACGGCCAACGATAGAGAGGAAGCCGTCCTCATCGAGCTTTCCTAGGTCTCCGGACTTAAACCAACGATCATTATCAAATACTTCGCTATTGGCGGCATCGTTCTGCCAATACCCTTTCATGACAATCGGTCCCTTGATAAGAACTTCGCCATCATCGGCAATACGCACTGATGTTCCTGGGATAGGGCGACCGACCGAACCGATCTTGAGATGGCCGGTGATGTTAAGGGTTGCACCCGCTGTGGTCTCTGTTAATCCATAGCCTTCGTAGATTGTGACACCTGCACCACGGAAGAAGTGACCGAGACGAGCTCCGAGTGGGGCTCCGCCGGAGATTGCAGCTTCTACAGCTCCACCGAGAGTGGTGCGAATTTTTGAGAAAACTAACTTGTCAAACAGTGCATGCTTAAATGAGAGCATCGGCTTAAATTTCTTTGCATCGATATTCTCGCTGTAGGCGATAGCAACTTCAGCTGCCTTTCTAAAGATATTTCCCTTACCAGCTGCCTCTGCCTTTGCCTCTGCTCCGTTATAGACCTTTTCGAAGATTCGCGGAACAGCGAGGACGAATGTTGGTTTAAATGATTGGAGATCTGGCAGAAGTCGTGAAACAGGATCGCTGCAATGCGCTAAATGTAGCCCTGCAGTAATTGCACCGATTTGTACCATGCGCCCAAAAACGTGAGCAACAGGAAGAAATAGAAGAGTGGAGCCGCCAGGCTTAAGGAATAGATCAGAAGCTCCTTGCACAACATTTCCGCACTCTGAGAGGAAGTTACCGTGGGTCAGGCTCACACCCTTTGGCCGTCCTGTAGTTCCAGATGTG
>JBIPNL010000066.1:0-6455 GCA_044373255.1 Candidatus Planktophila sp. | reverse complement strand
GAATCTAGCTGGCGTGAAGTTCAAGGCGGGATCGATGCTGCTAAAGCCCGTTTTGGTGGCGATAGCGTGCGGCCGGGGCGCTTAATTGACCAGGAGTGATCAGGCCAACCCTTCCTGAGCCCTTCTCTGAGTAGTCAGGGCGAAAAAGTTGATCTAGAGTATGCATATGCCACTTTCTGAGCATGAAAAACGTCTTCTGGCGCAGATGGAAGAAGCCCTCGCCGTTGATGATCCACGCCTTGTGAGCGCTCTAAGTGGCCCGTCGAAGGTCTCGCGTAATCGCGTCTTCATAGCAATTGCCTTGCTCCTGACCGGCATCGCCACACTCTTTGCTGGCCTGGTCGCACAAATCACCATTATCGGAGTTGTCGGCTTCATGATCGCTCTCGCTGGCTTAGTTCTCTTTTTCCGTGCCATCACCACCCCAGGAGCGCTCATTTCAACCCCTTCAAGCGGAAATCCAAAGGCTCCACGCTCGAATAAGGGCTTTGGGGATCGACTTCAAGAGCGTTGGGACCAGCGAAACTTCGGAGAGTAATTCCTCTTCACCACCGATAAACCCGCCCACGAGGCGGGTTTTTTCATGCCCGCACGTTCTGTAGCGGTGGGGGGAAAGGGGTGGATCGTGGGGCTAGGTGGTTGAAAAAGGAGGAAAATGGAGTAAAGTGGGGGATTAAGCGGGTTTTTAAGCGAACCGCCTACACCTTGGGGAAGGGGATGAGTCAGATGTTTCTTGGAACTCATGAACCCCGCCTCGATGAAAAAGGTCGCCTGATTCTTCCCGCTCGATTTAGAGAAGAACTCTCCTCTGGCCTGGTGATTACAAAAGGCCAAGAGCGCTGTCTCTATGTTTTTCCAGCTGCTGAATTTGAAACGCTCACACAGACATTGCGTCAAGCGCCGGTTACTGCAAAGGCAGCTCGTGATTATCAACGCGTGATGTTTGCAGGAGCTCACGATGAAATTCCTGATCGCCAAGGTCGCGTGACGATTCCACAAGGACTGCGCACATATGCAGGGCTTGAAAGAGAGTGCGTTGTTATCGGCGCAAATACACGCGTTGAAATTTGGGATGCACAAGCGTGGAGTAAATATCTCACTGATCGTGAAGAAGGTTTTGCCGATGTATCAGAGGAAGTGTTTCCAGGACTCTTTTAAAAACTAAATAGCAATACAACTGAATAAAACAACTACATAGCGCTCTCTCGATTGTGGCCACCGTCGACCCCATGCCTAGGTTTTATGGCCGACAGCAGACGCCCCTTCCCCGGCGCCTGCTTTCGTGAGATCCGTCGGCCGGCGGTGACCAGAGTTGAGAGAGCGAATAAAGCACGTACGTACGTCAGGAAAAGAAATGGGGGAGAAGATGCAACACATATCAGTAATGCGCGATCGTTGCATTGATCTTTTATCTCCTTCTATTACATCATGCGAGCATCCCGTAGTAGTAGATGCAACTTTAGGTTTAGGCGGACATAGCGAAGCACTACTTGATCGCTTTCCTGAATTAACAGTGATAGGAATTGATCGTGACCCTCGCGCCTTAGCACAAGCCACAGAGCGACTTTCACGCTTTGGTCACAGAGTAAAAACCTCGCATGCAATCTTCGATGAAATAAGTGAAGTGGTTTTATCCCACGGTTATTCACATGTTTCTGGAGTCCTATTTGACCTCGGCGTATCTTCGATGCAACTCGATGAGATTGAACGCGGGTTCTCATACTCACAGGATGCGCCACTGGATATGCGTATGGATTCAAGTAGTGGCATTACCGCTTTTGAAATCATTAATCATTACGAACCAGGTGCACTGGTTAAGATTTTGCGGACATTTGGGGAAGAAAAGTTTGCTACTCGTATCGTCGAAAATATAGTTAAAGCTCGAGCACAAGCACCACTGAACTCAACGCTAGAGCTAGCCACGCTAGTCAAAGAGAGTATTCCTGCCGCCACTCGTCGCACGGGTGGCAATCCTGCGAAGCGGACTTTCCAAGCACTTCGCATCGCAGTCAACGATGAACTTGGTGCGATCACTCGTGCCATACCTCAGGCGCTCAATCTTGTTGATGTGGGCGGCCGCGTCGTTGTGATGTCCTTTCAATCTCTGGAAGACAAGATCGTGAAAGAGATCTTTGTCGAGGCAGCAACGTCCAAGAGTCCACGCAATCTTCCGGTAGACCTCCCTGAATTCGCTGCGAAATTTGCGCTAGTGCTCAAGTCCAGTGAGAAAGCGAGCGAGAGTGAAAAACTAGAGAATCCTCGTTCATCCTCTGTACGTCTTCGTGCAATCGAGAGGGTGGCCGCCTGATGTCGATTCTTGCTATTGCCCACCACGCTCGCGAAAGAGTAGTCACTCAATCTTCACGCGCCTTCCTCAAAATAGTTCCAGAGACCCCGCAAGCTGTCCAAGAAACTCGTCGCTTCTTTGCCACCTTTCTCACCGTCGTTGCAGCAATTGGATTCATTGCGTTGCTGGCGATTAATACATTACTGGCACAGGATGCCTTCGTACTTTCTGAACTTAAGTCAGAAGCAAAGATGATTGCCGATCAACGAGAAGCCATTTCAAGAAAGATGGAGCTTTATTCATCACCACAGGCTCTTGCCAATCAGGCAGCCTTGCTCGGAATGAGTTCGTCAGAGAATCCAACATTTCTAGATGTTTCCCCAAAGATGCCGCCTCTGACCAATGAAGAGGGTGTCACACGTGGGTAATTTTGAACTCTCCACCAAGCGAATTCGAAGTCTATTTATTATTCTGCTCGCAATATTTTTAGTTTTTGGTGCACGACTTATCCACATTCAAGGAATTCAATCTGCAGAGTACAGATTGAAAGCTGCGAATGAGATGGAAACAACGAGAATGATCCCAGCACCGCGAGGTGAGATCACAGACGTCAATGGAGTCGCCTTCGCACGTAGCGTCTCTGCAATCAATATCGTGGTCGACCAACAGATGATCAAGGATCCTGCACGAGTGGCAGCCTTTGTTGCCCCAATTTTGGGTCTGACCGTCGAGGAAGTTCAACTATCAATTACTGGGGATCGTCGATATTCAATGGTTCTAGAGAGTGCTCAACCAAGCACATGGAATCGCTTGACCGCAGCAATCGACCGATACAACTCAACTCTGAGTACAAAAGATTTTGAAAAGCGTATTTCGGGATTCTTTTCAGAGCGTGGGTATGTTAGAGAATATCCATCTGGCAATCTCGTCTCATCTCTCGTTGGATTTGTGCGCAAAGATGGTTTAGGGGCATCGGGAATCGAGCTCAGCATGAATTCAAAGATCACTGGAACTCCCGGCTTGTATTCATTTGCTAAAGGCAGAGGAGCCGAGATACCTGGATCGCAATCAGAAATTGTTCCTGCTCAAGCGGGAACGACAGTGCGATTAACAATTGATCGAGATATTCAGTGGGTAGCACAGAAAGCAATCGCTGATGCTGTGCGTAAGGCGAGAGCTACTAGCGGAACTGTGATTGTGATGGATCCAAAAACTGGAGAAATTTTGGCCCATGCAACTGCGCCAACTTTTAATCCTAATAATACAAAAAGCGTTACTTTGAGTTTAATGAGAAATCCTTCAGTACAAGATGCTTACGAGCCAGGATCTACCGGCAAAATCATGACTCTAGCCGCTGCACTCGAAGAGGGTGCAATTTCGCCAGAAACCGTCTTTGATGTTCCATACAAGATTAAGCGTGGTGGAGAAGAGTTTAAAGATCACGATCCACATCCACTTCAAAAACTGACAACCGCCGGAATCCTTGCAGTGTCAAGTAATACAGGAACAATCAAAATTGCAGAGACAATAAGTAACGATGCTCTCTACTCTTACTTGAAGAAGTTCGGAATCGGAACAAAAACTGGAGCAGGTCTTCCTGGAGAGAACGTTGGAAAACTACTTGAAGTTAAAGACTGGTCTGGAACGACAGCACCAACTGTCGCTTTTGGTCAGGGTTACTCACTTAATGCGATGCAGGCTACGAGCATATTTGCGACAATTGCAAATAATGGAGTGCGAGTCTCGCCTACAGTGATCGCGGGAACAAGTGATTCTTCAGGCAATTTCACTCCCTTTAAATCGGAAAAAGGAACAACAGTGGTGAGCCCAGCTACTGCATCTAAAATGCGACTCATGATGGAGAGCGTAGTTTCAGATCACGGGACAGCGCCTAGCGCCTCAATTCCTGGCTATCGAGTAGCTGGCAAAACTGGAACCGCTATTCGTTATGACGATCTCTGTGGTTGCTATCGGGGTTACACCGCTTCATTTATTGGCTTTGCGCCCGCTGATGCTCCAGCCTATGTAATCAATGTGACGATTCAAAACCCAAAGGGCGCTTACTACGGAGGCTCACTTGGCGGACCAGTATTCAAAAAGGTGATGACTTTTGTATTGCAGAGTGAGCACATCTCTCCATCCGGAACTGTGGTCAAGCCGATTGCTATGGATCTCAAGGAGCTGAATAAGCAACGCCTGGCAGAGAAGAAGGCGTCGAAGATTGAGATCACGCAGGCGAGTGCCAAGGAATAATCCATGCGGCCACTTCTAGATTATTCAATGACAGTTGAAGAGATTTGTCGCCTACTGAGCGCAGAATCAGCTATAGCCGGAGAGTGCGTCGTCACTGGAGTAACTTCCAATGACGCAGATGTTCAGCCCGGAGATCTCTTCCTCGCATATCCTGGTAAATCAACACATGGTGCGAAGTTTGCTCAGAGCGCTATAGCTAAAGGAGCTCGAGCAATTCTGACCGACGCCCAGGGTGCGCAGATTGCTCAGGGTTTACCCATTATTGTCGTAGAGAATGTTCGCACTGCTGGAGCCTTAGTGAGTGCGCATCTTTACCGAAAGCCCGTGCAAGAGATGGTCAGCATTGCCATCACTGGCACAAATGGAAAAACCACAGTTTCGACGCTACTGCACCAGCTCTTGCAGTCAGCCGGACGCGAGAGTGGCCTCATTGGAACAGTTGAAACTCGCATCGGTCGAGAAAGATTTGAAAGTGTAAGGACTACTCCTGAAGCTGATACTTTGCAATCAATCGCTGCCGCGATGAGTGAGCAGCATGTACGCCACTTGGTAATGGAAGTCTCAAGCCATGCATTGGTAATGAATCGAATGGAAGGTTCACATTTTGCCATTGCTGGGTTTACTAATCTCACTCAAGATCATTTAGATTTTCATGGTGACATGGAGAGCTACTTCATGGCAAAAGCCAAGCTGTTTTCTCTGGAATTCGCCGATCAGGCATTTATTAATATCGATGATCCTTACGGGCTACGCATCTTTAACACCTGCGGAATCCCTGCGACATCCATCTCACGCAGAAATACTCAGGCTACATGGCATTACACCTCGATAGTTTCTACCGGAAATGGAACCGATATCTCCATTCGAGGCGCTGGAGGAATACTGATCGAAACAGCAACACCTCTTCGCGGAGACTTCAACCTAGACAATCTTCTTCTTGCCATTGCTATCGCAACTGAATGCGGTATTGACCCATTGGATTGTGCTGCACTTGCTCCAAAGCTCTACGGCGCACCGGGGCGAATGGAGCTTGTCGATAGAGGTCAAAGCTTTAGCGCATTTGTTGACTATGCACACACACCCGATGCTGTTGGCAGCGTGCTCGCGACTGCTCGTACTTTTACCGAAGGTAAGGTGATAGCTGTTCTGGGGTGCGGGGGAGATAGAGATGCCAGTAAGCGCCCACTTATGGGAAGAGCGCTTAGTGAAGGTGCCAGTATTGCAATTTTTACTAGCGATAATCCGCGGAGCGAGAATCCAGCTAACATCCTCAAGCAGATGACATCAGAGTTAGTAGTCGATCAACCATCAGCGGTCATCGAAGATCGAGCAGAAGCAATCTCATACGCCGTCTCCCTCTGCAGTCCAGGCGACACATTGCTCATTCTTGGCAAGGGTCATGAAGTAGGTCAGGAGATTGCAGGCGAGAAGATTGATTTTGATGATCGGATTGTTCTCGCACAAGCAATCGAGGCTTTGCGATGATTAAGTTACGAGCATCTGAACTTGCAGAAATTATTGGCGGATCTCTCGTAGGAACTGATGTTGAGATCACTGCTGCTCCTGTACTCAATTCATCGGCAGCAACGCAGGGATCCATATTTCTCGCCTTTGTTGGAGAGAAGGTAGATGGCCACGATTTCGTAGATGATGCCTTTGCACGAGGCTCTGTCCTTGCAATCACATCAAAACCGGTCAAGCAGAGACATATTGTTGTAGCTGATGTATCTGCTGCTTTGACTTCGCTGGCTCGATTTGTTCGTAGTGAACTTACATCCCTGACGGTCGTTGGAATCACTGGGTCACAAGGAAAGACAACGACCAAAGATCTTCTACGTCACATGTTGTCACAGCACGGAGCAACAGTTGCGCCGCAAGGAAATTACAATAATGAGTTGGGTGTGCCTCTCACCAT
>JBIPNL010000065.1:0-6517 GCA_044373255.1 Candidatus Planktophila sp. | reverse complement strand
TCAAGTAAAGTGGTGCGCGGTCCGATGATCGCCCCATGCGCAACTGTTGTGGATCCCGCAATCCATGTACCCGGCAATAGCGTGACATCGCTTTCAACTGTGGCAGTGGAATCAACCCACGTTGACAGTGGATCAACAATCGTCACTCCCGCCTTCATTAATCCTTCATTAATCTGATCACGTAAAAGTGCGGCGCTCTCAGCAAGCTGGCTGCGATCATTAACGCCAAGAATTTCGATGAAATCTTCAATGAGAACCGCTGCGATTGATCCGCCGTCATTGCGGAGGATTTCAAGTACATCGGTGAGATAGAGCTCGCCTTGTGAATTATCGTTCTTTAACTTACCAATCGCTGCCGCAAGTTTGGCGCCATCGAAGGCATACACACCTGAATTAACTTCGTAGATTGCTCTCTCTTCATCAGTTGCATCACGTTCTTCAACGATTCGTAGAAGTGAGCCATCGGCGCCGCGGATAATTCGGCCATACCCAGTTGGATCCGGGTGCTCTGCAGTCATCACAGAGGCTGAAAAATTTCCTTTATGGTGGACATCTAATAGCGCAGCGAGTGAATCACTTGTCAGCATCGGGGTATCTCCTGCAAGAACAAGAACTGTTCCGTTAGAACTTGTACTGGCGAGCGCTAATTGAGTTGCATGGCCTGTACCGCCGCGGTGTTCTTGAAAGACTGTTGTCGCATGAGGTGCAATCTGGGCAACATGTGCTTCTACCCTTTCGCGGCCTGCACCAACGACGATGCAAAGATTTTTACCTTTAAGTCCGCTGACTGCATGGAGAACATGTCCAAGCAAAGTACGCCCCGAAATTTCATGGAGCACCTTGGGTGTTGTGGATTTCATTCGCGTGCCTTCTCCAGCGGCGAGAACGACCACTGTTTCAAGGCTCATGTGTGAAGTGTAACTTGCTCCGCCGAATTCATCGGCGGGCACTTGCATTGCTCCGCCACCAGGTATCGATCCTGGACCCTGGGCTTCAAAGGCCCATGTGCTAGCCACTACACAATGGCGGAACCCGTATTCTCCCTCATTACTTGGGGTGCTGGCGACCAGAATCCTCGCAAAGGTTAAATAATTTTCGCGCCTTGCACCGGACCAAAGGCCCGCGCAACGCTGCCGACTACTCCACTTGAGGTCAGGGCTACCGCTAAATCTAAGCCCGCTTCAACATCTGCAACAAGAAATGCAACTGTTGGGCCAGAGCCAGAAACGATCGCGCCGAGTGCGCCATATTCCTGGCCAACATCGAGAACTAATGAAAGCGCAGGGCGTAATGTGCAGGCAGCGCTCTGCAGATCATTGCTTAAAGATGCACCGACAGCTTTCGCATCTCCGGAAAGAAGTGCCTGCATTAATTGATCGCTGATGCGCGGCTCTGCAATATCTAACTCAGCACGCATTCGATCACATTCAGAGTACACAGCAGGTGTAGAAAGACCAACGCTAGAAAGAGCCAACACCCAGTGATAGGTGCCGCGTGAAAGAGCGGATGTGAGTTGGTCTCCATGGCCTTGTCCGATAGCGGTGCCACCTGTGAGCATAAACGGAACATCACTACCGAGAGATGCGGCGAACTCGAGTTGCTCTTCGCGAGTCATTGCTAATTCATAGAGATAATCAATTGCCACAATCATCGCTGCGGCATCAGCACTTCCTCCGGCCATGCCACCTGCAACAGGAATACTTTTCTTTACCTCAATATGAATATCGATCACAAGGTCGTATTCAGAGGCAATTAACTGAGCTGCTTTGACCGCTAAATTTGTCTGATCTGCAGGAACGCCGTGAGTGTGATCACCGATGATTGAAATTGTGATTCCTGAACCCGGCGCGCTCTTAGTGACAGTCACATCATCAAAGATGGAAATGGCTTGAAAGACCGAAACGAGATTGTGGTATCCATCTGACTCGCGTGGGCCAACTGATAGTTGCAAATTTACCTTCGCAGGAACTCGCACAGTTACAGAATCTTTAGCCACGCGTAGACCTTATTACTTATTGGGCAATTGTGCAGAAATCGTGAATGGTGAGTGCTTCCCCGCGCAGCGTTCCATCAATTCCTACCGACTCGAGATGCGCTTCGGCGGCGGCAGAACCACCATAGATTGGCGACAAGGTGGAGCGAAGCATTTTTCTGCGTTGTGCAAAGGCCAGATCAATAATTGCAAAAACTTTCTTCCGTAGCGTTTCATCGCCAAGTGGGGCGTGACGAGAGAAGGAGACCAACTTGGAATCCACATTAGGGGCAGGCCAAAAAATAGATCGCGAGACAGATCCCGCACCACTTACATCTGCCCACCATGCAGCTTTCACACTTGGAATTCCATATTCTCTCGTATCTGGCTTTGCCGCCAAACGATCTGCTACCTCTGCCTGCACCATCACAACACCGCTGCGAAGAGTTGGGAAAAACTCAAGCAAGTGAAGAAAGACAGGAACCGAAACGTTATACGGAAGATTTGCCACGAGAACCGTCGGTTGAACTGCAAGAGATGTAATCGCTAGCGCATCACTTGTATGAACCGTCAAAGAAGCTGCCTTCTGGCTATGTTTTGCAACAGTAATTGGAAGTTGTGTAGCAAGGCGTGAATCAATTTCAATGGCGACTACGGATGAGGCTTCTTCCAGAAGAGCCAGCGTGAGTGAACCTAAGCCTGGGCCAATTTCAAGTGCAACATCATCACTTCGTACATCTGCGACTCGAACAATTTTCTTGCAGACATTTCCATCGATCACAAAGTTTTGCCCCAGTGATTTCGAGGGTTTGAGATCTAATTGAGCGGCTAGCTCTCTGATCTCGGCGGCTCCTAAGAGGCTCACAGAGTCGACCCAGCAGCAAATGATCCAAATATTCTCTCTGCGTTCTGTGAAATAGCGGTGGCAAATTCAGCCAGATCAGCACCGCGTTCATCAGCCATCGCTCTGACGATGGTTGCGATCTGCGCCGGAGAGTTAAGAGATCCGCGATGTGGCATGGGTGCTAAAAATGGTGCATCTGTCTCTGCCAATATCTGATCAATTGGTGTGATGGAGAGTGCTTCACGAAGTGCCGGAGCGTTCTTAAAGGTAACGGTGCCTGCAAAGGAGAGAATGTATCCGCGTTCAATACATTTCTTTGCCATCTCTACATCGCCTGAAAAACAATGAAAGACAGTCTTTTCTGGTGCACCGACCTCTTCCAAGATCGAGAGAACATCATCGTGTGAGTCACGATCGTGAATAACCAAAGCTTTCTTACTTCTCTTTGCTAGATCAATATGCCATTTAAAAGATTCCTGTTGCCGCTGGCGAAGTTCAGGTGGCGTACGAAAATAATCGAGCCCCGTCTCACCGATAGCACGTACGCGTTGATGTGCTGCTAAGCGTTCAATAATCGCTAAATCTTTTTCAAGATCTGCAACAACCGGAGCTTCATTCGGATGAAGAGCTACCGCTGCTAGAACGTGGTTCTCATGCAACTCTGCCAGTGCAACGCCCCACTGTGATTGCTCTGCTGAATATCCCACTTGAACGATTCGATCTATACCCGCTTTTTTCGCATCATCGAGTACTTGCTGTACTTCCGGTGAATCAACCGCGGTATTTGTAACGATCTCAATATGAGCGTGTGCATCTACACAAGGAACAGGTAGAGGCTCAGGTGCTGGGGCGAGTTGGCGATCAATATCGCGATTGTGGCGATCTGCCATTTCGAAATTACTCTTTGATCTCAAGTCGTGGGAATAGCACCGGTGTCTTTGTCACGATAGCGCCTTTTGGTAATTGCCCCCATTGCGCAATCTCGCTCACCTTTTGCGCCCCGATTGGTCCAAGTGTTGCATATGCACCAAGAGAGTTCCAGAGAATTTCAGTTGTTGCCGGCATCACTGGGTGCAGAAGAACTGCAAGAGCACGTAGTGATTCAGCAGTGTTATATAAAACTTCTTCGAGTTCGACCTTGTTGGAAGGATCTTTAGCAAGTATCCACGGCTGCTTTTCAGTGACATACCCATTAACTTTCTTGCAGAAATCCATTGTGGCAACAATGCCTGTTTGAAAATCAAGGGCAACCATGGCTTTATCTGCCGTTGCAACAGTTGTTGTGAGAGCTTCTACGAGGCCAGCATCGTGATGTACCGCCGGGATTACTCCTCCACAATACTTTTCAATCATCGCCGCAAGACGTGATGCTAGGTTGCCAAAATCATTTGCGAGTTCTGATGTGTATCGTGCACTCATATCCTCCCACGAGAAAGACCCATCGCTACCGAAAGGAATTGCACGCAAAAAATAATATCGAAATGCATCGACACCAAAGTGATCGGTGATATCAGATGGAGCAATTCCGGTCAGTTTTGATTTACTCATCTTTTCGCCGCCGACTAAGAGCCAACCATGAGCAAAGACTTTGCGAGGTGTTGCAAGACCGGCTGCCATTAACATCGCCGGCCAAATCACGGCATGAAAGCGCAAGATATCTTTTCCGACAAGGTGCACATCTGCTGGCCAGGTCTGCGCAAACTTCTTTCCACCTTCTGAATCTGGTTCGTCGGTGAGTCCAACTGCCGTTGCATAATTCAAGAGGGCGTCAAACCAGACATAGACCACTTGATCGGTATCCCACGGAACAGGAATTCCCCAGTCGAAAGTGGAACGACTAATTGAAAGATCCGAAACGCCACCCTCGAGGAAAGCAAGTACTTCATTGCGTGCACTCTCAGGTTGGCACGCTTCAGGATTATTTCTATATAAATCAATAAGTGGTTGAGCAAATGCGGAGAGCTTAAAGAACCAATTGTTTTCATTAACAATTTCAACAGGTTTGCTATGGGTGGGACAGAGCTTCTCTCCATCTGTATCGATCAAATCACCCGGCAACTTAAACTCTTCGCAACCCACGCAGTACGGGCCCTCATACTTTCCAGCGTAAATATGTCCCGAATCCTTCAGTGATTGCAGAAACTTCTGTACTCGTTCTGTATGTCGTGGCTCAGTTGTGCGAATGAAGTCATCGTTTGCAATATTCAGCGCGCTCCAATTGGGCTTCCATGCTTCGGCAACGAGGCGGTCGACCCAATCCTGCGGTGCAGCGTTATTCTGCTCAGCGGTGCGCATAACTTTCTGACCGTGCTCGTCAGTACCGGTAAGAAACCACACCGATTCACCGCGTTGGCGATGCCATCTTGTGAGTACATCTCCTGCAACTGTTGTGTATGCATGCCCGATATGAGGGGCATCATTGACATAGTAAATCGGAGTTGTCAGGTAGAAGGATTTCACGTGCGCCATCTTATTACGACTTACTCGCATCAACGACAGCGGCGTAGACGACCTTCTTAGGAAGCTCGCACTCTTGTGCAACCGTTGAGATGGCATCTTTGCGATCCATTCCGGCAGATTCATATTCACGCACTCGAGCAACGATCTCTTCGGCAGTCTTCTCCGCAGTCCCTACTGGAACTCCAGCAAGAACAATGGTGATCTCCCCCAAAATTTCCTTCGATTCTGACCAGAGAATGAGCTCCTGAAGTGATCCGCGCACAGTCTCTTCATAGGTCTTAGTCATCTCGCGACAAATAGCTGCCTGGCGATCGCTTCCTAGAATTTGTGCAGCATCTTTAAGTGATTCTGTAATGCGATGTGGCGCTTCAAAGAGCACCATCGTTCTCTCTTCAAATCGAAGTGTCTCAAGGTGAGCAAGTCGTGCACCAGAGCTACGGGGTAGGAATCCTTCAAAGGTGAAGCGATCCGTTGCAAGACCAGAAAGTGCCAATGCCATCGTCGGAGCACTTGGCCCAGGGATGACAACAACCTCTATGCCGATTGCGATCGCATCGCGCGTCAGTCGAAATCCTGGATCACTAATTGTTGGCATTCCAGCATCTGATACGACAAGAACTTTTTTCCCGCCTTGAAGAAGTGCCAGAACTTCTTCTGTACGAGCAGTTTCATTTCCGTCAAAGAATGAAATTACTCTGGCTGTAAATGTGACTCCAAGATCTGCAGCTAAGCGATGGAAGCGACGCGAATCTTCTGCAGCAATTACCTCTGCGCCAGCGATTGCTTCCTTTAAACGTAGGCTGGCATCTCCTGGATTGCCAAGTGGGGTTGCCGCCAACGTTAAGGTCATTGGGCTATCTTCTCAGGAATTACTCCACTTTACTTACGGATGCGCATACTCTTGCGCTGTGACCTACCTTGGCATCTATCTGATTGCGGGCCTTGGATTCCTTCTGCGCATCATTAATTTGGGTGTACCCAAAGGTTTGGTCTTTGATGAGGTGTACTACGTCGATGCCGCGCGTGATTATCTTGCCTTCGGGGTTGAGGTATCAAAAAATGATCCAGAATTTGTAGTTCATCCACCTTTTGGAAAGTGGTTGATTGCTGCCGGAATTCAAATTTTTGGGGACAATGAATTTGGGTGGAGATTTTCGACAGCTGTAGCAGGAACAATTGCGATTATCTTGATTGGTTTAATCGCCCAACGACTTTTTCGCTCAAATTTTCTTACCCTGCTT
>JBIPNL010000064.1:0-6520 GCA_044373255.1 Candidatus Planktophila sp. | reverse complement strand
TAAAGAAAATAATAAGAAGCCATCCCCATTTAGGTAGTCGCTTAATTAGGGATTCATCGCGCATTGCACAATCGACAAATGCATATAGCTGAAGTGCAGCTATTGCAATCGTAAGGAAGATCAGTACTCTAACCATGAACTTATACTAGCCGTTGCAGAATCAGCGCGAGAGATAGGGTCAGGCAGAAGAGAATCTGCAATTCACCAGTCTTTGCAAGGACCGGGATCAAAGTGCGCCCGAGGGCCCCAGTCCAGAGGGTGCGCAGGATTGAAATCACCCGCAGAAGCGTAAGCAAGGTCAGCATTGTCCAGGGAGTACCAAAGCCAGCGGTTAAAAGGAAGGGACTGACAATCAGCACGCTATAGAGAAGTCGGGACCGTTGATCCCCAATTCGTACAGCCAAAGTTTTCTTACCGACCTCAGAATCCAACGCGCGATCGCGAATGTTATTCACGACCAAGATCGCACACGCTAAGAAACCAACAATTGTTCCAGCCAGAATTGCCTGCCCTGTGATTTTCTCGGCCTGCACATAAAATGTTCCAACAGTTGCCACAAGACCGAAGAAGATAAAGACAAATACTTCACCGAGCCCAAGATAACCGTAGGGATTCTTGCCACCTGTATATCCCCAAGCTGCTGCAATAGAGAAGACTCCAACTGCGATTAACCACCATGAACTCATCGCCGAGAGCGCAAGGCCTGCGACAGATGCGATAAAGAAAGAGATAAAGGCGGCACGTTTTACTGCTGCCGGTGAAGCTAAACCGCCTGCAGTAATTCGCACTGGACCGACGCGATTGTCATCGCTGCCGCGCACACCATCTGAGTAATCATTTGCATAATTCACACCCACTTGCAGGCTAAGGCTTACAAGAAGTGCCAGTGACGCTGAAAGAAGGTGAAAATCTGATCCAGCCAGAGCGCTGGCAACAAGAATTGGAGCAATTGCTGCAGGCAGTGTTCGGATGCGTGCTCCGGTTAACCAGACTTTCATCGATGGCTTAGCCATGAAATTCATCCTCTGCTCGTTTACTTAGCGCGATTCGATCTATCTTACCGATTCCTATAAGTGGAAAAGTTTCAAAAACGAGATATTGCTTTGGCTTTGCCGAATTACCAAATGTATCTCCGAGCAAAGATGTGACCTCTTCTTGTGCGGGCGGATTCATGCCAGCAACAGCTACAACAAGTCGTTGACCCCATTTGAGATCATCAACAGCAAGTGCGCACCAATTGTTCTGCGAATATCTCTCTTCCAGCTTCTTACTTACTGACGAGAGAGAAACTTTCTCTCCGCCCGAGATGAAGACATCATCTGCACGACCCAAGACATCTACTGTTCCATCGCTATTGATCTCTCCTAGATCTGATGTTGTAAACCAACCATCGCGATAGTGCTGATTCCAGAGCTCATCGTTGTTGAGATAGCCAGAGGCCAAGATAGGTCCAGAGATTTCAATTAAACCTGAATCTGAAATTCTTGCCTGCACACCATTGAGTGGAGTTCCTTCATAGATACACCCACCTGAAGTTTCGCTCATCCCATATGTGGTGAGGATTGATATTCCAGCGTTGACCGCCTGGAAGAGAAGATCGTCTTGAAGTTTGGCACCACCGACGAGTACAAATTGTGCAGCCTTTAAATGTGACAACAACTTTTCATCACCATTGAGTGCGCGATAAATCTGAGTTGGAACTACTGCAGAGAAATCAGTTGTTGGATAGCGATCGGCGTTTCGCAGATCAACAGGTGTTGTTCCAAGTTCGAGTGAACGAATCAAGACATTGATCCCAGCAATATGGTGAATTGGCAGAAGAAGCGCCCAGGTTTGCCCGGGACGCGCTTGTAGAAATTCAAGTGATGCACGCGCAGATGCCAAAAGCGCAGCAGAGCTCAGCGCTACAGATTTTCTGGTTCCACTTGATCCTGTTGTCGCAACAACAAGGCAGATATCGCTATCGACGCTCTCAATAGATTCATCCGTAAAATTAAGTGCTGGACCCTGGTCGGCTAGCGCTTGAGCCAAGAGATTCATCACATCGCCGATTGCCAGCGCGGGATCGACCGAGATCACAGAGCGTGATCGGTTACTTGGGTTGGCCGAGATATCCATAGCCCGCGTAGGCTATCGCCTGCAAGTAAGAGTGGAGGAATCGTGAGCAAGCCAATCAAGCGTGAATTCGGAGACCGCACTATCCCAGCATGGGCAACCGGCAAGGGTGGCGAAGATTTCGTCGACGTTAAATACCAAGTCGGAGACGGAATCGCGAAGATCACCATCAACCGCCCAGAGGTACGTAACGCATTCCGTCCGCAAACAATTATTGAACTGCAACAGGCATTCTCATTGGCACGCGATAACTCAGATGTCGGAGTCATTATCTTGACCGGCGAGGGCAGCGAAGCATTCTGCTCGGGTGGAGATATCAGCGTTCGCGGTGATGATGGATATCTCGGTGATGATGAATTAGCAAAGGCTGGAGTTGGACGCCTCAATGTTTTAGATCTACAAATTCAAATTCGCAGAACACCTAAGCCAGTCATCGCGATGGTGGCAGGTTGGGCTATCGGAGGCGGACATGTTCTCCACGTTGTCTGCGATCTTACGATTGCAGCAGAGAATGCCAAGTTCGGACAGACCGGCCCAATGGTTGGATCTTTCGATGGTGGCTACGGCTCAGGTTTACTTGCAGCAAGTGTTGGCCAGAAGAAGGCACGCGAAATTTGGTTTATGACGCGTCAATATGATGCGCAAGAAGCGCTCGCCATGGGACTTGTGAATACCGTTGTTCCAGTTGATCAACTAGAAGCTGAAACTGTTTCATGGTGTCGCGAGATGCTGCGCAACTCACCCCTTGCGCTACGTCTACTTAAATCTTCCATGAACGCAGCAGATGATGGATTAGCTGGAATTCAACAACTTGCAGGAGATGCCACTCTTCTCTTCTACCTAAGTGAAGAAGGACAAGAAGGTCGCGATGCTTATCAAGAAAAGCGCGCACCCGACTTCGGTAAATTCCCTAAGCGCCCTTAAAACTTATGCTCGATGACCTCCTTGCAACACTTCGCGTAATCTCTCTACCCACGCGCACCAATTTTCGTGGTGTGACCTATCGCGAAGTTGCACTGATGCAAGGCCCGCAAGGATGGGGGGAATTCTCTCCATTTCTAGAATATGACGATAACGAGTGCCGTCCATGGCTTGCTAGCGCCATAGAGGCAGCAACAGTTGCTCGCCCAGCACGCTTTCGCAATGAAATAGCAGTCAACGGAACTATCCCCGAGCTTAATGATCACAAAAAGCTCGAAGAACTGATGCAGAGTTATTCAGGGGTAGAGACATACAAGGTAAAAGTTGGAAAGAATCTCAGTGAAGATATTGCGCGAATTGCTCGAGTTAAATCGATCGCACCAAAGGCGGCGATTAGAGTCGATGTCAATGGTCTCTGGACAGTTGATGAAGCGCTCACCCATCTCTATGCATATTATGAAAATATTGGGACTTTTCAATACGTTGAGCAGCCTTGTGCAACTATCGAAGAGTTACGTGAACTTAAAAGCAAGATAAGAATTCCACTACGGATTGCAGCCGATGAAATCATTCGCAAGGCACCCGATCCATTTGCTGTCGACCTCGACGGTGCAGCCGATATCGTCATGCTCAAAGTTCAACCACTTGGTGGCATCAAGCGATCTCTAGATATTGCGGCCCATCACGGCCTGCCAGTTGTTGTCTCCAGTGCACTAGAGAGCGCTATCGGAATTGAATATGGGCTAGACCTTGCAGCAAGTATCGAAAACCTCACCTTTGATTGCGGCCTTGCTACTGGCTCACTTTTGGCCAACGACATTGCAGAACACAACATCATCGACGGCAAAATCGCTTTAGGTCAGATATCTCCTCAGTTAAATGGTCTTGATGTGTCACCAGAGCGCTTTGAATGGTGGAAGAATCGCATCATGAGAGTCGGAGCGTTACTGTGATGAGTGAAGCAACATCACTAGCTCGCGTCATCGTCAGACAGATCATTGAAGCTGGCATCAAAGATGTCGTCATCTCACCAGGATCACGCAATGCTCCGCTATCGATTGCATTCTATGAAGCCCAACAGCGCGGATTAATCAATCTCCATGTAAAAATCGATGAACGGGGCGCTGCCTTCTTCGCACTTGGACTCACCAAATCCACAGGGCGGGCAGTACCCGTTGTTTGCACGAGTGGGACTGCAGTTGCAAATTATCATCCAGCAGTTCTTGAAAGTTCACATTCAAATGCACCGCTCTTAATTCTGACGGCAGATCGACCAGCGCGACTGCGCCGAACAGGTGCAAACCAAACAACAGAGCAAGCACGCATCTTTGGCAAGGCAGTTCGGTATTTTGCCGATGTTTCAGGTTCTGCATACCCCATGGAACTGCCCTTTAACTCACTTCAATCAGGCCCGGTTCATCTCAATATTCAGTTTGATGAACCACTTATCGGTGATGCGGATGACGCGTGGTTAGATAACTTAACCATCGCTCCGCCAAAGGTATTTGATCGTAAGACCCCAGGAACTTTCTACACAAAATCTACGCGAGGGTTGTTAGTCATCGGCCACGATCGCGGTGGCTTGAGCCAAGAAAGCGTAGTTAAGTTTGCAGAAAATCTTGGTTGGCCGGTAATCGCAGAGGACCCGCTCTCATTCGATAACGCCATTTCTCATGCCAGCGTCTTTCTCACCTCAACGAAGATGAGAAATGAAGTAAAGCCAGATACCGTCGTTGTAATCGGGCGGACAACTCTTTCTAGGAGTATCAATGCCCTTGTCTACACCGCTCGAAAAACTATTGTCATCGATCCGCGCCTGGCAACCGTTGACTCAGATCGTGCTGCAGACCAGAAATTCCTCGCTCTTCCCGCCCTGCAAGTACCGGCAGCCGATAGCGATTGGATTGCTACCTGGAGCAAGCTGGCAGAACGCAGCGCGAAGGTAATTGCTGATCTAGATATTTGGTCAGAAGAACTATTCGCCAGAGAATTTGCTAGACACATTCCATCCGGCGCGGCTCTCTTCATTGCATCCTCTCGCCCGATAAGAGATATTGAAGGCTTTGCAATTCCACGTAGCGGAGTAAGCGTCTATGCAAACCGAGGTTTAGCAGGGATTGATGGCAATATCTCGACCGCACTCGGGATTGCATCTGGTGCGAATCACACATATGCCGTGATTGGCGATCTCGCATTCCTTCATGATGTGAGCGCTCTTTCACATAGTTCAGAAGCGAAGCTACGCTTATTTGTCATAGACAATAACGGTGGTGGAATCTTTTCAACACTTCCGCAGGCAGGGGTTGAGGGATTTGAAACAATCTTTGGAACCCCGCATGATCGAGATATCGCATCAATCGCAACAAGTTTTGGTGTTAAAACGACGACCATATCCTCGGTCAAGGAATTATCTGAAAGCTTCACGAAGCCAGTAACAGGCTTTGAAATTGTGGTGGTAAAAGTTCCTACGCGAGAAAAGAATGCCGAGTTGCTAAAAGCTATTTATACAAAGATGGAATCACTGTAAGGCGCTACGCATCGGCGCAAATTTTGCATTACTTTCTTTAAGTTCTTTCTCGGGGTTTGAACCTGAAACAATTCCACAACCAGCAAAGATTCGAATTGATGTATCGGAAACCTGACCACATCGCAGTGCGATTCCTAGCTCGCCATCACCTTGCGCATCGATCCAGCCAACGGGGCCGGCATATCTCCCACGGTTCATTCCTTCAAGTGAGCTAATCACTTTCATAGCCATATGTGTAGGCGTTCCGCAGACAGCAGCCGATGGATGTAATCGTGAGAGCAATGAGAATGCATCAACATCAGCCTTTGATTCGATCAGTGCGCCCGTCACATCGGTAGCAAGATGCATCACGTTTGCAAGGTGTAAGACAAATGGTGATTCGGGAACATTTGTTGAAGTGCAGAAAGGTTCGAGGGCATCGGCGACAGATCGAACTGCATACTCGTGCTCTTCCAGATCTTTTGAAGATCTCGCAAGGGATGCCGCAAGTGCCAAATCTTTCTCGTCATCACCAGTCTTACTGATTGTGCCCGCCAGAACGCGAGATGTAACCATTCCACGTGAAAGACGGAGCAATAACTCAGGAGTTGCCCCAATGAGATTATCGACTGAAAATATCCATGTAGATGGATAATTTTCGCTGAGATTATTTAGCAGTGGTCGAGTGTCGATCACTTTCTCGGTTACCGCAATCAGATCCCGCGCAAGAACAACTTTTTCCAGTTCGCCAATTTCAATCTCTCCAATAGCTGTTGCGACTCGAGACATCCATTCATTGGGAGTATGAGAGCCATCTCTCCAAGTAAATTCGGGATGAACTAAATCCGGCGCTTTCTTTGGTAAGTAAGGCTGTGCCTTATCTCCAATCCATGTCATCCACGAAACACCAGCGCGAGCTCCCACCACAATTTCAGGGATAACGAGTACTGAGGCTTCATTTTCATCAAAGCTAAAGGA
>JBIPNL010000063.1:0-6522 GCA_044373255.1 Candidatus Planktophila sp. | reverse complement strand
ATGAAAGCTTTGCGGCTCTATCGGCATCGAGAAGAGCTTGTACGACTTCATCGAGCTCACCATTGAGAACTGCATCAAGATTGTTAGCTTTGTAATTCACGCGGTGATCGCTGAGGCGATTCTCAGGAAAATTATAGGTACGGATGCGCTCGGAACGATCGACGGTACGTACTTGGCTCTTACGTTCTGCCATTGCAGCAGCCTCTGCTTTTTCCTGAGCATCTGCCAGAAGGCGGGCGCGCAGGATGCGAAGCGCTGATTCCTTATTCTGTAACTGCGACTTCTCGTTCTGACACGAGACGACGATTCCAGTTGGAACGTGGGTCAGGCGAACAGCTGAGTCTGTGGTGTTTACAGACTGTCCACCAGGGCCTGATGAGCGATACACATCTACACGAACATCGTTCATATTCAGTTCCACATCAACTTCTTCAGCTTCAGGAAGAACGAGCACACCGGCCGCAGATGTGTGAATACGTCCTTGGCTCTCTGTTTCTGGAACGCGCTGTACTCGGTGAACACCTCCCTCAAATTTAAGTCGTGCGTAAGGAGTTGTCCCAGGTTCTGGAGTTCCCTTTGACTTTACGGCCATAGAAATATCTTTATATCCACCGAGATCAGATTCAGTCATATCAATGATCTCAATCTTCCAGCCGCGCTTTTCGGCATAGCGTTGATACATACGAACTAAATCACCAGCAAAGAGCGCTGATTCATCCCCGCCCGCACCCGCCTTTACCTCGATGATTACATCGCGATCATCATTGGGATCCCTTGGCAATAAAAGCTCTTCAAGTCTGGTTGCTGTGCGCTCTACAGTTTCTTCTAGCGCTGGAATTTCAGAAGCGAAATCTGGATCATCGAGCGCCATCTCTTTCGCTGCCTCTAGATCATCGGCGGCAGATTTCCACTCATTAAATCCGGCAACAACAGGACCGAGTTGGGCATAGCGACGGCCAAGTTGGCGGGCTTTTCCTTGGTCTTCATGAATTGAAGGATCAGCCATGAGTTGTTCAAGTTCTTGATACTCACGAACCATCTCGTGCGCCGATGCAAAACGATCGTTGCTCATCACTGACTCCTTTCTATCGCTTCTGTCGTAAGGCATGGGTTCTGCGGTAAGAAATAAAAAGACCGCGCCGCTAGCCACAAGGGCGAGCGAGGCGGTCTCTTTGAAAAGCTAGTTAGCTGTCTTTTTTCCGAAGCGTTCTTCGAACTTGGCGACTCGTCCACCAGTATCAAGAATGCGCTGCTTACCGGTGTAGAACGGATGGCAGACTGAACATACTTCGACGTAGATTGAACCGCTGGCAACTGTCGAGCGGGTAACAAATTTTTCACCGCAACCACAAGTTACTTGGGTCTCTTTGTACTCTGGATGAATCTCTGGCTTCATTATTTTTCCTCTTCTTCGACTTGGGTCTTTCCTGCTTCAGGTAAGTGAACCAAGTACTCGATTGATAGGGGTAAAGAGTATCGGCTCTCCCCCGCACCTGAGAAATCGATGCCCGCGATATGCGGGCTTATGCGGAGAAGAGCCGATCTGCCCCATCTGTGACCGGTGAAAAAAGAACCGATCCTCGTCAACTACTGGTCTTGGTTAATTGCTGGTCTTGGCTGCCTTGGCAGGTTTGACTGGCTTTGCAGGAAGCGTTGGCTTTGCTGGCTTTGCAGGAGCAGCGCCTAGCGCATCTACAGCAGTTTTAAATGTTGCATGTGCCAATGCGATTGCATCCTTACGCGCTTTAACAAGAGCGTCGCGAGATTCTTGAGTTGTGACATTTGTAATCGCAGTAGCGAATGCGGTATTTGCAGCCAATACTGCCGCCTGACGCGCATCAGCTAATGGTCGAATTACGCTTTGGCGCGCATCCATTGCCGTTCTGTAATCTGCCAGGTCGTTACGATATTTATCCATAGTCGCACGAACAGATGCTGTGTATGCAACGAGTGAATTGTGAAAATCAATCGCAGCTTGTTCGCGAGGAGTAAGTGAATTGATTGGAGCTGGCGTGGTCGTCGTTTCAACAGCATTGGCTGCAGGAACTGAAATCATGAGTGTGGCTAAGGCCACAGCAGTTACTTTTTTTATTGTAAACATTTTCTAGTTTCTCCGGTCCTGGCCTCACTGATTGTGGCGCCGATAGATGAGAGTGTGCTGATCAACTTTGTGAGTTCTCGGTGAAAATCATTCGAAAAGCGGTCGGAAAACGAGTGCTAACCCTCGTGAGCCGATTAGGCAAAATCGCGCCTTACTTGCCACAATATCGCCATGCCGAAGACGACGCATCCGACTAAGACCGCACTCATTGAATGTGCTGCTGACCTCTTAGATAAATACCGCTTTGATGAAATTACGGTTGAGATGGTGTTGGATCGCTCCAGTATTTCTAAAGGATCGCTTTATCATCACTTCGAAGATATTTATCATCTTCTTGAAGCGGCGATGATTGCTCGCTTTGCTCGCTATGTAGATACAAATATCGCATCTCTTCGCTCACTACTAGAAACTGCAACTACCTCTGAAACACTGTATGCAGGTCTTGCTCAAATTTCTGCAGTGACGCAAGGCGAGGGTATGCAGCGTGCGCGCCAAGAACGAGCACTCACAATTGGTAGAGCGATTACAAGTCCTCGTATGTCAGATCTATTGCGCCATGAGCAACAGCGCTTAACAGATGTTCTTGCAGAACTAATCAGCGGTGCGCAAGCTCGTGGACTCTGCAATCCTGAGATTGAACCCCATGCGCTCGCAGTTTTGATGCAGGCGTGGACCCTAGGCAAGATTGTTGATGACTTGAGTGAAACTCCAGTCGATAACGATGCCTATATTTCTCTCGTCAATCGCGTAATCAGAGAAGTATTCGTTCCCCACAAGTAACACTCGCAAGTAAGTCTGCGGAGTGGTTACTTAGAGTCGTCAGGCCCTGATGTTGTCTTCTGGATCTGCATCAAGAACTCAACGTTTGACTTAGTGCCCTTCATCTTCTCCAGGAGAAGTTCAAGGGCCGCCTGAGGCTCAAGGGCATGAAGTACGCGACGCAACTTCCAGACAATGTTGAGCTCTTCGGTTCCCATGAGAATTTCTTCTTTACGAGTACCAGATGCAACAACGTTGACCGCTGGGAAGATGCGCTTATCGGCCATGCGGCGATCAAGGATGAGCTCCATATTTCCGGTTCCCTTGAACTCTTCGAAGATCACTTCATCCATACGAGAACCAGTGTCAACGAGGGCTGTTGCCAAAATGGTGAGCGAGCCACCATCTTCAATATTACGAGCAGCACCAAAGAACTTCTTTGGTGGATAGAGAGCTGCAGAGTCAACGCCTCCGGAGAGAATTCGACCTGATGCAGGGGCTGCAATGTTATAGGCACGTCCAAGTCGAGTAATCGAATCGAGAAGTACAACTACATCGTGGCCAAGTTCTACCAGGCGCTTCGCGCGCTCGATCGCAAGCTCTGCAATCGTAGTGTGATCATCAGCTGGGCGATCGAAGGTGGAAGCAATAACTTCGCCCTTAACGCTGCGCTGCATATCAGTAACTTCTTCTGGGCGCTCATCGACAAGCACAACCATCAAGTGGCACTCAGGATTATTTGTTGTGATCGCATTTGCAATTGATTGCAAGACCATAGTTTTACCAGCCTTAGGTGGTGAAACAATAAGTCCTCGCTGTCCTTTACCAATTGGTGCGATCAGATCGATTACGCGAGTTGTCAGAATATTTGGTTCAGTTTCAAGGCGGAGACGCTCCTGCGGATAGAGAGGAACAAGCTTTCCGAATTCAACACGTCCGCGTGCCTCTTCTGGAGTTACTCCGTTAATTGTTTCAAGAGTAATCAGCGGGTTGTACTTCTGGCGCTGTTCCCCTTCACGCAATTGGCGAACCTGGCCTGTGACAACATCACCTTTACGTAGGCCGTATTTACGGACTTGGCTCTGTGAAACATAGACATCGTTTGGTCCTGGTAGGTATCCACCCGTGCGAATAAATGAGTAGTTATCCATAATGTCGACCAATCCGCCGACTGGTACAAGAACATCATCTTCGCCGATAACAGGTTCGCGCTCTTCACGAGGACCACGATCACGGTTACGGTCACGATTGCGATCGCGTCCACGGTTGCGATCGCGTCCACGGTTGCGATCATTACGATCACCACGGTCACCGTTATCGCCTGAATTATTGGCGGAATCGTTCTCGCCGCCGTCGTCGTCGTTATCAGAATCTTCTTTCGCTTCACGTCCAGCGCTACGTTTTGCATTGCGGGCTTCGCGGCGTGCTTCACGCTCAGCCTTAGCCTCTTCGCGGTTCTTTGCTTGTAAATCAGCAATCGCACCAGCGAGCTGGTCTTTCTTCATCTTCGCTGCGCCTTCGATACCGAGTTGTGACGCAACTTCCTTT
Source organism: Candidatus Planktophila sp. (assembly GCA_044373255.1). Classification (GTDB taxonomy): domain Bacteria; phylum Actinomycetota; class Actinomycetes; order Nanopelagicales; family Nanopelagicaceae; genus Planktophila. Next base: position 2,114 of record JBIPNL010000063.1, on the reverse strand, counting down.
AACTTCGGAAGGGTCATTGAAGTGAGCTCAGGGCTGCTTGAACGAACAGGTTCTTTTTCAGTCATCTTTATCTTTTCAGTTTGGGGTTTGCCGCAAATAAATGTACGTCAAATATGTGTGAGTCAAACCCAAGGGATTTTTTATCTATCAACTTAACTTCTGGCCCTGACTTGCGGGCTATAAGGTGATGGCCAAACTATAACAGGGTTGCGCCACGTACTGCAATATCGAGTGATTTTGCCTCAAAACCATTGCCTGCAGCCCGCATTAACTCTTCCAGCTCGGATTGATCTGAGGTGTGAAGAGCGAGAACTGTTGGGCCAGCTCCTGAGATAAAGGCAGCGACCCCTGCCTTGCGCAGGGTATTCATTAACTTCAATGATGCTGGCATTCCACTGGTGCGATATTCCTGATGGAGAAAATCTTCCGTCGCGCGAAAGAGTAGATCAGGGCGATGTGTGAGTGCATGAGATAGAAGGGCGCTACGAGCAGAGTTTGCTGCTGCATCCGCGTGAGGAACACTTTCAGGAAGTAGCTTGCGCGCCTTACTTGTAGAAAACTCTTGCTTCGGGATAAATGCAATCGCCCGAATTCGTGAATCAACTGCAAGCGGCAGAGCTTGAGCTACTAATTTTCCGTGATGATCTTCTTGCCATGCAATTGTTGCACCACCAAAAAGAGCTGCCGCAACATTGTCAGGGTGACCCTCCATAGAAGTTGCCAAATCCAATAAGGATTGATCACTCATTTTGTCGCTACCGGTAAGGACGAGTGAGCGCGCAAGAACGAGACCGCCAACGATTGCACTTGCAGATGAGCCTAACCCACGACCGTGAGGAATCACATTGAGTGCGCGAACAGCTATTCCTTTTGGCTTACCACCCAAGAACTCAAAGCCCTTATTCATCGCCTTGATGAGAAGGTTTTTGTCATTACGTGGCAGCGTATCTGCACCTTCTCCTGCAACATCAATATCAAGACCTGGTTCATCCAGAATCTGTGCGACGTAACGATCATGAAGATCAAGCGCTAATCCAAAACAGTCAAAGCCTGGACCGAGATTGGCACTGGTCGCTGGAACTTGGACCTGCATTGGGTTTGCCTTAAACGTTGGTTTTGCCATTTACTTTAATCCCAACGCTTTTGCTGCAGCCTTTACATCCACTGGTACAACTATTGGCTTCTTAGCCGCTTCGAGCGCGTAAGGAATATCTTTTAATCCGTGGCCTGTCACTGTTATGACAATTGTCTTTCCAGAAGGCAATTTGCCGGCTTTCTTGTGTTTAATAAGTCCAGCAAGTCCCGCCGCCGATGAAGGTTCAACGAATATTCCTTCTTGCGCAGCAATAAGGCGGTAGGCCGAGAGAATTTCCTTGTCAGTCACCGAACCAATGACGCCGCCAGAAAGATCGCGAGCTTCAACAGCCTGTGCCCACGATGCCGGGTTTCCAATGCGAATTGCAGTGGCAATAGTGTCAGGATTTTTTACAATCTTTCCCTTAACAATCGGCGCCGCACCTGCTGCTTGGAATCCGTACATCTGAGGAAGTTTGGTAGAGATTCGATCGCTGCGATACTCCTTATACCCCTTCCAATACGCGGTGATATTTCCAGCGTTTCCAACAGGGAGCGCGTGAATATCAGGAGCGTCTTTGAGCATATCGACGACTTCAAATGCAGCAGTCTTCTGTCCTTCAATACGATAAGGGTTAACAGAGTTCACCAGCGCAACAGGATAATTCTCTGAAAGTTCGCGCGCTAAGGTGAGGCAATCATCGAAGTTTCCATTGACTTGCAGAATTGTTGAATTATGAATAACTGCTTGAGCGAGCTTGCCCATCGCAATTTTTCCTTTAGGGATAAGAACAGCAGGAGTCATGCCAGCCTTGACCGCGTATGCAGCAGCAGATGCCGAAGTATTTCCGGTTGATGCGCAGATGACCGCCTTAGCGCCATCCTCTGCAGCCTTTGAAATCGCCATCGTCATGCCACGATCTTTGAAGGAACCAGTTGGATTTAATCCCTCGTACTTAATCCAGACATTATTACCAAGCAACTCAGAGAGATTGGATGCATAAATAAGTGGAGTGCCACCCTCGCGCAATGAAACGATT
>JBIPNL010000004.1:0-27122 GCA_044373255.1 Candidatus Planktophila sp. | reverse complement strand
CAGAACACGCATGGCGTGGAAATTCTCAGAAAGTTACCTCGCTGTGGATAGGTAAAAGTGCTGGTCAGAATGGGGGAAGTCCGATATGCCCTATTTGTGACTGTGATCTTTAAATAGCCCGGATTGGCAAGGCTTAGCCGACGGGACCTTCCAGCATCTCGGTCACCAGAGCGGCGATTGGCGAGCGCTCTGATCGGGTGAGGGTGACATGGGCGAAGAGCGAGTGGCCTTTGAGTTTTTCCACCACTGCAACAACGCCATCGTGGCGGCCGACTCGCAAGTTATCCCGTTGGGCGACATCGTGGGTGAGAACAACGCGCGAACCTTGGCCGATGCGAGAAAGGACGGTGAGCAGCACGCCTCGTTCAAGGGATTGGGCCTCATCAACAATGACAAAGCTGTCGTGCAGTGAGCGACCGCGAATATGAGTCAGCGGGAGAACTTCAATAAGTCCGCGCGCAATGATTTCATCGATCACCGCTTGGCTGACAAGGGCTCCCAATGTGTCAAAGACTGCCTGGGCCCAGGGCGACATTTTTTCGCCTTCACTGCCCGGTAAGTAACCAAGTTCTTGACCGCCGACTGGATAGAGCGGACGGAAGATCACAACTTTTTTGTGGAGGCGCTTCTCCATTACCGCTTCGAGTCCGGCACATAAGGCAAGGGCAGACTTTCCGGTTCCTGCCCGTCCGCCAAGAGAGACGATACCGATCTCTTCGTCGAGGAGAAGATCAAGTGCGATCCGTTGTTCGGCGCTTCGACCGTGAAGGCCAAAGGCGTTGCGATCACCGCGTACCAAACGCAACTGCTTATCAGCGGTGACGCGAGCCAGTGCGCTGCCTTTTTCAGAGTGCAGGATGATGCCGGTATGTACGGGAAGGGTATGTGCGCACTCATGATCTGCGCGATCACCCGAATAGAGATCGTCAATGATGTTATGGCCAACGTTAATCTCTTCGATTCCAGTCCAACCGCTATTGGATACCAACTCTGCCAAATACTCTTCGGCAGTTACACCCACTGATGATGCTTTGACGCGAAGTGGGAGATCTTTTGTTACTAAGACGACGTCGCGACCATCTGACATGAGATTCTTTGAAATCGCCAAGATTCTAGAATCGTTGGTTCCATCGCGCAAAAAGCCATGGGGCAATGAGCTTAAATCTGTGTGATTAAGTTCGACTGAGAGAGTTCCACCCTCTGGAGTAATTGTCAGTGGCTGATCAAGTCGGCCATGTTCGATTCGTAGATCATCAAGTGCGCGAAGTGCGGCACGGGCAAAGTAACCAAGTTCTGGATGGTCTCGTTTGGTCTCAAGCTCTCCGATAACTGCGATCGGAATAATGACTTCATGCTCTTCAAAGCGCAGCAAGGCCCCTGGATCTGCCAAAAGAACGCTGGTATCTAATACGTATGTCTTACGCGGTGGGTGTGCCAACGGTGAGAGCTCGCAATTCTTTAATTGTTCTAGAAGGGACCTGCTTCGGTTCGTCAAATCTTAGAACTGAGGGGCCATTTCTTTGAGCGACACGCCACTATTGAAAGTGACGGGAAGGTGAACTACTTACCCATGCGGCGATGGCGTTGTGAATATGCACGAAGAGCTCGAAGGAAATCCACGCGACGAAAATCTGGCCAATAGGCTTCGCAGAAATAAAACTCTGAATGCGCGCTCTGCCATAACAAGAATCCACCTAGCCGTTGTTCACCCGATGTGCGAATCAAAAGCTCGGGATCTGGCTGACCTGCCGTGTAGAGATACTGCGAAATTTCTTCTGCATCCAGTGCAGCACTGGCTTCATCAATACTCTTTCCTTCAGTCGCTGCCGCCTGCAGATAACTCTTTACTGCATCAACGATTTCGCGCCGCCCGCCATAGCCAATAGCGACGTTGACCTCCATCGTTCCAGGGTGAGTAGGTAGCGACGACAACTTCTTCTGCAGCCAATCAGGCAAGAGATCAAGTGCGCCTACAGCTTTGATTGTCCAACGACCAGTTCGCGATAACTCATCAACGCTTTCGCCAATAACTGCCAAGAGAGATTCAAGTTCTTCTGGAGTACGTTTAAAGTTATCGGTAGAGAGCATCCACAGCGTTACTACTTTTACCTGCGCCTCTTCACACCACCCAAGGAAATCAATGATCTTGTCAGCCCCGCGTCTATGTCCTTTTGGATCATCAGCGCTCGGGTTGCTCATTGCCCACCTGCGATTGCCATCAAGGATCACACCGACATGCTGCGGGGTTTGGCTAAAATCTAAATCGCGGACAATTCTTGATTCATAGAACGGGTAGAAAACACCCTTGATTGCCTTACGGGTTCTGCTTAACAACACGGCGCTCCAGAACAAATGATGCGATCGGCAATGTCCCACCCAAGATCATCCAAATCATGCCCTTAATGCTTTTGCGCATCTTGACGCTTAATTGCAAGGCAGCCAAGACATAGAAAATGTAGAGCGCGCCATGAATGTGAGTAATCCAGACAATCCATGGCTGAGTGCGTTCGAGGTGGAAGAGATATTTAGCAGGCATATAGAAAAACCAGAGGATGAGTGAGAGGTAGCCGCAGACTATCGCCATCACCCGAAAGCGAAAAACAGCACTTTTCATGCGCTTAACGTATCTCTTTCTTGGCGCTTTCGGTAGAAAGGAAGATAGATCACAATCGCTGCCATCAACCACCAGATGATGACGTAAGAGATATGTTGCCAGTAATACCCGGTCGCTTTGGACTTTACTTCGGCGACATCAATTCGATCACGAGTAATCACACCTTCGCTGACCTGTTCACCGGTTGCTACAAGATATCCGTCGTAGAGATCAAGATCTGTGAGAGCGACAATCACGCTGCTATCAATGCGCGAAATCACCCCCGGAGAATTTCTCGCTCGATCTTCAAATTGACGAGGTTGCACGACTGCCTGGAGATCAACACCGGTTGACATTGCAATTCTTGGTTCTGTTAAACGATCTTTCCAATATCCCCGCAAAACAAGAATCGCACTGGATTGATCTACCTGCATCAAACCGACTTCCCAATCACTGACAAGACCTTGCTGGTCGATCTGATTGGGGGCGCGGAAAGTCATGATGTAATTTCCGCGCAGAGAAACCTTTTTTGCAACTGAACGAGAATCTAGGGCTGTGGCAGGAGACGCTAAATCTGATAACTGATACACGATTGGATCTGGTGCAGCTTTCTTAGCTTCTTGTAGCTTATTTGCCGCATCGAGTTGCCAAAAACCTAGTAATCCAAAGATGGCGACTAATGTGAGAACAACAAGAGCCTTACCAAAAAGTTTAAGCTTCACCGCTGTTTTCGCGATCCTTCATTTTATTAAAACGTTTGTAGAAGCTGCGCAATAAAAGCGCTACTGATATGCAGAGAATCAAAACAGTGAGCGAACCAGCTGACCCCATAAAGTCATCGTTTTCCATGAGAGAATTCTCCCATGTCGCCATCGAAAGAGAACCCTCAGGGTGATGAGACCTTCGACTACAACGATCGCTACGGAAGCACTCCAAAGAGAGCCTGGCTCTTACCCGCTGCGATCTTTGCCATTATTGGTCTGACCTGGACTTTGTGGGCTGCACTCGATCACTCTCAGCCAGAGTTAAGGTCAACTCTCTATTCATTTTCTGTCACCGGTGAGCGAGAAATCACAATGCGATATGGGATCGAACGTCGCGACCCGCAAGCCGTAGTTATCTGTACGTTAGTTACTTTAGATATTGATAAAAATATCGTCGGACAAATTGATGACCAAATCGATGGCGGCGAGAAAAAAGTCATCCGCACCGTAGCGATCCCGGCTCGCCTTGCCCCTGTAAGTGCGCGTATTGCCGCCTGCAGGATTTCCTAACTCGGCCATCACCGCTAACCTTTCGTCCTATGAGTACTCCACAAACCTGGTTGACCCAAGAGGCAGCCGATCGCCTGCGATCAGAGTTAGAGACTCTGGAAACTTCTGGCCGTCGCGATGTGACCGCCAAGATTGAGGCAGCGCGCGCCGAAGGTGATTTAAAAGAAAATGGCGGCTATCACGCTGCTCGTGACGAGCAAGGCAAGATGGAGGCGCGCATTCGCCAACTCAAACAGATTCTCGAAAATGCACATATCGGAACTCCACCTGCAAGCGCCGATGGAGTTGTGGGCGCCGGAATGGTTGTGACTGCAAAAATAGCAGGAGATGAGATGAAGTTCTTGCTGGGATCGCGCGAAATCACATCGGATGAATTCGATGTCTATAGCGAAAAGTCACCACTTGGTAGCGCAGTTATGGGTGCCAAAATTGGCGACACTGTTTCTTACACTGCTCCAAACGGCAAGGCGATCTCTGTTGAGATCATCGAAGCGCGCTTTATTTAGTTTTCAATCTCGTTAGTTAGCTGCTCGCGCATACTTTCTCACACTGAGCGGAATAAATACCGCCATCACAAGAACCATATAAACCAGCGATGTCATCAGCGGATACTCACTCGGGAAAGATCCAGCAGTTGCGCCAAATTCTGTCTCAAGACCAAAAAGTGAACGACATCCAGCAACCATCGTTGAGACCGGATTCCACTCTGCAAAGTACTGCAGCGCACGTGGCATACCTGTTGTTGGGGCGAAGGCGTTAGATAAGAATGTCAGTGGGAATGTGACAATAAAGGAAACATTCTGAACAACTCGCGCATCTTTAGCCGATAGTCCTACGAGAACGCCGACCCACGAGAGTGCATAACCGAAGAGCAGCAGGAATAAGAAGCCAAGAAGCATATTTCCGGTGCCACCCGTTGGGCGCCAACCGACGATATATCCAGTGATTCCCATAACCGTGAGAACAACAATGTTGAGAAGTGAATCACCAAGTGTGCGACCAATGATTAATGCACTTCGTGAAATGGGAAGTGATCTGAAACGATCAATCAAACCTTTCTTCATATCTTCAGCAAGCCCTGATGCAGTTCCCGCCAAGGTAAATGCAACAGTCTGCACGAAGATACCTGGCATCAACAACTGGACGTATCCCCCAGGTTGACCTGAATCAATAGAACCGCCGAAGACAAATCTAAAGAGAAGAACAAACATCACCGGCTGAATCGTTGAAAAGATAAGGACTTCAGGCACACGCACCAAGAGCAAGATCTGGCGGCGGGTAATAATAAAAATATCTTGGAGGTTTCTCATTTTTTGGCCTCTTCCTTTACCTCTTCTGCAACGTGGCCCGTGAGCGACATAAAGACATCATCAAGTGATGGGCGCTTTAGAGATACATCGAGTGGATGAATTCCAGCGCTATCGAGTTCACGTAACGCTTCAATCAAGGCCGCAGAGCCCGTCGATACCGGAGCTGAGATCAGGCGCATTCCCTCATCAACTGTTGCTGGGTTTTTACTCACGCGGGTAACAATTTCCATCGTCTTTGAGATATGGCTCTGTTCAACAACGATCTGCAGGCGTTCTCCTCCTACCTGCTTCTTGAGAGCATCCGATGTTCCGCGAGCAATTACCTTGCCATGATCGATTACTGCAATTTCATCAGCAAGTTGGTCTGCCTCTTCTAAATACTGTGTTGTGAGCAAGAGCGTGACGCCACCTTTAACAAGTTCTTGGATGACTCCCCACATCTCTTGGCGACCACGTGGATCAAGTCCCGTGGTTGGTTCGTCAAGAAAGAGCACCTTTGGCTTCACAATCAGAGATGCAGCTAGATCAAGGCGGCGGCGCATTCCACCTGAATAAGTCTTAATTGGTCTACGCGCACTTTCGGTCAATGAAAATTGTTCGAGTAACTCTTCTGCACGAGCAATCGCTTGCTTTTTACCTAAGTGATAGAGCTGACCAAACATCACCAAGTTATCCCAACCAGTGAGAATTTCATCAACTGCTGCATATTGCCCCGATAGACCAATTATTTCACGCACCTTCTCTGGGTGCTTAATCACATCAATACCACCCACAATTGCTCGCCCTGAATCAGGGTTGAGCAGTGTTGCCAGAATGCGCACAGTTGTTGTCTTTCCAGCACCATTTGGACCTAATACGCCTAAAACGGTTCCTTCTTCAACATCAAGTGAGAGATGATCGAGCGCGCGAACCGCGCCTTTGTCATAGGTTTTTACAAGGTCTTCAGCAATGATTGATTTCACGCGGTAAACTTATTCCCTTGTGAGTGAAAATACAAAAATATCGAAAAAATCTCAGGAACTGGGTGTCGGATTATGAAATTCCAGTCACCGCTGCGTGATCTGCCACGTGAAGTTAACGTCCTTGTCGTTGCCTCATTCTTTGTGGCAGTCGGCTTCGGAATCATGGTCCCGGCTATCCCACTATTTACACGATCTTTTGGGGTTAGTAACGCGGCCGTGGGATTGATCATTTCACTCTTTGCTTTCACACGATTTGCATCAGGTTTATTTTCAGGAAGGCTCGTTGACATATTTGGTGAGCGCACAACCTTTGCAGTCGGAGTTGCGATGGTTGCAATCTCGGTTGCCTTAAGTGGAATCGCTCAAAGTTACGGCCAACTTCTCTTCTTTCGCGCTGCCGGTGGTTTCGGCTCTTCTCTCTTCTCTGTCGCAGCCAGTTCGGTGGTCTTACGCTCAGTCAGTGATGCCCAGCGTGGTCACGCGCAATCTGTCTACTACGGATCATTTCTCTTAGGTGGTATCGCAGGTCCTGCAATAGGAGGTGCACTCGTAGCGGTTTCACTACGTGCTCCTTTCTTTGCTTATGCGATCGCTCTCTCAATCTCTGGAATTGTCGGCTTTGTTTTCTTAACGAGTGCGCATTTGAAAGCACCAAAGAAGAGTGAAATAAAGGAAGTCGCTATGTCTTTAAGGGAAGCGCTCTCACTTAAGGCCTACCGATATGCACTAGTGATCGCATTTGTAGCTAGCTGGGTTCTCTTCGGTGTTCGTACCTCAATCTTGCCCCTCTTTATTACCGAACAACTCAAATCAACTGCAGCTGTTGTTGGATGGGGTTTTACCATCACCGCGGTTATTCAAGGAACGCTGCTATTGCGAGCAGGGCGTATCTCTGATGAACGCGGACGCAGATTTGTCCTGATTATCGGAACAACAATTGCATTCGTTGGCATCGTGATTATGACTCTCACGCTTAACCCTCTGATGTTCTTTATCTCTATGGCCATCATGGGTCTTGGCAACGCATTCCTTGCAAGCGCACCCGCAACAATTGTGGGTGACCTTATTGAAGGAAAAGGCGGACAGGTAATCGCACTCTTTCAAATGGCCGGAGATGCCGGAATGATCGTTGGACCAGTAGCTGTCGGCTTTGTTGCAGATCACTACGGTTATCGCAGCGCATTCGCCTTAAGTGGTCTGGTTTTCTTCGTTGCAATTGTGCTCTCAATAATGATGCCCGAGACTCGAAAGTCCCGGGCATCGCGTGAAATTATTGATCCGCTAAATTAATCATCCCCACGAAGGATTGAGATTAAGCGAAGCATTTCAAGATAAAGCCATACAAGTGTGACCATCAGACCAAATGCTGCACGCCATGATTCCACCTGTGGAACGCCAGCCTTGATTGAACGATCGATTTGATCTAGATCCATCACGATAAATAGTGATGCAAGAACAACTCCACCGGCTGCGAGGATTACCCCAAGTGTTCCAACGTTGTAAAGACCACCCGGTGTTCCCGTGAAGTTTGCAATGATGCTAACCACTGCAAGTCCGAGATAACCGATCATCGCGCCAAACATCACGCGCTGGAACTTAGGTGTGACACGAATACGTCCGCTGCGGTATGCAAAGAGCATTCCACCAAAAGCGCAGAGTGTTGCTAGAACTGCTTGGCTTGCAATACCTGGGTATTGAGTCTCGAAGAAGCTTGTAATTGTTCCAAGGAAAAGTCCTTGGAAGGCAGCGTATGCAATGACAAGTGCTGGGCGCACTTTCTTACTAAATGTGTTGACCATGCTGAGGGCAAAACCACCAATGAGGCCGAGCATGAGTGCACCGCCACCTAAGTTGGCATTCCATGCATATGCACCAACAACGAGAAGAACTGCAAAGAGTGCAGCAGTTTTTACAACTACATCTTCCATTGTCATGCGGCCTGTCTGCAGCGATGACGCTGCAGGAGCTGAATATGTATCCTCTAAATTCTCTGTTTGAAAATTAGTTGAATCCATACGGGCAAAACCCTTACCCGAAAATGATCGTGATAAGACTGGATTTGAACTCTTCACTTGAAGCACCTTTCGTGACGCCACTAGTTGTTTCTGTTGTTACCCCTGTTGCCAGGTAGCACTATTTAAAACCATTTGAGCACTTTTTTCATTCCCAATGGTACGGCTAGAACTTTTGCCTAGTAGGCCCGATCTGCCCTTACTTACCGTTGATTCGAGCGCTGTTGAGTTCGAGCGCGCCGTCTTGAAGCACTGGAGAGAGGTACCTCTGAGGGAAATTTTGATAGGTGATTGGTCTGCGAAAACGCAGAATCGCCTTTGCTCCAACAGATGTAAAGAGCGGATTGGTAGAGGCCGGATAAGGGCCACCATGGTGCATTGCCCACGTGACTGCTAATCCAGTCGGCCATTGATTCCAGACAATACGACCACTGATTTGCTCCACAATTGAAATCAATACGGTGAGATCCATTGGATCATCCTCAGTTGCATGAATTCCGCTGGTGAGCGTTCCAGAAAATGATGCTGCTACCTTGAGTAGTTCATCAGCATCCGCGCAATTAACAACCACTGCAGTCGGTCCGAAAACTTCACGACGAGCGCTCTCGCCCGCCTTAAGGAAATCTTTTCCAGAAATTGTGTAGACCGATACATTCGTATCTCCACCATCAGAATTTTGAGCAATTAGCGTCATTCCAGCAACGTGTGAAATTTCATCACGATTCTTGTCGTGTAGCTTCACGATATTTGAATTAAGAAGTTTCTGTGCAGGAGCAGCCGACACCAATGCCGATAGCTCTGCATTAATGGCACTCGCACCATCCACAATCAAGAAACCAGGCTTGGTGCAGAACTGCCCCGCGCCCATCGTGATAGATGTAAGGAATCCTTCAGCAGTCTCCTTGGCTTTATCTATCCCCGCTGAACGAGTGACAAAGACAGGATTGAGACCACCTAATTCTCCATAGAAAGGAATTGGATTCTCACGTTTATTTGCAACATCAAAGAGAGCTCTTCCACCGTGGGTAGATCCTGTAAATGCAATTGCAGCGGTGAGTGGGTGTTCAACCAGTGCTAAACCAGAATCAAAATCTTCGACAAGAGAGATAAGTCCATTAGGTGCACCAGCCTTAGTTGCCGCAGCAACCATAATCTCGCCAACCATTCGAGAAACACGGGGATGTCCGGGATTTACCTTAATGACAACTGCGCATCCGGCAGCAAGTGCTGATGCTGTATCGCCACCTGCAACACCAAATGCAAATGGAAAGTTGCTGGCACCAAATACTCCAACAACACCGAGTGAAGTTGTCTTTAAGCGCAGGTCTGGGCGAGGCGGAGTAAGTGAAGCATCTGCGTGATCAATTGTTATATCCAAGTAAGTTCGATCTTCTACCGCACGAGCCATCAGGCGTAACTGGCCAGTGGTTCGCCCAACTTCTCCAGTTAGACGAGCTTCAGGAAGATTTGTTTCCTCCATCGCTACTGGAACTAGATCCGCTTTAGCCAGATCCAGCGCATCTGCTATCGATTCAAGAAGAGCAACGATCTTGCTACGGTCCCAATCACGAATCTGCAACCAGGCAGCGTGAGCATCTTTCACTTGAGTATCTAGCGACATATTAGTTACCCATCTTTTTAGGAAACCAGAACAACTGGGTTGTTGAGCTGACCAAGAACTCCACCATCAATTTTTACAACATCACCTTCATGAAGCGTGAAGTCTGCATCAGGAACAATTCCAGTTCCAGTAAAGAGCATCGCGCCCGTTGGCATTGGCAGTGTGCGAAATAGCCAGTCTACGAGATCCTCAAATCCGCGCTTCATCTGAGCGCTAGAAGATGAACTGTTGAAGATTTCCGCACCCTTGCGTTCAACGATAACTGTGTAGGGAAATGCAGCCTCAGCAATTTCCCACGATGGAACAATAAAACTTCCTATCGTGCAGGCCTTATCGTATGACTTGGCTTGCGGTAGATAAAGGGTGTTCTCACCTTCAATTGAACGTGAACTCATATCATTTCCAATGGTGTACCCAAAGATTTCCTTATGTGAATTCACAACTAAAACTACTTCTGCCTCTGGTACATCCCATCCAGAATCACGACGAATTCCAACTGGCTCACCATTAGGTATCACGCGCCATCCAACACTCTTATAGAAAATCTCTGGCCGTTCGGCGTCATACACACGGCTGTAGAGATCAGGAACGTCAGACTCCTCCATGCGCCCCACCTTGCTACGCAAGTAAGTAACTCCACATGCCCATACTTCGTGTTGAGCATCTATCGGTGCCACCAAATGCGTTGGCGCTTTCACTGGAGTATTTGCTGCCTCGATAATCGAGCGAGCCTCATTCACATCCATAGATAGTAAATCAGTAAGCGAATGTTTGATTGAGAAGTACTCCCCATTGAGTTCAACGAGAAGTGAGTCTTTACTCTTATAAATTCGTCTCATACTAGAATCATACAGAACTCATCGAAGATTTAGAATATAACCTAGCCTATACCAAGGATCGAGTGGAGGAGCTTCTAGCTAGCGTTGAAAGCTATAAAAAGTCTACATCCGCTATTACGGCTAAGTTAAAGAAACTCTTAGTGCAAAGCAAAAACCCAAAGGGTGTTGGGCAAGTGTTAAGTGATACAAAAAAGTTGTGAGGAACGATATTCTATAGATATGGAACTTTTTCTCGTTGCTCTTGGTCTGCTTTTCTTGGTATTCGTTGTTTTCAGTTATCTTGAACCCCCGGTGGCGGTTATTTTAACTGTTTTCTTTGTTTTCGTTCTGTGGAAATATATGGGCGAGAATTCAGTAAGTTTTTTTTAAGTGCAACATCCGCGGCAAGTGTTAGGACTTTACTTAAACGACCAAGTCAGAAATTTAGCGATTGGGGCTAATGAGGCTCAGGCTTCTGACGTAGGAATTAAAAGACTTAGCCCCGTATCGGTGGAATGAGTTTGAGAAAAACTAGGGACGGTATTTAAGACAAAGAGCCTTGGTTTCTTCAAACCAGTCAATAACCCAAGTAGAGGTGTCTTGTTTGAGAATTTCGGGAAATTCGTAATCTTTACCGTAAAACATTTTATGAGTAAAGATACGATAGTCCGACTCGCTCTCGTTCAAATGATCTAAACAAGCTTGATATTCGATCAACTCAACAGGATCGTATTCAGGCTTGGTAACTGCCGAACACCCCGTGAGAAGAAGTAGACTTGAAAAGATAGGCGCCAAAAACTTCTTTGCCCTAAGTATTTCCCTAGTCACCACACTCACCCGTCTCACTTGGCCTTAATTGAAATAGTCTTACTTTGCTTTCTTCACTCGCTCTGTCACCGTAAACTCTAGATCGTTATAAGTGCCAATCAAGACCTGATCCGCTACTTGCCAAGTTACCTTAAATCTATCGCCATCATTTCTTCCACCCTTGACGACTATCCATCCCTCGGATTCTCGAGTTGGGATGTAGAAATCCTCAAATATCGCCACCTTGTCCATAAAATCCAGGGTGCCATTTCTAATTCGCTGCTTCATAGCGTCATCCATAAATTCAGTGAAGTCCAAAACACGACTACCGCTTAATTGTTTTATGATTCGAATTTGCGGCGGTTTTGGTGTTCGCGAGCTAAATAATCCCATAATTTACTGCCTCCATCGGTTCCTGGTATCTGTTTCCGAAGTCCTGGTGAATTAACTAGCTGAAGAATCTTTCAGGTTATTTCATTTCTTTAACTTTATCATCCCATAGCGCACTCTGTGAGAAGAGGTGTTATTTCGGTTAGATACACTGTTGATCCTTCAAAGTAAGTGTCCTCATTTGACATTTTTTGTGTTGCTTCCTGCAGGGAAAGAATCGCGGACTTTATAGTGCCCTCTTCAGTTTTTTCTGCTAATTCTCCAAATGAGAGAGCAACACCCGAGAGTGCACCTAGCGAATCGTTACCCCCTGAGGTTCCATACGAAATAGTTATATCTGTAATTTTCCCAATCAGCCGAGTCGCTTCGCGACAGGATTCTTTGAATGAAAAAGTTTCGGTAGCGGAGGGTTTTGTGGGATTGCCCGCTGAAGGACTTGAAGCTTCTTCACCAACTGAATTATTCCCACATCCACTAAGCAGGATTACGACCAAGCAAGATGTCAGCATATGTTTAAATCCGTCTTTTGATCGAGTCTTCATTGCTCCAGCGTACGCTCTTTAACGGAAATTTCTATAGCGATAGTAGAGAGGTAACCAGTCAGAAAAATAGAGAAGGGGGGTCTCCCTCAGCCCAATGGCAGAGGCAGCAGGAGCGCGAGCTTTGCTCGAGCCTAGATGTGTAGGCACGGAAAGTACTGAGTACCTACACATCAGCTTCAAATCCTCCACAAGTTATGTATTAATTGTGTATGCATTTATGTATGCATTGTTAAATGGATACTTGCTTTGCAGCGAAGTAAATGTAATCATTTACGCAAGAAGTTGTGCCCTCGGTGGGGGTCGAACCCACACTTGGAGGATTTTAAGTCCTCTGCCTCTGCCGTTGGGCTACGAGGGCCATGTACGAATCGGAAGTCTACTATCCAATACCTGCAGCTTTTGCAGCCTGTTTAAAGACCTTATCCAGCATGGGCTTGGTGAGTTTTCCAGTAAATGTATTTTGTTGGCTTGGATGATACGAGCCTATTACGGTGATTTTTCGATCACCATCAGTGAAGTTGAGCTTAACTCCGTGCGCAAACTTTGTTGTCGGGATTGTGTAGCCGAGTTGGCGGAGAGATTTAATTAACGAACTCCATGCAAAGGAACCGAGGGCAACGTAAGCGCGAGTAGTACTACTTGCTAGTTTGATTTCTTGAGTAAGAAAAGGTGCGCAGGTATCACGTTCTTCGATACTGGGTTTGTTATCCGGGGGTGCGCACCGTACAGCACATGCGATGCGTGTATCGATGAGTTCTTGTCCGTCTTTGATTGAAGTACTTGTTGGGATCTTTGCAAGACCGGCACGATGAAGCGAACCGTAGAGCCAATCACCCGAGCTATCGCCTGTGAAGATGCGTCCTGTGCGGTTGGCACCGTGGGCACCGGGTGCAAGGCCAATAATCATTAACTTGGGTTTATCGTTTCCAAATGATGGAACGGGACGGCCCCAGTACTTTTCGTTTTCGTATGCTTTACGTTTCGTTATTGCAACTTCTTCACGCCATTGAACTAGGCGAGGACAGGCGGTGCAAGAAATGATCTCTTTGTTGAGAAGGGGCAGAGTCTTGGGCAAGCTATCTGGCAAGTGACCAAGCCATTCCATCAAGAATGTCAGATTCTGATGCAACGAACTCAGTTGCACTGGTTGCAATCATGATGCGTGAGAGAACCAGCGAACCTGCTGAGATCACATCAACGCGACCTGGGTGCATATAACCGAGTGCAGAACGTTCTTCTTGTGTGCTGCGTAAGAACATCTTTGAGGTGCTGTGAACTTTCTCAGCTGGTATGCGTGAAAGGTGAATTGAGTAGCGATCATAAGTGGGTAGATCAAGGGCTGCGGCGGCAACTGTGGTGGCAGTGCCAGCAACTGCGATAAGGGTTTTTGCTTTTGTGATCGGAACGATCTTTGCCGCTTGTGCAATCGCTTCATCGATATCTTCTGTCGCCGATGCTACTTGGCCGCTATCTGGAAGATCGTGGGTGAAGTGGCGTTCAGACATTCGGACGCAACCGATATTGACGCTCTTTGCGAATTCGACTTTATCTGTACCAAGAACAAACTCTGTAGATCCTCCACCAATATCAACTACAAGAAATGGTCCATCTGCTGCCGGAAGACCACGCGTTGCACCAAGGAAAGAGAGTGATGCTTCTTCTTCACCAGAGATTACTTCGGGGCGCACACCTAGTCTTTCAAAGACACCTTCGATAAAGAGATCGCGGTTAGTGGCATCGCGTGTGGCACTTGTTGCGCAGAAGCGAATCTTTTCAACTCCGCGCTTTGCAATTTCAGCGGCATAGAGATCGACGGCGGCAAGTGTGCGAGTGATTGCATCAGGGTGGAATTGCCCAGTCTTATCAACGCCTTGTCCCAGCCGAACAATTTCCATGAGGCGTGTTACTTCGCGGAATGAATCGCCTTCAATATCTGCAATCAGTAAGCGAATGGAATTTGTTCCACAATCAATGGCTGCTACTCGCATGGTTCGCTCTTCCACCAATCAGGTAATTGTGCAAGTGCTTCATCACCTAGTGGATTTACCCCAGGACCAGCAGAGAGTGAATGCGCAACGAGTGAGTGCAGACACTTAACGCGGTTGGGCATCCCACCTGCAGATATTCCTTCGACTTCGGGAACATCCATTTTTAGCGCTGCCCGAGCAGCAAGATAATCATCATGCGCGGCTGCATATGATCCGGAAAGTTCAGCATCAGTTTCAAGGCGCTCATTCATTGTCGCCATAAGGCCGGTCGATTCAAGCGTTGAAATTGCAGCAGTAAGTCGTGGGCAGGTTGCATAGAAAAAAGTTGGAAATGGTTCGCCGTGACTGAGGCGTGGTGGAGTTTCAACGACCGCTGCATTGCCGCACGGACAGCGATAAGCAATGGCATGTACATCGCGTGGAGTACGACCGAGTTGAGTTTCGATACAGGCTAAATCTTTTGTAGTGACTTCTTTTTCGCTGGGGTTAATCATCACTTCTCGCCAGTGACTTGCGTGATCGAAGCGATCATTCGCGTGTACCAGGGTGAACCATCTTCAAGCTGGTCGGCAACTTTATTTGCTACCGCTTCAGGTTCGCCGGTGGGTGTTCCGGTAATGATGTATTGGCGCTCACCAGGCATCACAAAATGTAGACGCTCGCGCGCTTGTGCCTTTACGTATTCTGGATCTTGCCAGCGCATTAACTCAAGGCGTGCTGCTTCAAGTGCGGCGCGATCGCCATCTACCTGTGCACGCAAAGCATTGATCTGTGCGCGCTGATTAAAGTAATGCTGAATCGGTGGCGCGAGCACGAGTGCGAAGATAAAGAAGATGGCAACTAACGAGAAGGTACGGGTTGAACCAGGACGCCGCGAAGAAAATACTCGCTTGGATCTAGGCCGGCGCACCTGAATTTATCCTTACCGGTTGTTAATTCTTAAACCGTGGGAATGCAGCGCGGCCGGCATAGAGAGCACCTGCAGCAAGTTCTTCTTCAATGCGAAGGAGCTGGTTGTACTTAGCAACGCGCTCACTGCGCGCAGGTGCACCAGTTTTGATCTGGCCACAGTTAGTGGCTACTGCAATATCAGCGATTGTGGTGTCTTCGGTTTCACCTGAACGATGGCTGAGCATGCTGCGGTATCCAGCGCGGTGCGCCATCTCAACGGCGTCCAGTGTTTCGGTAAGTGTGCCGATCTGATTTACCTTTACAAGAAGGGCGTTCGCGGTATTTCCAGCAATTCCCTTTGCAAGACGTGTTGGGTTTGTAACGAAAAGGTCATCTCCCACAATCTGCAGCTTTGAGCCAAGGGATGCTGTCATTGCTGTCCAGCCCGCCCAGTCATCTTCATCAAGTGGATCCTCGATAGATACCAATGGATAGGCAGATACGAGCTCTGCGTAGTAGGCGATCATTTCATCAGAGGTGCGTAATGAACCTTCAAACTTGTACTTTCCGCCTTCATGGAACTCGGTCGCTGCAACATCCATCGCGAGTGCGACATCTTTACCTGGCTTAAGACCAGCAGCTTCAATTGCTTCAATAATGAGATCGAGTGCGGCGCGGTTGCTCTCAAGGTTTGGCGCAAAGCCACCTTCGTCGCCAACGCTTGTCGCAAGTCCACGCTTTTTCAATACTGCTTTAAGTGAGTGGTAAATCTCAGCACCCCAGCGGAGTGATTCACGGAATGAGTCAGCGCCAATGGGGGCAACCATAAATTCTTGGATATCAACGTTGGTATCAGCGTGTGCGCCACCGTTGAGAATATTCATCATTGGAACTGGAAGCACGTGGGCGTTTGGTCCACCAAGGTATGAAAAGAGTGAGAGATCTGCAGATTCTGCAGATGCTTTTGCAACGGCAAGTGAGACGCCGAGAATGGAGTTGGCACCAAGCTTTGATTTGTTCTGAGTTCCGTCGAGATCAATCATCTCTGCATCAATCATGCGCTGATCGCGTGCATCGAATCCTACAATTGCAGATGCAATTTCATTATTGACAAATGCCACTGCCTTTTCAACACCTTTACCAAGGTATCTCTTGCCACCATCGCGTAGTTCGGATGCTTCGAATGCACCAGTAGATGCACCACTTGGAACACCAGCGCGGGCAAATGCACCATCTTCTAGGAGTACTTCAACTTCAACTGTTGGATTTCCGCGGGAGTCAAGAATTTCACGAGCGCCGATTGCTTCGATAATTGCCATAGGAAGACTCCTTAAAGAATGAGGTAAAGATTCACAATCTGCACTAATCCTACCCTGCCTCAGATTGGCGGATCTTCTCGATCATCTCGCGCGCCTGTCCGCGGAGCGCACTTTCAGGATCAATATTGTGTTGATGCGCCCATGCAATGATCGCGGCTAACGCTTCTCCGATAGTGGCTTCACTTGGGGATTGCTCGACCGCTTGTGTAGCAGTGGCGATATCAGTCAGCGGCAGATCTACCTTGTATTTTTCCGCGCGGTAAATCAGTTTTTCAACGAGCGGAAGTGCCGGCTGGGCCATCGCTATGCCATCAAGGCTTGATGTCCGCCCCTTCTCCTTGGCTTTAATCGCTTCCCAATTCTCGATCACTTCATCCATGTCATCAACTTCAAGTCCTTCAAAGACATGTGGGTGGCGACGAATTAACTTATCTGCAATCAACTTTGCAACATCTTCGATGGAAAATGGATCGCTTGGATGATCTTGCGCCATGCGAGAGTGGAAATACACTTGTAAGAGAACATCGCCAAGCTCTTCGCGCATACCAATGCGATCGCCTTCACCGAGTGCATCGATAAATTCGTAAGACTCTTCGAGCAAATACTTTACGAGAGACTCGTGTGTCTGCTCTGCATCCCATGGGCAACCCCCAGGAGAGCGAAGTCGATCCATGACTTCGGCTAAACGCAGAAGCTCAGACATCTTCTTTAAATAATCTATCGAGATTATTCAGCTGAAGGAGTTACAGCATCACCAGCAACAACTGATGCAACGATCTGTCCTGTCTCTGAATCCCACGTGCCATAACGTGGGTTAACGGTGATCTTCAGAGAATTCAACTTGGCAACAAAGAGTGCTTGAACGCGAGCTTGAACTTCTTCCTGAGGAATGCCTTGTTGAAGGAGGGCTTGAACAATTTTTTCACTGATGAGAATTCCGCGAAGGTACGGCTCAAAATCTTCAGGTGTGACTGCAGCCGACACAAGAGCCGAAGGAATCTGCTCTTCGCCACCAACTTGCTCAACAATCAAAGCACGACGTGTTGCTATCTCTGAGTTTGTTATCTCAATCTTGAGCTCTTCTCCCAGTACAGCAAATCCTTGGATCAACAGTTGGAACTGGAGTTGGTTACGAAGGAGATCTTCTCCGCTTTCAAGCTGCATCTGTGACGTATCAACCGTTGCACGCTCTGCCAGAAGTGTGTCTACCTTTGCCTGAAGTTCTGCCGTAGTGATCTTGGTTTCACCGAAAGAGAGTGCGGAGTCAACATTGGAACAACCGGTGAGTAAAAGTCCAGTTGCAATTGCTAGAGCGGTCAGAATCTTCTTCACGGTTTTCTCTCTTTCATCGATAACTCTTCCAGGGCCGTGGATATCCAGACCAGGAGAGAAGTATCCCCCATCTGTGGAGATAGATTGGACGGGCTCCACCCGCTCGGTTTGGGGATTGTGACCATCACGCTCTCGGTCGCGTTTTTATAGAGCGAGCCGGGGTAGAGGCGGGTTAATCGCAACTGTTTAGATTCAGGCAGAGGCAACGGGGTGATACGCAGGAACTTACCCGTTGATACCAACTCTGTGACACCAAGTGCCTTTGCTTGGGCTCGCAGCGCCGCAACTTTCAGTAGGACCTGCGCCTCTTCAGGTAATGGACCAAAGCGATCAACGAGTTCACCTTCGATTGCATCGACATCTGATTGCGTTGCGACATCTGCAAGGCGGCGATAGAGATCAAGGCGCAATCGTTCCCCCGGAACATAATCTGCAGAGAGATGAGCATTTACCGGTAACTCAACTTTGCACTCGTGGTTCTTTTCATCGGTTGCGATAATCCCAGCCTTGTAATCATGTACCGCTTCACCAACCATACGCATATAAAGATCGAAGCCAACATCTGCAATGTGGCCTGATTGTTCTCCGCCTAGAAGATTTCCTGCACCACGAATTTCTAAATCTTTTAGCGCTACACGCATACCCGCACCAAGATCTGTATTTGTTGCAATGGTCTTAAGTCGGTCGAGGGCTACTTCAGAAAGAGGTTGATCTGCCGGATAGAGGAAGTAGGCATAAGCACGTTCACGCCCGCGGCCTACGCGCCCACGTAATTGATGCAGTTGAGAGAGGCCGAAGTTATCGGCGCGTTCAACAATGAGCGTATTTGCATTAGCAATATCGAGACCGCTCTCCACAATTGTGGTGCAGACAAGAACATCAAAATCACGATTCCAAAATGCCAGAATTACTTCTTCTAGCGCGCCTTCACTCATCTGACCATGAGCTACGCGAATACGTGCCTCAGGAACAAGTTCTTGGATTTTGCTAGCTGCGCGATCAATTGATTCCACTCGATTATGGAGATAGAAAATCTGTCCATCACGTAATAGCTCGCGATGAATCGCCGCCTTAATCTGTGCATCATCTGCCGGGCCGACATAGGTCAAGATCGGATGACGCTCTTCGGGTGGAGTTGTGATCGTCGACATTTCGCGGATGCCCGTCACTGCCATCTCAAGTGTGCGCGGAATAGGTGTTGCAGACATGGCCAGGACATCAACTGTCGTACGGAGCTTCTTAAGAGATTCTTTCTGCTCGACACCAAAGCGCTGCTCTTCATCGACAATGACAAGACCGAGATCCTTAAAGACCACATCCTGTGAAAGTAAGCGATGGGTACCGATAATTACATCTGCGCTGCCGTTTACGGTTTCATCAAGGATGGTCTTGGTCTCCTTGGCGCTGTTAAAGCGCGAGAGACCGACAACCTTGATTGGAAATCCTGCATAACGTTCTGCAAAAGTCTTTGTGTGTTGTTGAACAAGAAGTGTTGTTGGAACAAGGACGGCTACTTGCTTTCCATCCTGCACCGCCTTAAAGGCAGCGCGGATTGCGATTTCAGTCTTTCCGTATCCAACATCGCCGCAGATAATGCGATCCATCGGATACGGGCGTTCCATATCTTGCTTCACATCTTCAATGGTGGAGAGTTGGTCTGGAGTTTCGATATAGGAAAATGCATCTTCGAGTTCACGCTGCCAAGGCGTATCTGGTGAGAATGCAAAGCCCGGAGCACTTGTGCGCGCTGCATATAACCGGATTAGTTCGCCAGCAATTGCCTTAACAGCTTTGCGGGCACGACCCTTGGCTTTCTGCCACTCTCCGCTGCCAATTCGATGCACTGTTGGTGATTCACCGCCGATGTATTTACTGACTTGTTCCAATGAATCTGTGGGAACAAAGATCCGATCTCCGGGCTGGCCCCGCTTTGCAGATGCGTATTCAATAATCAGATATTCGCGCGTGACGTTATTGACGGTGCGCGCTGTCATCTCAATGTAGCGGCCGATTCCATGTTGCTCATGGACGATGAAATCTCCTGCTTTCAGTTCCAGCGGATCAACTGCCTGCTTACGTTTTGATGGCATCTTCGCACTGTCACGCCCACTTGATTTACTGCCAGAGAGATCGCGCTCTGTAACAAAGAGGAGTCCGCAATCCTGCGATGAGAATCCGTGCGCAATCGTTGATTGAGAGAGATGAATGGCGCCCTTTGCAGGAGCAGAATTAAGGTCCTGCACAATCTGCACCGGTAGATCTGCAGAACGAAAAATCCCGGCATATCGTTCGATCATTCCGTGCCCTGAAGCTGAAAAAATCACGCTGTGACGGGTGGCGAGCCCTTCGCGAAGTAACTCAATTGCACGTTCGCTATCACCGCGCATCGGTTCGATTGCAACAAGGTCAAGAAACCTTGCACTCTCATCAAGGTCGCTACCAAAGCTATTGAGTGACCTAGTGACAAGACCTGCCTGAAGAATAACTGCGTGTAGCTCGTCCCAATCAAGATAGGTCGTTGCTTCAACAGGAAGTGGCGCTGCTGCACCGATTGAAGCACTTGACCACGCCGCTTGAAAGAATTCATCGTTTGTTGCAATCAGATCTGCGGTGCGGGATTTAATCCGCTCGTCGTCAATAAAGAATACTTCACTGTGATCAGGCATACGAGAGTTAATTGTTTCAAGCTCTTCGATCAACATCGGAATGAGGGATTCCATCCCATCACACGAAATTCCTTCTGCAATCTTTCCTAATATTTCAGAGGCTGAGGGATATTTGTTTTGTAGCTGTGCAGCGCGCTTTTGAATTTCAGGAGTAAGAGTAAATTCGCGGCAAGGAAGTACTTCGATTTTCTCGGTAACGGGGATTTGTGTGCGTTGATCAGCCACATCAAAGTACTTCATATCCTCGATCTCATCGCCGAAGAAATCGATACGAACCGGGTGAACTGCCAGCGGGAAGAAGACGTCAACAATTCCACCACGAACTGCAAACTCTCCCCGCCTTTCAACGAGATCAGTGCGTGTGTATGCGCTGATAGCTAAGTGTTCAACAAGATCGGTGAGTGAAAGCTCTTGCCCAATCTCTAGCGTGCGCAACGGATTCGATGAAATTGCTGAGATAAATCTATGGATTGCCCCACGCACAGGAGTAATCACTATTGGATGTGAGTGATGTCCCGTCTTGAGCGAATGAAGAGTTGCTACTCGCCGCGCAACTGTGTCAGTGCGTGGACTCAATCGCTCGTGAGGGAGTGTTTCCCAAGCCGGAAATTCAAGAACATGATCATGTAGCTCACGTAGTTCGTGGGCTAAATCTTCAGCGCTGCGCGATGAACTCGTGATCACAAGCAAAGGTTTCTCTTTGGCACGGGCTGCGAGAAGAAATGGGTAGGCAGGATTAGGCGCGATTATTTTTGTTGAGTGAATGAGCGCGTCAGCAATCTCTGCGTTGGTCTCGAGAGCTGAGATCACACCGCGCATAATTCACCCCCCAATAGCAACTGGCCCCGCTTGGTCAAGACCAGGGGGCTACAGGCAAAGTCTACGGTGTGCGCACTGTGCAGAATTCCCTGCGAGAATACGTGCATGACAAATCAGGATGAGTCGCTGCGCGCAGATGTGCGTCGATTGGGCGATCTCCTGGGTCAGACACTTGTCCGCCAGGAAGGCCAGGAACTTCTCGATCTCGTCGAAAGCGTGCGTAAAGCAGTACGCGAAGGCACGGGCGGAGAAGTACTTAAAGATTTATCGGTCGATGATTCGATTCAGTTGGTGCGAGCATTTAGTACCTACTTCCACCTGGCAAATGTTGCAGAGCAAGTCAACCGCGTACGAATTATTTCGGAGTCACGAGAAGTCAACGGTTCTTGGATTTCGCGCGCTGTAGATAAAGTGATTGCAGCGCAAAAGTCGCAAACTCCTGGCCATCAATTTTCACAAGAAGATCTCGAGCAATGGGTGAGTGAATTAAGCGTCCGTCCTGTCTTTACCGCTCATCCGACCGAAGCCGCACGACGATCTATCCTGAATAAACTTGGAGAGATCTCACGCCTGCTTGATTTACCAAAGAGTGTGACTAACTCACAATCACTTGCAGAAATTGTAGATTTGTTATGGCAGACCGATGAACTTCGCGTGGATCGCCCTGAACCACTCGATGAGGCGATGAACGCTCTGTATTACCTCGATGACCTGGCACGAACTACGGTTCCAGAAGTATTGAATGAATTTGCACACCATTTGAAGCGCCTCGGGGTTGAATTACCGGTGACCGCACGTCCGCTCACATTCGGCACATGGATTGGTGGCGATCGAGATGGAAATCCAAATATCACACCAGAGATCACAAAAGCTGCAGTTGTCCTTCAGGTAGGACACGCAATCCGAACCACAATCGCAGCGATGGATCAATTGCGTCAGATGCTCTCTGTCTCAACGCGCATTATCGGAGCAACACCTGAACTTTCTGCATCTGTCGAAGAAGATTTAAAGCACATACCTGAATTCGAACCACGTTTTCGTCGACTTAATACGCAAGAGCCTTATCGCCTTAAGGCAACGGCAATTGTGCATCGCTTAGCTTTAACGAGAGATCGCCACGCAAAGGGTGCGCCTCATGTGCCACACCGTGATTACAAAGATACTGCCGAACTATTGGCTGACTTAACGCTGATGCGTGACTCACTTTTTGCACACCGGGGCGAATTAATTGCAACGGGATTACTCGAAAGAACAATTCGTTCTGTGGCAGCTTTTGGAATTACCCACGCGACGTTAGATATCCGTGAACATTCAGATGCCCACCATGCAGCTCTGGCAGAGATTATCGGTGGCACCTATGCAGATCAGAGCCACGAGCAACGTTTTGAAACCCTCACAGGACTATTGGCCGATAAGCAGAATCCTTCAACCTCATCCCTTACCGGCAATGACGCCAAGACCTTCAATACCTTTGTTGCAATTAACGAATTGATCGAAGACTTTGGACCAGAAATTATTGAAACGTACATTGTTTCGATGACAAAGGGTGCCGATGATCTGATTGCAGCGACGGTTCTAGCTAAGTTCGCCGGACTAGTTGATCTCTCGGCAGGAATTGCAAAGATCGGATTTGCTCCGCTCCTTGAAACTGTTGCCGAGCTTCGTGCGGCGGGTGAGATTCTTGATCATCTCTTATCAAATCCAACATATAGAAAAGTTGTTGAACTTCGTGGAGATATCCAAGAAGTCATGTTGGGCTACTCAGATTCAAATAAAGATGCAGGGATTGCAACGAGTCAGTGGGAAATTCACCGAGCACAGCGCCAGCTTCGCGATGTCGCAATGAAGCACGGTATTCG
This sequence comes from Candidatus Planktophila sp., assembly GCA_044373255.1. Lineage (GTDB taxonomy): Bacteria > Actinomycetota > Actinomycetes > Nanopelagicales > Nanopelagicaceae > Planktophila. The sequence goes on along the minus strand of JBIPNL010000004.1, from coordinate 3,919 downwards.
TCTTCGCTTATTCCATGGACGCGGTGGCTCTGTCGGACGCGGTGGCGGTCCAACCTATGAAGCTCTCGTTGCTCTTCCATGGGGTTCTATTGATGGTGAAATTAAAGTCACCGAACAAGGTGAAGTCATTAGCGATAAGTATTCATTGCCTGCACTAGCGCGCGAGAATGTTGAGCTCACCTTGGCCGCATCATTTGAAGCAACGATTCTCAATCGCGCACCGCGTCAAAGTGAAGAAGAACTTGACCGCTGGAATACCTGCATGAACCTCATCTCTGATGCTTCATTTACGCAATATCGAAACTTGGTTGATCACCCTGATCTTCCTGCATATTTCTACGCATCCACACCTGTAGAACAGCTTGGAAATCTTTTCTTAGGTTCACGTCCATCACGCAGACCAGATGCCACATCGGGCCTGGGATCGCTACGTGCGATTCCTTGGGTATTTGGATGGACGCAGTCACGTCAAATTGTGCCGGGTTGGTTTGGTGTTGGATCAGGACTTAAAGCCGCGCGCGAAGCGGGCAAGAGCGATGATATGAAATCAATGCTGCAGAGCTGGCACTTCTTCCATACATTTATTAGCAATGTAGAGATGACGCTTGCAAAGACAGATTTGATCACTGCTCGTCGTTATGTAGAAACACTTGTTCCAAAGGAGCTTCACCACTTCCTTGATGAGATCACCGCGGAATTCGAACTTACCGTTTCAGAGATTCTGCTACTTACCCAGAAAGATTCGCTCTTGAGCGAACAACCTGTTCTGGCCCGCACGTTACAAGTACGCGATGCCTATCTTTCACCTCTGCACTTACTGCAGATCAATCTGCTGCAACGTGTGCGAGCCAAGGGTGATTCTGCAGATCCAACGTTGATTCGAGCGCTACTGCTGACGATTAATGGTGTTGCTGCTGGCCTTAGAAATACAGGCTGATCTAAGAGTTAAATTTTCCCTGCGTAAATTCGAGTCCATTTTCGATCAGCGACTCAACCACATCGCTGCCGCGCTCAATAAATTCTTCCAAGCTCAGCTTCTCTTCTTTACTAAATTGTTTCAAAACAAAGTCAGCTGGATCTTGCTGGCCCATGGGGCGACCAATACCCAAGCGAACGCGGTAATAATCAGGGGTATCAAAGGCTGAGGTCATTGATTTCAAACCGTTGTGGCCGTTATCGCCGCCGCCTAGTTTGCTGCGGATGACTGAGTACCCAATATCTAATTCATCGTGCAAGACAATAATCTTTGCTGGTCCAACCGAGTAGAAGTTAGCTAACGCCTTAATCGGACCGCCAGTTTCGTTCATGTAACTATTTGATTTAGCGAGAATGATTGGATGCGCATCAACACCAACGCCTAATTTGTAGGCGGCAATCTGGGTGCGAGATTTATGGTTTGCAAGCTTTACATTGTGGCGTTTAATGAGATGGTCGATAACCATCTGACCCACATTGTGACGGGTGGCAGCGTATTGATCGCCTGGATTACCAAGGCCCACTACCAACCACGTCATAATGAGAAAGGGTACGGGTTAAGCGTCTTTCTTTTCAGCATCTGCTGCAGGTGCCGCAGCATCTGCTTCTGCTGCTGGAGCTACTACCTCTTCTACCGCTGCTGTTGAGCGCTCTGATAAGTGAACGACAATCATCTTTGGATCGCTCACCAGAGTTGTACCTGCAGGAAGAACAACCTCTGATGCATAGCGTGAAGTACCAGCTGTCATTCCTTCAATATCAAGTGTAAGGAACTTAGGAATAGAAGTGGCTTCTGCTTCGATCTCGATGGTGTGGTTGACGTGCTCGAGAATTCCATCTGGATCGTGCTTTCCTTCTGTGTGAACAGGAACGTCAACAGTAACTTTCTCGCCACGGCGAACAAGTACGAGGTCGATGTGCTCGAGGATCTGCTTGAGTGGATGGCGAACAACTGACTTTGGAAGTGTGAGTTCGACCTTTCCAGCAATATCAATATTAAGAAGAACGTTTGATTCTTTGAGTGCAACGCCGAGTTCGCGTGCTGGCAATGTGATGTGAAGTGGCTTCTCACCGTGGCCGTAGATAACTGCTGGGACAAGTCCTGCAACGCGTGCACGACGTGAAGCACCCTTACCGAATTCGGTACGTGTGGTTCCCTTGATTGATACTTCTGCCATTGTGTTACTCCCTTAGCGCTGTAGATACTTCACTTCGATTGCATGAAGTTCCAGCAGGAGTTGATACCTACGCCGTCGATCACGGATAAATTTCACCCTCGCCGGAACGAGGCCAAGATTAGCCTGAGTTAGCTATGTCCGTCAAAAAGACTTGTGACTGAGCCATCCTCGAAGACTTCACGGATTGCCCGACCCAAAAGTGGGGCGATTGAGAGCACGGTGAGCTTGTCGAAGTGTTTGTCATCTGCGATAGGCAGTGAGTTGGTAACGACGACCTCGACTGCGCGGCACTCCTTGAGGCGATCAACTGCTGGCCCTGAAAAGACTGCGTGGGTGGCTGCGACGATGACATCTTTTGCGCCACCTTCGAAGAGAGCGTCGACTGCCTTTGTAATTGTGCCTGCGGTATCGATCATGTCATCGATAACTACGCAAGTGCGACCTGTGACATCACCAACGACGCGTCCTGTCACTGATTCATTGGGAATTAGTGGGTCGCGAGTCTTATGAATAAATGCAATCGGACATCCACCGAGAAGTTCTGACCAACGCTCTGCAACGCGAACACGACCTGAGTCAGGCGAAACAATAGTGAGCATTGAACGATCAACTTTGCTTCCGACATAGTTAGCAAGCATTGGTAGAGCGAAGAGATGATCCACCGGACCATCGAAGAATCCCTGGATTTGTGAAGTGTGGAGATCAACAACCATTAAACGATCAGCACCTGCTGCCTTATAAAGATCTGCCATCAACCGTGCAGAGATTGGCTCACGTCCGCGGTGCTTCTTATCTTGACGCGCATATCCATAAAACGGTGCAACAACGGTAATCCGTTTTGCTGATGCACGCTTGAGAGCATCGACCATAATCAGTTGTTCCATGATCTGCTTATTTACTGGTGCTGCGTGAGATTGAATAACGAAGGCGTCACAACCACGAACTGATTCTTCAAAGCGAACAAAAATTTCACCGTTTGCAAAGTCATATGCTGAAGTTGGTGTGATCGGAATACCAAGCTCTGTTGCGACCGCTTCGGCGAGCTCTGGATATCCACGTCCTGAAAAGATGCGCAGTTTTTTCTCGGAAGTTAATCTGAGTTCGCTCACAGAAGTTAGCCCTTCTTCCCATCATCATGACGCGAGGCCGCATCTGCTGATTTAGTACCGGATCGCTTGCGCAGGACCCAACCTAATACATTTCTCTGCTTTGCCCTAGCAACCCCGATTGCTCCGGGTGGCACATCTTCTGTAATCACAGAGCCGGCGGCGGTATATGCACCATCTCCGATTGTGACCGGGGCAACCAACATGGAATCGCTACCGATTCGCACGTGATCTCCCACAGTGGTGTGGTGCTTTTCCACTCCATCGTAATTGACAAAGATTGTGGCAGCGCCGATGTTGCTGCCTTCACCGATTGTGGCATCCCCGACATATGACAGATGCGGAACTTTCGATCCATCCCCGACAACAGCGTTCTTCATCTCAACAAAAGCTCCCGCTTTGCTGGATGCACCTAAATCAGTACCTGCACGTAAATATGTAAATGGACCAACGCTGGCATCAGCACCAATAACCGCACCGGTGCAGTGAGATTCGATCACCTGTGCACCCGTTGCTACGGTGCAATCAAGCAATGTGGTGCGCGGTCCGATGATCGCCCCATGCGCAACTGTTGTGGATCCCGCAATCCATGTACCCGGCAATAGCGTGACATCGCTTTCAACTGTGGCAGTGGAATCAACCCACGTTGACAGTGGATCA
>JBIPNL010000003.1:0-28142 GCA_044373255.1 Candidatus Planktophila sp. | reverse complement strand
AATCTGCTTATCAAGCCGGGCGAACTGATTAAAGCACGCAAAGATCGCAAGGCAACGCGTTTAGTTTCAGCCCAAGTCGTCTCAGAATTTATTCCATCGCGCGCACGTCAACTGCGTCTTGCTCTCGAAAGATCTCGAGCAGCAGTGCGTGATCTTATTTTGAAACCAACAGAAAAAAGTATTGTAGATGAAACACTTCTTGATCTTCCTACCGAAAGTGAGCTGGAGGAAGAAGATCTCTTGGCTCCAATTGCCTCCCGAAAATGGAGCACAATTTTTCGCAAACCATTCGTTGTCTCCCTACTTTTTCTTGTTATCCTCACCGTACTGTGGTCTCGCAATCGAATTGGAGCAGTATCGGGAGGAACGCTGGCACCTTCGCCTGAAAGCGCTCGACTACTGTGGGACTTTTACTTTGCGCCATGGCATGAGGTTGGTCTTGGAAGCAAGAGTGCTTCACCTCTGTGGATACCGCTGCTAGCACTTGGATCCCTCATAACATTTGGCAATGTCGAAGTCTTCATCTCACTCTTCTTTATTTTCACCCCGGTACTGCTCTTTCTCTCTATGCACCACCTTCTCAAGAAGGTCAGCGAGAATCGATTCCTCACTGCGATAGCAGCACTGCTGTACTCCATTTCACCTGTCGCTATTTCAGCGGTGAATTCAGGGAGAATTGGCCTGATTATTCTTATGGTGATTACACCCTTTCTTATTGAAAGATCATTCCAATGGCGAACGATTGAAACTTTTTCGGTCCGGGCAATGGCAGCGCTCTCTTTGGCGCTGGCATTTACCTTTGCATTTGCGCCTGCATTACTTCTCGTACTTATTGGCTTGAGTGTGGCCGCGGTTGTAAAAGATTTTGACTCTTTCCGCATTGATCAGGATCAGAAGGTACTCAATGCCAGACTTGCCAGGCGTGCAGCCTTTATCTTTCTCCCTATACTTCTGACTCTTCCGTGGAGCTTTGAACTCATCACTTCACCGCGAGGACTGCTTCTTGATATTGGATTGTTAAGTTCAGGGGGCGGCCCAAATTTAGCGTTCTTAGCTAATCCCGGAGGAGCAGGGTCGCTACCGTGGTGGTTAATCAGTCCAATAACTTTCATATTACTTGTAGCTCTCTTTTCAGTTACCCGCGCGCGACAGATAGCAGCAATTGGTGGATCACTCATTGTCGTTGGGACACTCTTTTCAACTTTCTCTCTAGCAGGCAAAGGCACAGGAACATCAAGTGCGCTGTACGCAGGAGTGTTCATCGCCCTTGCAACTCTTGCTGCAACATATTCAGCTGTTGTTATATTGGATAGCGTTCGAGAAAAATTAATCAGTAGTCAGTTGAATTATCGTCATTTAGCTGCCTCTAGCCTTGTTATTGCATCTGTGCTTTATGGTGTCGGAGCTTCGTCATGGATTGTCAGCAAAGCACCACAAGCGCCACTCCAATCCGCCCAAGGAGAAGTTCTCCCGCCTTTTCTTGCAATAGAAAGTCAATCAAAAACCTTGGTAATCCGTGAGCGAGTGATCGAGTCGGTACCTTCCTTGAATTATTACATTGCGCGAGGTGGGGATGTCTCTCTCGGTGAAGCTGATGTAGTTCCACGCGAGGTTCCAGAAATTGAACTTGCAGTCACAGGACTTGCTGATGGAAGTGGAATCTCTAGCAGCAAAGTATTGGGAAGTTTTGGCATCACATATGTATTTCTTAAAGCCCCTTCTCAAGGCACACTGGTGCAGACCATTGATGGTCTTGGTGGATTTATTCGAGCATCCTCCACTGATGCAGGTATCGTCTGGAAGGTTGCAGGAGCTACCGGGAATCTAGTCTTGACTGATGTGAGTGGAAAATCAGTTCAACTAAAGCCAACTGATACTCCGGATGAATATCTCGTTCCAGGCCCAGGTGTCGTCACACTTACTCAAAGTTATAGTCGCAGTTGGTATTTGGTTCAAGATGGAAAGCGACTCACTCGAATCCAAAGCGAACTCTCGCTGCCCCAATTTTCTGTAGACGCAGCTGGCCCGGTCCTTCTTATCTACGATGGTTCTGTGCGAAGAGGGTGGATCTCACTTCACTTCATCATTCTCCTTACGGTACTGATTTTTGCCGCACCAAGCGGTCGCCGCAAACGCGAAATCTCCGATCGGGAACTCTCATGAGAATGAAGCGTCCAGTAGTGATTGCATCAATTGCAGCGATGACACTGATTTTGAGTAACCTCACGCAAGGTACGGTGAATAGAAAAGATTTCTCTGAAAGCTACCCACCTGTTGTCTGTCCAGCAACTCCCTCTGGTGAAACTAGCGCTGTCTCTCTACCTTCAACTCAGACAGGTGTGCGTCTGTTAGGTAAGAACACCAATATCTTTAAGCCCGCGCGCACTTTAAGGCTTCAACAAGGGAGTAACCCCACAATTGTTGATACGAAGAATATGACTTCGCCGGTGTGGCAAATCAAGAGAGGTGTCTGGGCTGGAGCAACCATCTGCTCTGCACCATCAATATCACAATGGTTTGTCGGTGGTAATGCAGATGTGAGCAGTAAGGGCAAGCTCTTGCTTATCAATAGCGGTTTAAGTGATGCGATTGTTGATGTTGGTATCTGGAGTGAATCAGGAATACGCCCGCCTCGCGTGATTACCCTTAAAGCCAATTCATCAATTGTTCAATCGCTAGCCTCTCTCGATCCAGGTTCAAAAAATCTTGCGATTCACGTAAGCCCTCGATCAGGTCGCGTCAATGCATTTATGATTGATGAACGAGGTCGTGGACTTCGTGCACTTGGAGGAGATGTTGTTAACGCAACTACTAATCCGAGTAATGTGATAATGATTCCTGCCATTCCTCAGATGACACGATCTGGAAAGTCACTTGGTCACAGACTCCGACTCTTAACTCCTGGTGATCTCCCTGCTCAAATTTCGGTGGAATTGATCTCTGCCAAAGGCTCATTTATTCCATTTGGATTCGATGATCGAACAATTCAGGCAGGAATTGTCACTGAATTAGATCTCAATCCCACATTATCTCCAGGCACCTTTGCCCTCAAGATTTCCTCTGATAGGCCGATTATTGCCTCCGTTTACTCTTCTACCTTCGCTCTAGGAAAAACAGATTTTGTGTGGAGTACGGCAACAGATCCCATAAGCGAGTACTCGTTGGCGGTAAGTGGGATAGCACCTCTACTCACCTTCACGGGGGAGAAGATAGCCATTTCGGTGACCGTGCGCTTTACAAATAAGAAAGAAAAGAATTATGAAATTGAAGGCGATTCAATAGAAACGTTGCGAGTTCCCGATAATGCACGAACAGTTATCTTCAAAAAAGTCTCACCTAATACCTATGGTGGAGCACTCATTGCCACTCAAAGCGGCTATGGCTTCTTCCCATTGACACCGGGAAGTCAACTCACTCGAGTCTTACTTCCCAGCCCAAATATTCGTGTCTTAAATCCGTAGTCCTACCCATCTCGACTAATCTTTACCTATGTCGTCAGCGAAGAGGTCAGGTAGAGGGTGCTCACGTGCAACCTGCCGTGCAATGGCAACTATGACGCTGACATACATTTATTCAGAATCAACTGCAGTTCTTGGAACCCTCGCAACTTTTGCCGAGCCTCATGCTTACGACCTGTGCGAATTTCATGCCCGTAAGTTAACGGTGCCCAATGGTTGGAGCGTTATTAAGGAAGAGATTTCTCAATCTGGTTCAGGTCCGACAGAGGATGACCTTATGGCGATAGCAGATGCTGTTCGTGAAGCAGCCGCATCACTTCCGGCAAGCGGTGAGGATCTGACTGAGCGCATTCATCACTCTTCGCAGATTGGCGCACGTCGTGGCCATCTGCGCGCTGTCCCGAATTAATACACACGCCTATGTCAATTTTTAAAGCCTACGATATTCGCGGGCTTGTTGATGAAGAGATTACCCCTGACTTTTGTTTCGCTACAGGTGTAGCACTTGCACGATTTCTCAAAGGAGAACGTGAGCCAGGTACTGTCGTTATCGGTGAGGATATGCGTCCATCATCTCCCATTTTTGCAACAGCATTTTCTGCAGGCATCACTTCGCAGGGTCTAGATGTCATTCGAATAGGTCTTGCCTCCACGGATATGCTCTATTTCGCATCAGGTAAGTTAAATATGCCTGGTGCGATGTTTACTGCAAGTCACAATCCAGCTGAATACAATGGAATCAAGTTGTGCCTCAGTGGTGCGCGACCTATCGGGCGCGAATCAGGCCTTTTAACAATCGAGAAATTTCTTAATGAGGGTTCACCTCTTGGGTTAGGTGCAATCGGTGTCGAAAAAGAGCAGAACTTACTGGATGACTACGTAGAGCACCTCTTCACACTCGTGGACCTCGATGAGATGCGCCCACTAAAAGTTGTGATTGATGCAGGAAATGGAATGGCAGGGTTCACCGCGCCGGCAGTTTTTAAGAGACTTAACGTTGAAGTGATAGAGATGTATTTTGAACTTGATGGGACTTTTCCCAACCACGAGGCCAACCCGATCGACCCGAAGAATTTAAAGGATCTCTCTGTTGCCGTAAAGAAGCACAAGGCAGATATCGGTTTAGCCTTTGATGGAGATGCAGATCGTTGCTTCCTGGTAGATGAAAAAGGTGAACTGGTAAATCCTTCGGCATTGACTGCTCTGATTGCAGATCGAGAGCTGGCTAAGAACCCTGGCGCAAGCATTATCTATAACCTGATCTCCTCGCGTAGCGTTAAAGAAGTGATTGTAGAAAATGGCGGATCTGCTGTGAGGTCTCGCGTGGGCCACTCTTATATTAAGAAACTCATGGCAGAAACTGGCGCAGTATTTGGTGGAGAGCACTCAGGCCATTTTTACTTTAAAGATTTTTGGCGAGCAGATTCGGGAATGCTTGCTGCCCTGCATGCCCTAGCCGCGCTCTCGCAGTCGAAGCAGAAGTTAAGTGAGTTGCTGAAGAGTTACAATCGCTATCTTTCAAGCGGTGAGATTAACTCTGTAGTTGACGATGCCATCACTGTTATGTCGGCAATAGAATCTCACTTTGCCTCTATGAGTGGAATCACCATAGATCACCTTGACGGCCTCACCGTTGAAAGTGCTGATTGGTGGTTTAACGTAAGGGCCTCAAACACTGAACCTCTACTGCGGCTCAACGTTGAAGCGACCACGCAAGCCCTCATGGATAAAATTCGCCTGCAGGCGCTAGCTCTCATAGGTGGCAAGTAGCCACCTTTGCCAGTAATCTTGGCTTACAGCAACCTAGCAAGTAGAGCCCTACGCCTTAGGTAAGCACTTAATCACCTACCGTGTAGAGGAGAATAGTTATGACTACTACAGAAACAACACCCAAGCATGACATCGCAGATGCATCACTAGCAGCAGAAGGTCGTAAGCGCATTGAGTGGGCCGAGCGCAACATGCCGGTACTAGCTCAGATTAGAGAGCGTTTTGAAAAATCACAGCCATTTGCTGGCGTTCGCATTTCAGCATGTATGCATGTCACCACCGAAACAGCTAACTTGATGCGCGTTCTCAAGGCAGGCGGTGCAGAGATTGCTCTCTGTGCATCAAATCCACTCTCAACCCAGGATGACACCGCTGCAGCCCTTGTGCACGAATACGGCATCTCAGTATTTGCTCGCAATGCTGTTGATCGCGATGGTTATTACTCACATATCAATGCAGCTCTTGATATCGAACCACACCAAGTTTTTGATGATGGATGCGACCTCGTTAACACCTTGCACACCACACGTCGTGAGCTACTTCCAACAATTACCGGAGGGTGCGAAGAGACCACAACTGGAGTTATTCGCCTCAATCAGATGGCTAAAGATGGCGCGCTGACATTCCCAATGATCGCCGTTAACGACACAGATACAAAGCATATGTTTGATAATCGTTATGGAACAGGACAATCAACCCTTGATGCCGTCTTCCGTGCCACAAACTTCTTGCTCGCAGGACGAGTAGTTGTTGTCGCTGGATTTGGATACTGCGGTAAAGGTGTAGCAGAGCGTGCCAAAGGAATGGGCGCAGATGTCGTCGTAACCGAAATTGATCCAACCAAGGCACTCGATGCCATGATGCAAGGCTTCCGAGTTTTGCCGATGCTAGATGCTGCAAAAATCGGTGATGTCTTCATTACAGTGACAGGTAACCGTGACGTTCTTCGTGACGAGCACTTCGCAGTGATGAAGGATGGAGCGATCATGGCTAACTCAGGTCACTTTGATATCGAAATCGATGTCGCGTGGCTAGAGCAGAACGCAAAGCAGAAGAATGCAAAGATGCGTCATCAGACTGATGAATATGTACTTGCAGATGGGCGTCGCCTTCTCCTTCTTGCAGAGGGTCGCCTCGTAAACCTTGGTGCAGCTGAAGGCCATCCAGCTTCTGTGATGGATATGTCATTCTCTGATCAAGCCCTTACCGCTGAATACCTCGTTAAGGAAGCAAAGAACCTTAAGGCTGGCGTTCACATGGTTCCGGAATACATTGATAAAGAAGTTGCGTCACTCAAGCTCATCAGCATGGGTGGTCGTATTGATGTTTTAACTCCTGCTCAAGATATGTACTTGAACTCTTGGGAGCACGGTAGCTAATGACCTTAGTCATGGTCGTCGATGACGACCAGGATCTTGCGGAGATGCTCGGCATCGTTTTAACAGGTGCCGGCATCGACGTGGATCTCGTCAGTCGCGGGGACGAAGTCATGGATGTGTTTAGAAACAATCCACCTGATCTCGTACTTCTCGATGTGATGTTGCCAGGACTAGATGGAGTTGAAGTATGTAAATTAATTCGTGCCGAGTCGATGGTTCCAATCGTCATGCTTAGCGCTAAAGGTGATACCCAAGATATTGTCGCTGGGCTTGAAGCTGGAGCCGATGATTACATGGTTAAACCCTTTAAGCACCCTTCTGAGTTGATTGCGCGAATTCGTACACGTTTACGTCGAACAAATGCTGACCAAAAAGGTTTACTCACTATCGGTGATTTGGTCATAGATGTCACCGCACACGAAGTAAAGCGGGGGAGTAAGGCAATTTCTCTTACACGTCTTGAATTTGATCTACTTGTTGCCCTTGCAAAAGAGCCAGGGAGAGTGTTCACACGCGATTCGCTCTTGAGTGAAGTGTGGGGATATCGACACTCCACAGATACACGTTTAGTAAACGTTCATGTTCAGCGGCTTCGTTCGAAGGTGGAACACGACCCGGAAAGCCCAAAGATAGTCACCACGGTGCGAGGGGTCGGATATAAAGCTGGAGTCACGGAAGAATCTTGATGGGCTTTCAACGCTCGCCTTTCGCTCAATCTTTGGCTGCAAAAGTTATTCTCTCTACAGTTCTACTTTCCCTGGGCGTTGTCTGGCTGACCGGATCAGCTCTCTACTCTCAACTCTCTGATGGAATCAAGAGGGTGAGCCTAGAAACATCACTATCTGATGCACGTTCTATTTTTTATAATGCTCGTTACCAGTTTTTACTCGTTGATGGGCAATCAAGTGAAATCATTAAAGCCGGTGTTGATGAGATCATTTCAACGTCAATCTCGGTTGGAATTATCGAAAGCTCACGCGAGCTCGTTTTGATTAAGATTTTTAGTAAGGAAGAAATTGAAAGCAAGATCCTAAAACCCGATTACAGCTTTTCATCAAATGCCCTTCTCGCTTCAGCAATACCTAAAGAGTTAAGAGATGAGATATCTAATTCTTCTGTCCTTGTTCATCAATACGCACCGTTAACGTACACAGATGGCAAAGTAATTGATGCTCTCTTTGTTGGCCAGCGCGTTAACATTCCAGGCTCTGGCCAGTACGAAATGTATTTAGTTTTTACTCTGGCCAACCAAGGAGCGACGCTAGACCTGGTTCAAAACTCATTACTATTGACCGGAATTGTCTTGCTCCTACTCATCGGATTGATTACGTATTTAGTTGTAAGACAAGTGGTGCGACCAGTTCGAGATGCCGCTCGGGTAGCAAGCCTATTTACTCAAGGAGACTTTACTCAGAGACTTCGTGTAAAGAGCAGGGATGAAATCGCGACTTTGGGATCGGCCTTTAATGAGATGGCAGCATCTATTGAAGGACAGATTGGTCGACTAGAAAACCTATCAAAGGTCCAACAACGATTTGTCTCTGATGTTTCACACGAATTGCGTACACCCTTAACAACGCTACGAATGGCATCTGATGTAATCTACGCCCAACGCGATGAATTTGATCCCGTGATTGCTCGAAGTGCAGAGCTGCTTACCGCACAGATCGATCGCTTCGAAAAGCTTTTACAAGAGCTTTTAGAGGTGAGTCGATTTGATGCAGAGGTTGCCGTTCTTGAACCCACTGATTTTGAGCTCACCGCCTTAGTTCGTAGATGTATTGCAGATCTTGGCGTGAACGTTGAGGCGACTGATTCACAAATTTCTTTTGAGGCCCCCAATTATCCGGTGCACATTCGGGCTGACTTCCGGCGAGTGGAGCGAATTATGCGAAACCTCATCTCAAATGCGCTCGATCACTCAGATGGAAAACCTATAGAGATTGAATGTGTCGAAACTGCTACTGAAGTTGCAGTCAGCGTGAGAGATCATGGCGAAGGAATGGAAGCATCTTCACTTACCCGCGTCTTTGACCGATTCTGGCGGGCTGATCCATCACGAGCGAGAACGCGCGGAGGGACAGGCCTTGGTCTGTCGATCGCACTAGAAGATGCTCGCCTTCATAATGGTGAACTTGATGCTTGGGGAGCACTGGGCGATGGTGCAAATTTTGTCTTAACACTTCCGCGTATTGCAGGAAATCAAATTGTGGCGCGTCCACTCCCAGTTAATCCACATCGGAGAGATGTTTAGAAAATTCTTGGGCGTATTGAGCCAGACTTACTTCAGTGATTTCACTGCCTTCGCTATCAGAAATTATTTTCCCCTCACGTTGTCTGGGATGTAAACAACTCGGAATAAAGATTTGTTCACAGTGTCGCGCATCGTGGAATCCGCATATCTATCGTATGCAGATAACTTCTGAAGTGAACTCTTTCCCTGTCTACTCGGCCGTTGAATACTCCAGCATCGCACAGCGAGTTCTTCTGAGTTCAAAAGAGTCTGGGTTGCGAGATGCCGATCAACTTATCATTCAGGCTCTTTCACATAGCCTGGGATACATGTATGGAGAGCAAGGTATTGCAGACCTTGTACCTGTGCCTTCAAGAAAGGCGGCGACAAGAAAACGAGGAAGAGATTTCATTTTGACGCACACGATTGAGTTATCAGAGAATCCATATGTACGCGCGCTCCCGCTACTGCGCCACACTCGTCAAGTTCAGGATCAATCCTCACTCAACGCCAAGGAGCGGCAGAGAAATCTCAGTCGGTCACTCAAGTGCATCGAAAGGGCACAGGGGGCAAACGCCCCTGTAATAATTGTCGATGATGTCGTTACCACCGGAGCGACCCTGAGAGAGGCGGGAAGGGCCCTGCATGCAGGGGGTTTCTGCGTTATCGGCGCAATTACTGCCTGCGTGGCAAAACCCCTACGATATACCCAGTGAACCAGGGGTCCCCCTTGCATCAGTATTTAAAGTAACCGGGCTCAACAGAGTACGTCTTCTTTGAAAGGTTTTTGATGTCATCAATAGTTGATCGTTTCATGCGCGCCGGAGAAGGAAAGATTCTCCGCCAACTCTCAAAAATTGCAGCTGAAGTAAATTCCTTTGAGCCATCTATCGTGCCTCTCAGTGATGAAGCGCTCCGTGCAAAGACAGCAGAGTTCCGATCACGCCTTGAAAAAGGTGAAGACCTTGATGATCTTCTCCCTGAAGCTTTTGCAGTTGTTCGTGAGGCAGCAAAACGCACTCTCGGTCAGCGCCATTACGATGTTCAGCTTATGGGTGGCGCCGCCCTTCACATGGGAAACATCGCTGAAATGCGTACAGGTGAAGGTAAGACACTTGTAGCAACTCTTCCTTCTTATCTCAATGCGCTAGCTGGCAAAGGTGTTCACGTTGTCACGACAAATGATTATCTGGCAGAGCGCGATAGCGAGTGGATGGGGCGCATTCATCGCTTCCTTGGATTAACCGTTGGTGTCATCGTCAACAGCATGTCGCCCTCAGAGCGCCGCGCTGCATATAACTGCGACATCACTTACGGAACAAATAATGAATTTGGCTTTGATTATCTGCGCGATAACATGGCATGGAGCCTAGAAGAGTGCGTACAGCGCGAGCATTTCTTCGCTGTTGTCGATGAAGTCGACTCTATCCTTATTGATGAGGCACGTACCCCTCTCATTATTAGCGGTCCGGCCGATAAAGCCACTAAGTGGTATGTTGAATTTGCAAATATATGTAATCAACTGACTCGAAATACACACTATGAGGTTGATGAGAAGAAGAAGACAGTTGCGATTCTTGAATTAGGTGTAACAAAAGTTGAACAGCTACTGGGTATTGAAAATCTCTATGAAGCGGCAAATACACCCCTGATTGGCTACCTCAATAACTCTGTTCGCGCGAAGGAGCTCTTCAAGCGCGATAAAGATTATGTTGTAATGAACGGCGAGCTTCTGATCGTTGATGAGCACACAGGCCGCATGCTCTCTGGTCGCAGATATAGTGAAGGCTTGCACCAAGCTCTTGAGGCGAAAGAGCGAATTGAGATCCAGGATGAAAATCAAACCTTAGCGACAATCACCTTGCAGAACTACTTCCGTCTCTACTCAAAGATTTCAGGTATGACCGGAACTGCCATGACTGAAGCCTCAGAATTTCACCAGATCTACAAGTTAGGCGTAGTTCCAATCCCAACAAACCGTCCGATGCTCAGAGTGGATGCTGCTGACCTTGTCTACAAGTCAGAGGCAGGAAAATTCGCAGCAGTCGCTCAAGATATTGTGGAACGCCATCGCAAGGGCCAACCAGTTCTTGTTGGAACAGTAAGCGTCGAAAAATCTGAAGAGCTCTCTGCAGTTCTCAAGAAGAACGGTATTCCTCACGAGGTTCTTAACGCTAAACATCACGAGCGCGAAGCTCTCATCATTGCTGGCGCTGGTGTTAAAGGCGCAGTAACTGTGGCTACCAACATGGCTGGTCGCGGTACTGACATCATGTTGGGTGGAAACCCAGAATTTATGGCAGATTTTGAATTGCAGCGACGCGGAATCTCACCTGTCGACAACGCTGCTGAGTATGAAGCGGCATGGCCAATCGAGCTTGCAAAACAGAAGGCAGCTGTTGCTACAGGCCATGACGAAGTTGTCGCACTGGGCGGTCTCTATGTTCTTGGAACCGAGCGTCACGAATCACGTCGAATCGATAATCAGCTACGTGGACGTTCCGGACGTCAAGGCGATCCTGGTGAATCTCGTTTCTACCTCTCGCTACAAGATGATTTGATGCGCCGCTTTAACTCTGCTCTTGTGGAGCGCTTCCTTTCTGCTGCAGGGCTGCCGGAAGATGCACCTATCGAATCCAAGATGGTCAGCAATGCAATTAAATCTGCACAGACCCAGGTAGAAGCTCAGAACTTTGAGATTCGAAAGAATGTTCTTAAGTATGACGATGTAATGAATCGCCAACGTACTGTCATTTACGGGGAGCGACGTCTGGTATTAGAAGGCGAAGATATTTCATCTCAGGTTGGTCAGTTCTTGGCAGATACCATCCATGCCTATGTTGCAGCAGAGACAGCTGAGGGATATGCCGAAGATTGGGATTTGGCGAAGTTATGGGTTGCACTCACACTCGTTTATCCAATCTCACTCACCATTGAAGGTCTGATCAAAGAAGTGGGAACCGTTGATGGACTCGATAGCGAGTTCCTGACAGCGAGAATCCTGGAAGATGCAGAGAGTGCCTATAAAAAGCGTGAAGAAGAACTTGGTGTAGAAGTAATGCGTGAACTCGAGCGCAAAGTCCTCCTTTCTGTTTTGGATCGCAAATGGCGCGAGCACCTTTATGAGATGGATTATTTACAAGAGGGAATCGGGCTTCGTGCTATGGCACAACGTGATCCGCTTGTTGAATATCAGCGAGAAGGCTATGAACTCTTCTCTGCAATGATGGATGCGATAAAAGAAGAGCTGGCAAGTCTTGTCTTTAACGTGCAGGTCAACGTGGAAGAGGGAAAGAAAGTCTCAGCTCCTTCACTTGATGCTAAACCTGCAGAGGTAAGCGCACTCTCATACACCGCATCTGATGGTTCGGGAACTGTTACCAAAAATGAAGTTACTCGTAACGCACCATGTCCATGTGGTTCTGGCAAGAAGTACAAGCGCTGTCACGGCGCCGCTTAATTTCTTGCTAGATAAGATCTAATTCGGTACAGAGCCAGCGTCCATCGACGCCCTCAAATCGAATTGTAATCGCCCGCAACCTTTCACCGAATCGCACGGTGATCGTGGATTCGCAGATCCCATCTAAGGGTTGGCTCTGATAGATCGTACGAATTCTTCCAATTTCTTTCTGTGATCCCGTCTTTCGAATTAATTCGTTATAAATCACTCTATGACAGCGCGCCATTAATTGAGCGGGTTGTCTACGACCAGCCCATATTTCAAGGAGGGCTACTGCAAATGTCATTGTCCAGGCATGGAGTTCGGGTAGTTCGCTTGCCGATGTTGGAATGGGGCAATCTTCGCCATCACAATCTTCTCCACCGTAGTTTTTGTCGCAATGTGAAGGAACAAGATAAAGCTTCGCCTTTTGAACCGGGAGAGGTTCACGTGCTGGTTTCAGATGAGATTGTGAATAAAGATCCAGAATGGGATGGCTCCACATTGCCTGATCTTCGTTGCTGGATACGAGTGTGAAGGAAGGACTGCTATGAATTGTCATAGCAGCAACCATCCATTGGCTGGCAAGAGCACGAATCAACCCAGAAGATGAAATTAACTCATCCTTAAGGGTGACTGTGCACAAGTGCGAAGAGAAATTCTCTGCTTGCTCTTTGCTCCACCTATGATTTCAAAACCTCCTCCATTAACAACCTCACTCTCTCTCCGCTCTCCACGAGTGATAGTTGCCGGCGTCCTCTTTCTTGCAGCCCTACTCTCCTCTTTCGCCTTCGCTGCGCTGGCTGATCAATCTTCACACTATTGGGTGGCCCGCAACCCCATTACTCCAGGTTCTCTCATAACTTCTGAGGATTTGATTCTTTTCGATGCTTCCCTTATCGAAAATGCAGGTCTGTACTTTGAAGAAAATGCACCGCCGATTGGAATGACCAGTACGCAATTAATTGGCACAGGCCAATTTCTAGCAAAAAGCGCTCTCACCCAAGAGTCTGCACAATTCGCCACTGAACAAGTTCCATTAAATATTCTTCCTTCAGATATTCCTGCGATGATTGAAGTGGGGGAGCCTATTTCTCTCTATTGGGTACCAGATGCCGTCAATAGTCAGAGCTTAAGTACGCCCGCACTCTTGCTCACTGGGATTTTTCTAGAGTCGATAGACCGTAAAGGTTCAAACTTTGGTTCTGGCCTTGCGATTACAGTCTCTGTTGATAGTTCGCAGGTTGCAAAAATTCTTGCGGGCACATCACATGGGCGTTTAGTCGTGGTCGCATCACATGGCTGATCTACATGTTGTCACGGCAATCGGTGACCCTGAATTCGAAAGTTTCGTTGCACGAACCTTGCACTCACAGGGGTGGAACGTTCTCTTTCGTGCCGTCGATACTGCTCTTCTTGCCCAGTATCTTGAAAATCCTGTTGGGATTAGGCCGTTACTTATTTACTCATGTGATATCCACGGTGTGAATCCTGAATTTCTCTCATCTATCTCAACCTTAATCGAAAGAGCTGTCGGCTTTGCTGGGATCGACAAAGACGAATCAGATGGAGATCTCATTGAGAGAACTCATGATGCAGCAGAATTGATGGCGCGCATCCTCATGCAGGGGAGAGCGCCTCTTCGCCAGCAGGGATTAAGTAGTTCGGCTGCACGACGCTCGCGCGTAATCGCCATTGCTAGTGCTAGCCACGGTGATGGTGCGACAACGACAGCGATCAATTGTGCGATTGAACTTAATCTACTGGGCAAGAAAGTTCTCCTGATTGACGCTCATTACCAAATTCCAGCAGTTGCAATTCTTTTGGGTGAACGTAATCTCAACGGATCAGAGCCCAACCGCATCAGCCCGTTGCTAGAAGTTTTCGAATTGACAAGAGAGAATGCAGCGGCGATGAATGAGACCCTCATCGATGCCTGCTCGCGCACCGACTACGTGATCATCGATTGTGGCTTAACACCGAGGGCAGCTGAGGCGATAACAGAGCGAAGATGGCAGAACACTTTCTCTCACTGGATCTTTGAAAATGTAGATGATTTATGGGTCATTGCTTCCCCTCGTCCGATAAGCACACACTCTCTTCAGCAATTCCAAGCATTAATGACAAAACAATCATTACGCGCTCGTCAAACTTTTATTCTCAACCATAGGGTCGCAGGAAAGCGCGGCGATACCCAAGAAGAAAAATTTCTATCCCTTGTTGCGCCCAGTCATCCCCACGCCATTCGCGTACTTCCTCTTGATACTCGGGGTGCAAACTCGGCAGAGCAGGAGAGATCGATATTGGTGGAGAGTAATCCCCGCGGTTTACTCCGAAAGAAGTACCTTGAATTGGCGGCTGCACTGACCGCTTAGACCTTGTACCCTTTTCCCATGCGCGCTTATGTTGGCCTAACCTTTGAAGAAGTAAGCGCATTTATTTCAGGCGATCCCTTAAAAATCGAAATTCTCTTTGCGGCAACTGCTGAATTCATTGCAACTCACAGTGAACTCGATGAAGAAGAGCGTGAGTTTATCCTGACTATGCTGGCAGCCGAAGAATCCTTGGATCTGCGCGAAGAGGGATTTGGCTTTGTCCTTGCTGGAGATATTCCTGCCGATGTGATTATCGAAGAAGGCGCAGATAGCATCAAAGTCTCGGGAGAGATTAATCGTGATTGGGCAGCATGTATCTTTCTTGTCTCTCCTGATGGTGAAGACCTTACCTGGTATGCAATACAGGAAGTTGAAAACCTGCTTCCATCCTGGAGTTCTTAAATGCCCGCGTTAGAAGAGTTTATTCGAGGAAGAAGCCCGCTCACCTCTGAACAGATTTATCGACTGCGAGAGTTAGTTGCAGATTGGCAACTTCTCTCAGATCTCTCCTTCGCAGATCTGATTCTTTGGGTGCCACTTCGAAAAGATATGAAGAGCTGGCCAACAGGATACGTTGCCGTTGCACACATCCGCCCGATGACAGCCGCAACCGTATTCTCAAATGATGTTCTAGGGGAAGAAATCCAATGGGGGGATCGGCCACATATTGATCGAGCGCTCTCCAGCGCTGAGATTATTCGCGACACAGTTCCAGAGCGTTTTGGTGACCATATGGTCAAAGAAGAAACTACACCGGTCATTTATAAACAAGAAGTGATTGCTGTTATCTCTCGTCACCGGGATTCTGAACTGATGCGTCAGCCTTCACGGCTTGAACTTAATTATCGTGAAATTGCACATCAGCTCTATCGAATGGTCGCTGAAGGAAAATTTCCTTACGAAAACGCTAGCTCGCTCTTTGATCCACCGCCGCGTGTAGGCGATGGTCTCTTACGTTTAGATATCAATGGAGCGATTACCTATGCCAGCCCGAATGCTCGTTCAGCATTCGGCCGCATGGGATGGAACAACGCACTCGAAGGTGAAACGCTGCACGAAGTTGCCCAACGAATCACAACTCCACAGAATCTTGCGCACGAAGAAGGTTTACGTGTACAACTCTCTGGAAAGGCGATTCGTCGAGTAGAGATGGAAAATGCCGGAGGGACAATTGATCTCTTGGTACTTCCCGTATCTCAAGGCGAGGATCGTGTGGGTGCGCTAATCCTGTTGCAGAACGTGACAGAACTACGTCGTCGTGAACGTGAGCTGGTGACTAAGGATGCCACCATTAGAGAGATCCACCATCGAGTAAAGAACAATCTTCAAACTGTCTCTGCCCTGCTTCGCCTGCAAGCCCGCCGCATTGATGATCCCGCATCCAGTGCCGCACTTAATGAAGCGGTACGACGTATTGCCTCGATTGCCCTCGTGCACGAAACTCTCTCTTCGGGCAGTGACTCATCCGTCGCTTTTGATGATGTCCTTGATCGACTTGTGACTCACTCGCTAGATTTGAGTTCTAGGATGAATGAGTTAGTGATTACTCGTACTGGAGTTCTCGGATCTCTCGACCCAACAATTGCTACACCGTTATCGCTGGTGGTCACTGAGTTAATACATAATGCCCTTGAACACGGATTGGAAAAAGGCGGCAGCTCTCTAGAAATCTCCCTACAACGCACCGCTGATTCTGCTCAGATTTCGATTATTGATGATGGAGTTGGTCTGCCATCAGGTTTTGATCTGGCAACCTCTTCGAATCTTGGCCTTCAAATTGTGCGCACTCTTACCGAAAACGAACTCAAAGGTGAACTCGTCCTTGAATCAACAGGGGATAAGACCACAGCACGACTCACATTCCCGATCTAAGGGATGTCAGTAAAAAAGAATTAGCTTTGTGGATCTGAAATGCGAGCGCGATTACGTGCAGCACGACGCTTCAGCGCACGACGTTCATCTTCAGAGAGCCCACCCCATACACCAGCATCTTGTCCGCTCTCAAGAGCCCATGCCAAACAAGGGTCCTTGACGATGCAGCGATTGCAGACCTTCTTCGCCTCTTCGATCTGAGTGATCGCAGGCCCTGTATTTCCCACAGGAAAGAAGAGTTCTGGGTCTTCGTCGCGACAGGCAGACTGATGACGCCAATCCATGATCGCTCCTTAAGCTAGAGGAAGTGAGCGCGAAGTGAATTCACCTCTCGCAAACCCCAATTCTCTCGTGACTTACTCCCTTAAACAAGGAGGAACGCGAAAAGATTTCTCACAGCGGCGTGATAAAGATCGCGCCGACACGCGCTGTGAACTGTTGTGCCCCCGACAGGATTCGAACCTGTGCACCCGCCTCCGGAGGGCGGTGCTCTATCCCCT
The DNA here is from genome assembly GCA_044373255.1 of Candidatus Planktophila sp. Taxonomy (GTDB): domain Bacteria; phylum Actinomycetota; class Actinomycetes; order Nanopelagicales; family Nanopelagicaceae; genus Planktophila. The sequence goes on along the minus strand of JBIPNL010000003.1, from coordinate 11,116 downwards.
GAGCTACGGGGGCGCAAGGTAGCTCTAGTTTACGTGAAGAAAGTTGCTCATAATCATGAAAGACTCTTCCAATGAAGCACACCAATGAGATCGCATACTTTGCAACAGGCTGTTTCTGGGGAGCCGAGCGTAGATTCTGGAATCTTGATGGAGTAAGTGATACCTCCGTCGGATATATGGGTGGCCACAGCCCTCACCCTAGTTATGAAGAAGTCTGCACTGGTAGAACTGGTCACGCCGAAATGGTTGCAGTTACCTTTGATCCCGCGCTCATTTCATATGATCGCCTTCTTCAAGAATTTTGGGTAATGCACGATCCAACATCGCTCAATGCTCAAGGCGGAGATATCGGCACTCAATATCGAAGCGCTATCTATACATCTACGGCCGCGCAACATCAGCAGGCTTTGGCATCAAAGGATCGCTATCAGGGTGCGCTCGCACAGGCCGGCTTAGGGGCAATTGTCACCGAGATCCAGAGCTCTGAGGGGATCGAGTATTTCTTAGCCGAGGAGTATCACCAGAAATATCTGGCAAAGAATCCCAACGGCTATGACTGTCACTCAAGCACAGGAGTTACCTTCCCTTTGTAGAGCCGATCGCCTACTCATCGGCGGTTTCAAGTGGAATACTTCAATCCATGAGCGAACATCCTCTGGGATTCCTGACACTGGAAGAGCTCTCCACTCATCGCAGCGAGAAATGGCGAGGATTTCCCTCCGATGTGATTCCACTGCCGGTGGCAGAGATGGATTTCACAGTTGCTGAACCCATTAGGAAATTGCTGCACTCGATGGTGGAAAGTTCAGATATGGGTTATCTGGGATCAATCCCAGAACTCAATGCAAGTTTTTCAGAGTTCGCTCTCACGCGATGGGATTGGCAGGTTGATCCGACAAAGGTACGCCTGGCCACCGATGTGGGAGTCGCTGTTGTTGAACTCCTGCGAGTATTTACAGAGCCGGGAGACTCGATCCTTATTAGTTCACCGGTCTATCAAAATTTTTACACATGGGTGAACGAGACAAAAGTGCAATGCCTAGACGTTCCATTTATCTACACTCCAACTGACGATATCTCTTCAACCTGGGTGATCGACTGGGATGGAATTGAGAAGGCCTATCAGAGTGGCATAAAAGTTCATCTCCTCTGCTCACCACATAATCCCAATGGCAGAATGTATTCAGAATCAGAGCTCAAGAGATTTGTTGAACTTGCGCGAAAGAATAATGTGATCATCATTAGCGATGAGATTCATTCTCCTCTTGAGTATCAGGAACACCCCTTCACACCGATTCTCACACTTGGTAGCGAAGCAGCCGAGTGCTGCGTAGTCGTTACTGCCGCGAGCAAAGGATGGAGCATCGCAGGACTCAAGTGCGCAATTATCGTTACCGGCAGCGATCAGATGCACGAAAGATTGAATTCGCTTCCACCGGCTCTACATTTTCGCGCCTCAATATTTGGCGCATTCGCAACTGCAATCGCCTTCAGTGAAGGAACACCATGGCTGGATATAGTGATCCAGCAGTTAGATCACAATCGACATCTCATTTCAACGTTACTCAATGATCTCTTGCCCGAGGTGAGATATATTCCACCTCAACATTCCTACCTTGCCTGGCTCGATCTTTCGGCTCTCAATCTGGGTGTCGACCCAGGTGCAACAATTCTTCTTCAATCTAAAGTGGCGCTCAATTCGGGCCATATCTATGGTGCACAGTGGAATCAATTTGTTCGCCTAAATTTTGCGACAAGTCCAGAGATTATTACTAGGGCAATCACCCAGATTGCAGAGGGTGTCCGTGGCTAAAGTTTTTGATGCAACATTTGACGCAATAGTTGTAGGTGGCGGCCACAATGGTTTGGTGGCAGCCTCATATTTGGCTAAGGGAGGAAAACATGTTCTGCTCCTTGAAGCCAATTCAGAGCTAGGTGGCGCAACGGCTAGTGTGCGCGCATTCCCTGATTTCGATGCACGCCTATCGCGCTACTCATATTTAGTCTCACTTTTGCCAGATCAGATCGTTGCAGATTTAGGGATCAATTTTCATACGCGTAGCCGTCAAATTTCTTCATACACTCCTTATCATCGCAACGGGGTCGACGATGGCTTAAGAGTTTCTTCCCAATGGGATGAAGCAACAGAACAATCATTTATTCGATTGACGGGCTCTGAAGAAGAAGGTCTAGCGTGGCAGAAGTTTTATAGTGAGATTGCTCAATTTGCTGCCAAAGCTGCGCCGTTGATGCTCTCTCCCTTGCTTACTCGATCTCAGATGCGCGCACTCGTAGATATGGATGACGTCTGGGATTACATGATTGAGCGACCAATCGGTCAGATAATTGAATCGCGCTTTAGAGATGATGTGGTCAGGGGCGTCGTACTCACCGATGCGCTCATTGGCACCTTTGTAGATTCAGAGTCAATTCAAGCAAATATTTGCTTCCTCTATCACCTCATTGGAAATGGAATTGGACAGTGGAACGTTCCTGTCGGAGGAATGGGCGCGCTTGTCGCTGAGCTGGAACGAATAGCACGGGAACTTCGCGTGGAGATTAAGCTCAATTCTCCAGTAACGCAAGTAACAAGTACCGACGATGGAGTAACGATTACTTGCGGTAATGGAGATCAATTTAAAGCGGTAGATCTTCTCTTTGCTGCTGCGCCACAAAGCCTTGCCAAACTTCGCAAGAAGAGTGCGCCTTCCTCGTTGCAGGGATCGCAGTTAAAGATAAATATGTTGCTCACCCGTCTGCCACAACTGAAATCAGGAGTAGATCCTCGTGTAGCGTTTGCCGGAACCTTCCACATTAACGAGACATACTCTCACCTGAACGATAGTTATCGTGTTGCTAAGAATGGTGAAATCCCAACACGATTACCGCTAGAGATGTACTGTCACACGCTGACGGATTCGAGCATTCTCTCTCCCGAACTTGTGGCAAAAGGTTTTCACACTCTTACACTCTTTGGTTTACATACAGATGCATCTCTCTTTGATCGCGATCCAGAAGGTGCGCGCGAGCAAGCGGTAGCAATTGCCCTTGCTAGCCTCAATGAGTATTTAGCAGAACCAATTGAAAGTGTGATTGCTCTGAATGTAGATGGATCACTAGCTCTGGAAGCGAAATCACCATTAGATCTTGAGGCCGCAATCGGACTTCCTAGAGGAAACATCTTTCATCGCGATTTAGATTTCCCATTTATCGAAGATAGTCAGGCGACGCAAACGCCACAGTGGGGGAGTGAAACTGATGACCCTCATATTTTTATTGCCGGTGCGGGAGCACGAAGAGGCGGTGGGGTGAGTGGAATCGCAGGACATAACGCAGCAATGGCAGTTCTCTCTCGCCAATAGTCTGCATTAGGCTTCTCTCATGAGCCACGACGCCTCGCACGAAAAACTTTCAACCCGAGCAATTACTGCTGGGCGCCCAGACGATAAAGTCGAGAACGGAATCAATCAGAGCATTTCGTTGAACAGCACATTCGGTGCAGGCAGTCCGATTGCATATGGCAGAACTGGAAATCAGACATGGAGTGCAACTGAATCTGCTATCAGCGCTCTTGAGGGTGGAAGCACGCTCATCTTTTCATCAGGAATGGCGGCAATCACTGCAGCTCTCTCTATCCTCAAACCTGGTGCACGCGTAGTTGCATCTCACGAGGGCTATAGCGGTGTGATGACCCTTCTTAAACAACACCACGCCAGCGGCCGTTTTGTTGTTTCTTTTCTAGATATTTCACAGACTGATCAGGTGATGAGTGCACTCAAGGATGCTGATTTGTTATGGCTTGAATCACCTACAAATCCTTGTCTTGATGTAGCAGAACTTCCTCTGTTGATTTCTGCAGCAAAAGCGTTAGATATTCTCGTGATGGTAGATAACACATTTGCGACTGCGCTCACTCAACGTCCACTTACATTAGGCGCGGACGTTGTGATGAATTCTGTAACTAAGTTTCTTTCCGGACATAGCGATGTCCTTATGGGTTCCCTCTCTACTGAAAACCCAGAAATCCGACAACAGCTTGAAGACGCACGAGAATTGTTGGGATCTATCGCCGGACCATTCGAAGCATGGCTTGCCCTGCGCGGTATTCGAACTTTCCCTCTCCGCTTCTATAAAGCATGTGAAAACGCCCTTGAATTGGCTCATCGCCTGAACACTCATCCAAAAGTGGCAAAGGTTCGGTATCCAGGTCTTCCGACAGACTCTCAACATGAGCGGGCAAAGAAGTTTATGCAGACATTCGGTGCGGTGCTCTCCTTCGAAATTGTGGGAAGTCCTGCAGATGCAGACCGCCTATGCGATAGCTCATCGATTATTTCGCATGCAACGAGTCTGGGTGGCGTCGAATCCTTGTGGGAGCGCAGACGCAGGTGGCCGAATGAAAGCGCGTCGGTACCCGAAAACCTGATCCGCCTCTCAGTGGGGTGTGAAGATATAGAAGATTTGTGGGCAGACATTCAAGCGGCGTTAGCCGCGATTTAACGCACCTCGTGCGACAAATTATCCCAATTAGCGGTAAATTTAGGGTATGAAAATCATCAAGCGCTTGTTAGCAGCGGCCGCGGTGGTCGTACTGGCATTTAAGGGCGTTGCTTCATTTCTCTCCTGGGTGGAACGTCAGGATGATCAGCCAGCTGAGGCGTGGCTCGATGAAGATGAACTTGATTCTGCCGAAAGCAAAGAAGCGTAAGTGAGCACTGAATACGTTCCAGGAACATGCAACATCGGAGCCGGTGAAGTTCGCCAGCGCCAAGTTGTGGCAGGTATTGGTTTTCTCCTCTTTATTTCTTCTGCAATCACACTCTTTGCCATGGATGCACCGCGAAGTGCTCGACTAGCGCTCTTTCTCCCATTGATGATGGCAAGTATTGGCTGGGTGCAATCTCGAAGGAAGTTCTGTCTCGCTTATGGATTTATGGGGACTTTTAACTTTGGAAAGCTCGGTCAGTTATCGCGCGTGCACGATAAGAGTGCACTTCGCGCCGATAGAAGTACTGCGCTGAAGATTCTTATGCAGGGCCTTTCCTATGCAGCAGTTGTAACTGCTCTGATCTATCTGCTTCCTGCTTAATTCTTCTTGTCAGCCTTCGGAGAAGGCGCTTTCCACTTATTACCTTTGATCCCAAGACCAGATGGCTTGGTTGGAGGCTGCGGTGGATTCATCAGCGGTTCGAGTTCAGCAACCGCTTTATCACGGTTTGCAGCCGCTAAGGCAGTGGCTGCGGCAAAATTTGCTCTACTTGTTGCGCTGCGTCCAGCGTTCTTTAATTCTTTCGACGCTTGTTTAAGTGCCTGAATAAATGTGGTTGCAATTGCACGTAATTCTTGTTCGCGTACTGCGCGGGCCTCTTGATAGATCTTCAGTTGATTTTTATACTCGATCATATCTAGCTCGTACTGCTGAATAGGTGAAAGAGTTGTAGCAGGTGAGGGAGTACTCTCAACAGCAGTGGCAGGAAGTGCCGAGATTGAGAGAGTTAGCGAGAGAATAAGAGGAGAGACTAGGCGGTGAATTCTTGGCATGCACTCTCTCCTTTCGCATCGTCACAGACTAAATATTTATAGAGGCAAGAGTGCCAGTTATCTTTGTGAAGAATCTGTGAATCGTACTTCAACTCGCAGGGATATGGCGGCAAGGGTAGAAAAGTCAGGCCAGACCTGCAAGGCTAGGGCCATGGAGTCAACGCAGAATCAGGCAATAAAGATTCTTATCGTCGATGATGAGGCAGGAGTTCGCGAGCTGTTAAAGGACGCCTTGAGATTGGCTGGATTCGAACCACAATCTGCTGGCGATGGAATGAGCGCACTTACGCTGTTACGAACTTTTACTCCAGATATTATGATTATAGATATCAACATGCCCTTGATGGATGGATTTGAACTCGTCGAGCGGCTTCGAAAAATTGGCAACGATGTCCCGGTTCTGATGTTAAGTGCGCGCGCAGACCGTGTTGATGTAACCCGCGGCCTGACACTAGGCGCAGATGATTATGTGACTAAGCCTTTTGGTTTGGAAGAACTCGTCCTTCGCCTGAAGGCGATCTTGCGCAGATCACACCCTGCCAGTGGAGTGAGTTCTGCCATCACTTGTGGGCCGATCACGCTTGAAGATCTTAGTCACACAGTCACATTCAACGGAGAGATTGTCGAGTTATCGCCAACCGAGTACCGATTGCTCCAGGTCCTTGTAGAGAACAAGAATCGAGTTCTCTCGAAGACTGTCCTGCTCGATGATGTATGGGGGATTACCTTTGAGTCAGAGAGCACAGTCGTTGACACTTATATTTCATATCTGCGAAAGAAGCTGCATCGCGATGGATTTGAGGGAATCAAGACGATTCGTGGCGTCGGATTTGTAATCCAGGAACCAAAGAAGCCTTGAAACGGAAAAGCTTTCGTGCAGTCGTTGCTAGTGCGTTAGTTACTACAGCGCTCTCACTCTCGATTGGTGGCTTTGCAACAATCTCACTCAGAGATTCGCAGATTGAAACCGTTGATCAACAGCTGCAGAAAATTGTGGATGCTGTTCGATCAAATCCAGATTCTCCAGTGAGCTCTGCCCTCGACGCCGCGTCAGAAGAAGACTTTAATATCACAATCGCGATTGTCTCCAGCGATGAAGAAATCACCATCATTAATGAATCCAAGCTGATCCTTGGATCACTGCCAGAAGAATCGTTAATCGCTGCCGCACTTATCTCTCCCGTTACAGTTGAAGATCAGGAGAACTATCGCCTTCTCGCTCAAGTAATCTCCGGGGGAGATCGCCTCATTTTTGCCGACTCACTCTCAGAAATTGAGGAATCTTTCTCTAGTAATTTAGAGAGATTGCTCATCTTCACTGTTTTTGCCGACCTTGTCGCAATTGCAATCTCAGCTCTTCTCTTGGCCAGAAATAACCGAAAGTTAGAAGCTGAATCTCTGCTTCGCATGCAGCAATTCCTGGCAGATGCCTCTCATGATTTACGGACTCCGCTCACTGTTATCAAGGGTTACTCAGAACTCTTAAGTAAGGGGCAGATCACTAATCCAGAAGATCGGGGACGCGCCTTTGAGCGAGTCAACTCTGAAATCATTCGGATGGAAAATCTCATTCACGACCTTTTACTGCTTGCCGAACTCGGTGAAACTTCCCGACCAATCTTTGCCGGATTTGACCTTTCTGATCTGTTGACTTCATATGTACACGATTTCACGACTTTGAACCCAGATCGCCAGATCGTCGAGGAGATTGAATCAGGCGTCATGATCGAAGGTTCGCTCGAACATCTACGACGCGTTATTCAAAATGTCTTTAACAATATTGCTAGACATACGCCGGTAGATGCCTCGGTAAAGGTCTATCTTGGACGTCAGGGTAAAAAAGTTCTTCTCACGATTGAAGATGGTGGCGCTGGACTTCCTCCAAGTGGTTATAGAGATGGGGTTACCGCGCTCAATCGCTTTGATACTAGTCGATCCCCGGAAACGGGAGGATCAGGGCTAGGGCTTTCAATTATTGCCGCGATCGTCTCTGAACACAATGGAATTCTGAATCTACGAAAAAGTAATCTCGGTGGGTTAGCAGTGGAGATTATCTTTTAGAGCTCTCTTGTGGTGATCAGTTCCAGTCGGCACGATCTAGGGTAATTTAGCCACATGTCACCTTCGACTCGAGTCACCCTTGAGCAAGCGTTTGCACAAGCCATTGGCTATTTTCAGAGTCCAGAGATGATTGGCAGGATTGTTCTCTCAGGTCGCCGTAGAAACATGCAGACGGCAACTGAGCGAATCGATATCCGCCCTGTCAATATTAAAGATGCGCTTCACTTTCAGGTGAGTACAAATGATGGAAAAGCTACTACGACTAAGAATTATCTTCCTGGCGACCTACCCATCTCGGACTATCTCACTAGTGGTTATTCAAATGTCCTCATCGAAACCTTGGATGAGAGTTTTTCGCTTCAGATTTCAAAGAAAGATGAACCCGTGATTACCGTGAAGGCGGGAAAGTTTGAAGCCGATCTCTCACATGATAGAAAAAAGAATCGACTCCTTGACCCATCAGACCCCTTTCTTATCGAAGTTGGTATTAGTGACACATCCGGCAAAGTGAAAGCTTCGAAGATGGATAAGTATATGCAGGTGGAAGAGTTCTTACGATTGCTGACCCCAACACTAACTAGTGCAATCGAGGCGGGACACCTTGATTCACCTGTACCAGCTAAGCCGCTAAAGATTGTTGATTTAGGGTGTGGCCATGCCTATCTCACCTTTGCGACTCATCAATATCTCCAATCAATAGGGATGAGTATCAAGGTAATTGGGATCGATGTACGAACAAGTTCTCGCGATCGAAATAATGAGATTGCAAAAAAGCTAGGGATATCAGAGACTATTGAATTCCGAGCTGAAGAGATTTCTCAGACATCGCTTTCTCAAGCAGATGTGGCAATTGCCCTCCATGCATGCGATACCGCCACAGATGATGCGATTGCCTGGGCGCTGCGATCAGATGCTCAACTGTTGATGATCGCCCCTTGTTGCCATCACGATATTCAATCTCAGTTAAGTGATTCACCCGAGCCTTGGTCATTGATCACGCGCTATGGAATCATGCGAGAGCGCCTCGCAGATTTACTCACCGATGCATTCCGCATGCAGATCTTAAAATTGCGTGGTTTTCGCGTGGAGGGTATTGAGTTCGTGGGCGGCGAGCACACCCCACGAAATCTCATGATCCGGGCAGTGAAGACTGGTGCGCCCGTTGATCCGATTGAAATTGCGCGCTATGAAGAGATGGTCTCGCTCTGGAAGGTAAAGCCTGCCCTTGCTCGTCTTGTGAACCCGTAGACTTACTCCATGTCAAAGGTTCTTGCATCTCTGCCGGTTGGTGAAAAAGTAGGTATCGCATTCTCTGGCGGACTTGATACATCAGTTGCCGTTGCCTGGATGCGCGCAAAGGGTGCCATTCCATGCACATATACAGCTGACCTTGGTCAATATGACGAGAGCGATATCGATTCCGTTCCTGTCCGCGCCAAAGAATACGGCGCAGAAATTTCACGACTGATCGATTGTAAAACCCCATTAGTTGAAGAAGGTTTGGCGGCGCTAGCGTGCGGTGCATTTCATATTCGCTCAGGCGGTAAGCAGTATTTCAATACAACACCTCTCGGTCGCGCAGTAACCGGAACTCTTCTAGTTCGCGCGATGCTAAGCGACAAAGTGGATATCTGGGGCGATGGATCAACCTACAAGGGCAACGACATCGAACGTTTCTACCGCTATGGACTTCTCGCAAATCCAAATTTAAGAATCTATAAGCCATGGCTTGATGCAGATTTTGTCCGCGAACTCGGCGGGCGCAAAGAGATGTCCGAATGGCTCGTTAAGAATAATCTTCCTTATCGGGATAGTACCGAAAAGGCTTACTCAACCGATGCCAATATTCTCGGCGCTACCCATGAAGCAAAAAATCTGGAAAGCCTCGACGCCTCAATTGAAATTGTTGACCCAATTATGGGAGTTCGTTTCTGGGATGCAGATGTGAAAATTGCTAGCGAAGATGTAAAGATTGAATTTAATCAAGGTCGCCCTGTGGCACTTAATGGCAAGCGATTTGATGATGTCGTTGCGATGATGAATGAAGCTAATGCTATTGGTGGTCGCCATGGTCTTGGAATGGCTGATCAGATAGAGAATAGAATTATCGAGGCGAAGAGCCGCGGAATTTATGAAGCTCCAGGAATGGCACTTCTCTTTATCGCCTACGAACGTTTGCTTTCAGCAATTCATAATGAAGATACGATCGCAAATTATCACGCTGAAGGAAGAAGGCTAGGTCGTCTTCTCTATGAAGGCCGTTGGCTTGATCCACAATCACTCATGCTCCGCGAATCTTTGCAACGATGGGTTGCATCGGCAGTCACTGGTGAAGTCACACTGCGACTTCGTCGTGGCGATGATTATTCAGTGATTGCAACATCAGGTCCACACCTGAGCTACCACCCAGATAAGTTATCTATGGAACGCACAGAAGATGCAGCATTTGGTCCGACAGATCGTATTGGCCAGCTAACTATGCGCAATCTTGATATTGCAGATACCCGTGAAAAGCTCGAGATGTATCGCTCGCAGGGGCAGCTCGGCCAAGGTGAATTCACTTTGATTCGCGAAATTGATAATAAATAGAGTTAATCAACGGTTAGGATTCAGTCATGAAAAAAGTTGCATTCTTCTTAGCGCTCTCACTTGTTGGCCTTACTGGCTGTTCAGAAATTGGAGATGATATGTCCACAAATACCCTGATTCCAGTCAGTACTAATGCGGGTACGGAACCAACTATTGGAGAGATCCCTAGTGGGCCTGCTCCAACAGAGCTTGTCGCGCAGGATGTAATTGTCGGATCTGGTGCAACAGTGGCAGCGACATCAATATTGACTGTGAATTACATGTTACTGCAGTGGTCTGATGGAGCACTGATTGAATCTTCATGGAGCAGCGGAAACCCAGCGACATTCCCACTCATGGATGTGATTCCCGGATGGCAACAAGGGCTAGTTGGAGCCAAAGTTGGATCACGACGTTTATTGGTGATCCCACCTGCACTCGGTTATGGTCCTATGGCCGGCCACCCGCTGGAAACTCAGACACTGATCTTCGCAGTCGACATTATTTCAATCTCCTAATCTGAGGCACAATGTCGCTTCTCCACATTCTTGATCTGCTCTCTGTCTTTGTCTTCGCACTAGTGGGTGCGCGCGTAGCAGCAGATAGAGGACTTGATTATGGTGGAATCGCACTCGTTGCAATTGCTGCTTCGGTTTCAGGCGGAACACTTCGAAATATCTTTTTAGGCCTTAAGCCAATATTGATTACCGATCCTTGGGTAATCACAAGCATCGTTGCCGCCGTCGGAATTACGTTGAGCGTCCGTCGAGTGACCCGAATTGGAAAGACGCTTTTGATTATGGACACTCTTGGGCTGGCTATAGCCACAGCATCAGGTGTTCAGTTAGCCCATAACCTCAATAGCCCTTGGTTTGCAACGATCATTCTGGGTGTGATCACAGCGATCACTGGGGGATTACTTCGCGATCTTCTCTGCCAGCTTGAG
>JBIPNL010000002.1:0-28484 GCA_044373255.1 Candidatus Planktophila sp. | reverse complement strand
GAGAACAACCGTACAGTGAAGAAACTCGCAGCGAAGAAGAAGTAGCGATGGCAGATCCAGCCTCCTATCGCCCTCCGGAGATCCCCGAAGATCCTGGGGTTTATCGTTTCTACAATAAAAGTGACAAGGTCATCTACGTTGGCAAAGCAAAGAACCTTAAGAATCGTCTGAGTTCATACTTTGGTTCAAACCTTGCCCAAAAGACATATCGCATGGTGCATGAGGCAGTTCGAGTCGATTGGACGATTGTAAAGACAGAGCTAGAAGCACTGGCACTCGAATTCTCATGGATTAAGCAGTACCACCCAACCTACAACGTTCAATTTAAAGATGATAAGTCTTATCCCTACCTGGCGATTTCATTAGAAGATGAATACCCACGCATCTTCATTACGCGTAAAGAGAAGCGACCCGGCCTTAAGTATTTTGGCCCCTATACAAATGCCTGGGCCCTTCGAAATACATACGAGGTCCTCTTAAAGGTATTCCCAGTGCGATCCTGTAGCGTCGGAAATTTTCAAAGAGCCCAACGCTCAAAGCGTCAATGCCTTTTGGGTGATATTGGAAAGTGTGCTGCACCTTGCGTGGGATGGGTGACCCCACAAGAACATAAAGATATTGCAATTAAACTTAATGACTTTATGGAATCCGGGATGGAAGATCTCCTTCCAACCATGCGACATGAGATGGAGTTAGCGGCATCTCGTGAAGAGTTTGAACGTGCTGCGCGCCTTCGTGATCAAATTGAATCTTTTGAAAAAGCTCAGAAATCAACGCAAGGAAATCTTTCAGATGATCTCGATGGAGATTTCATCGCCATCCATGAAGAAGGATTTCATGCAGCGGGTTCGATCTTTATGGTTCGCAGGGGATCAATTAAAGGCTCACGTTCATGGATTGTTGACCAGGAGAGAACCCTCGAGGGTGAAGATCCATGGGCTTCTCTGCTCTTTTCAATTTACGGTGATGGGGCGACCGAGATTCCATCGACAATCCACATGAATCACGAACCTGCAGATGGAGCGGCTCTGACGCTGTGGTTGAGTTCACTTGCTGGACATAAAGTCACAATCAAAGTTCCGCAGAGAGGTGAGAAAGTTGAACTCCTTGATACCGTCGACAGAAATGCTCACTACGCTCTCATTCAATTCTTAAGTAAAAGAGCAAATGATGCTGCAGTGTCAGGTAAGGCGCTGATAGAACTAGAAGAGATACTGGAACTTCCTCGCACACCCTTGCGAATTGAGTGTTTTGATATTTCAAATATTTCAGGAACGACAGTTGTTGCTTCGATGGTGGTTTTTGAAGATGGAGTCGCTAAAAAGAGTGAATATCGTCGATTCATCATCGATACCACCGAAGCGACTGATGACACACGCGCGATGCACCAAGTAATTACTCGACGGCTCAAGCGCTTGTTGGCTGATCGAAATATTGACCAAAGCGAAGTAAACGAGTCGGGTGGTCGGCTCAGTAAGTTCTCCTACCCACCACAACTCATTGTCGTAGATGGGGGAGCACCGCAAGTTTCGGCTGCGGCCCGCGCCCTGCAAGAGCTCGGGATAACAGATATAGCCCTTTGTGGATTGGCAAAAAGATTGGAAGAAATCTGGTTGCCACACTCTTCCGATCCATTGATTATGCCGCGTACAAGCGAAGGAATGTACTTGCTGCAGCGAATCCGAGATGAAGCACATCGATTTGCAATTACCTTTCACCGATCACGCAGATCAAAGGTGATGCTCGAATCTGTTTTGGATGAGATAGAACAGTTAGGGCATGTTCGCCGAACAGCTCTCCTTGATCGATTCGGTTCAGTAAGCGCACTGAAGAAGGCAACCATGCAAGATATCTCGGCAACTCCCGGTATTGGAGAAAAAATCGCCAGCATCATCTGGAACCATCTCAATCGCGACGACGTTTCGATAGCACCCGAGGGTGTGGATATGCAGACGGGTGAGATTCTGGAAAGGTAGCGGGCAAAGCGCGGTAGGCGCGAGAAAAGGTGCTTGACGGCGGTGGCAGACTGTAGCCATGGAAGAACGGGAACTCTTAATTCTCACAGGGATGTCCGGAGCCGGGCGATCAACTGTTGCCCATGCACTAGAGGATCACGGTTGGTATGTGGTTGATAACCTGCCGCCCGCACTTCTCCCAGATTTAGCATCACACACCATAGGTTCTGAATTCGAATCAGTGGCGGTAGTAGTAGACGTGCGCGGTGGAAAATTCTTTGATGAGTTAAGTACATCGCTGGCGACGTTGAAGGCGAAAAAAGTCCCATACAGATTGCTATTCCTTGACGCTAGCGATCAAATTTTAGTCGCACGTTTTGAATCAACGCGCCGTCCACATCCGTTACAGGGAGCAGAGCGAATCGTCGATGGAATATCGCGCGAGAGAGTGAAGCTCGATGAGCTTCGTGGCAGCGCTGACATTGTGATCGATTCAAGTAATCTCAACGTCCATCAACTTGAAAAACGCGTTGCTGAAATTTTCTCACCTGGCTCACTCAGCGCTATCCGCATCAATGTGCTCTCATTTGGTTTCAAGTACGGCATCCCTGTTGATTCAGATCTCTTGCTAGATGCGCGCTTTATTCCTAATCCACATTGGGTCCCAGCGCTTCGTCCTTTGACCGGGCTCGATGAGCAAGTTTTTAATGCAGTAACCAAGAGCGAAGGAGTCGAGGAGTTCATTCGATCCTATGTATCGGTACTGCTCCAAATGATTCCGGGTTATCTTCGCGAAGGAAAGCGCTTCGTCACCCTGGCAATCGGGTGCACCGGTGGTAAACACCGAAGTGTCTCTATTGCCCGAGAAATTGCTCGACAGTTATCTGAGCATTCATCTGATTTTGAAATTTCAGCTCACGCCACGCATAGAGATGTGGGTCGCGAGTAAGAGATGTCTGCACCACACGTTGTCGCACTTGGCGGCGGTCATGGTTTATTCGCCACATTGACTGCATTGCGATCAATTACATCTGAAATCACAGCGATCGTTACAGTCGCTGACAATGGTGGATCTAGTGGTCGCCTCCGTGAAGAGTTTCCAATTTTTCCACCGGGTGATCTTCGTATGGCGTTAGCTGCCCTGTGCGGAGATGATGAATGGGGTCGAAGCTGGGCGCAGATTATGCAATATCGCTTCACTAGCGATGGACCGCTTAATGGCCATGCAGTAGGCAATCTTCTCTTAGCCGCACTGTGGGATCGCGACGACGATCCCGTTGATGGGCTCGATCGAGTGGCAGCGTTATTGAAAGTTAATGGTCGGGTATTGCCTATGGCTAGTGAGCCATTAGATATAGAGGCAGTCTTTATCAACGACGGTAAAAGGGAAATCATTCGGGGCCAGAAAGAAGTAGCTGTCGCCGATGGGAAATTTGAATCATTACGTTTGATTCCTGAGAATCCTCGCGCTCGAGTAGAAGCAGTTGATGCCATTGATAAAGCAGAGATTGTCTCGATGGGTCCAGGTTCTTGGATTTCTAGCGTTCTTCCGCATGTTTTAGTTCCAGAACAGCGCGATATGTTGATTTCCACAAAGGCAAAGAAGGTACTGATACTTAATCTTGATGAGCAACATGCGGGAGAATTTTCAGGGCGCAGTGCGATTGATCACTTGAGTGCGATCCAAAGCTTGGCAGCCGATCTGCATTTTGACTATGTGATTGCGGATTCATCAACGATCGAGATGGGTAATACCGCCGAGATCCTTCGAGAGAAAGTTTCAACCCAAGGTGGAGAGTTATTAGCTGCAGATCTGCGCAGCGCAGAGAACAGAACTCACCACGATCCGAAAAAATTAGCCCTTCTTTTCTCGCACATTGTCGGGAAATCTTTGGTTGGATAGCCCAATGGCTATGACTGCAGCGGTAAAAGATGAACTCAGTCGCCTTTCGGTGACCCGACCATGTTGCCGTAAGGCCGAAGTTTCATCCCTCCTCCGTTTTGCGGGTGGGTTACATATAGCAGCGGGCAAAGTTGTCATTGAAGTTGAATTGGATACTTCTCAGAGTGCTCGTAGATTAAAGAAAGATATCGCCGATATTTACGGACACGACAGTGACTTGGCCGTTCTCTCATCAAGCGGCCTGCGCAAGGGTTCTAGGTATGTTGTTCGTGTAATCGAATCAGGCGATGCACTCGCTAGACAGACTGGCCTTATCGATGGAAATGGTCGCCCGATCCGTGGACTTCCACCACAAGTTGTGTCGGCAAATATCTGCGATGCCGAGGCAGCATGGAGAGGGGCTTTTATTGCACATGGCTCACTGACAGAACCGGGGCGCTCTTCTTCCCTTGAGATCACATGTCCTGGACCGGAAGCGGCGCTTGCTTTGGTTGGTGCTGCGCGACGTCTCGGGATTGCCGCTAAGGCGCGCGAGGTGCGTGGAGTTGATCGAGTAGTTATTCGCGATGGTGATGCGATTGGTGTATTGCTCACTCGTTTGGGCGCACATGAAAGTGTCCTCGCTTGGGAAGAGCGACGCATGCGTCGTGAAGTGCGTGCAACTGCAAATCGACTCGCCAATTTTGATGATGCCAATCTTCGCCGTTCGGCTCGTGCCGCCGTCGCAGCTGCTGCACGAGTACAACGTGCAATGGAAATTCTTGGACCTGAGATTCCGGATCACTTAAAGGAGGCGGGTGAGTTACGAATCAGTCATGGACAAGCCAGTCTTGAGGAGTTAGGTTCACTCGCAACTCCGCCTATGACAAAAGATGCGATCGCAGGTCGGATTCGTAGATTGTTGGCGATGGCTGATAAACGAGCTTCTGAATTAGGAATTCCTGATACCGAAGCGGGACTGTCACCTGACCTGCTCGGCGAGTAGTAGTTACCGGCTCTCACCGACTGATAAGGTTGGCTCAGACCCCAGTGTTGTGGCAGATAGTGTGCTGACTTCCTTCAGTGGGTCCCTCTAGAAAAAGGTTTACTAATGATTAATGTAGGAATTAATGGTTTTGGACGCATCGGCCGCAACTTCTTTCGCGCCGCACTGGCAAACCCTGAGATCAATATTGTCGCCATCAATGATCTCACCGATAACGCAACCCTTGCCCACCTACTCAAGTACGACTCCATTTTGGGCCGCCTCGGATTAGAGGTCTCACATACTGAAGAGACTCTCACTGTCGGAGGAAAGACAATTAAGGTCTTTGCAGATCGCGACCCAGCAAATCTTCCGTGGGGCGCAGTCGGTGCCGACATTGTCATTGAATCAACGGGACATTTCACCAAGGCAGCTGATGCGGGCAAACATATTGCCGCGGGCGCTAAGAAGGTAATTATCTCAGCACCAGCATCGGATGAAGATATTACGATCGTGATGGGTGTCAATCACGAGAAGTACGATCCAGCAAACCACCACATCATTTCAAACGCCTCGTGTACAACAAACTGTCTTGCACCAATGGCGAAGGTTCTTCACGATAACTGGGGAATCGTTAAAGGCCTGATGACAACAATTCACGCCTACACCAATGATCAAGTTATTCTAGATTTTCCTCATAAAGATCTTCGTCGTGCACGAGCAGCAGCAACAAATATGATCCCAACCTCAACCGGAGCAGCCAAGGCGATCTCACTGGTATTGCCAGAGCTCAAGGGCAAGCTCGATGGTTATGCGATGCGTGTTCCAGTTCCAACGGGATCGGCTACAGATCTCACCGTCGAACTGGCGAAAGAGGCAACTGTTGCCGAGATCAATGCAGCGATGAAGGCTGCAGCGCAGGGTGCGCTCAAGGGATTCCTCTCTTACACCGAAGATCCAATCGTCTCTTCCGATATCGTCACAGATCCTTCTTCATGTATCTTCGACTCAGGGCTTACCAAAGTAATCGGAAACCAAGTAAAGATTGTTGGTTGGTATGACAACGAGTGGGGATACTCAAATCGTCTCGTCGATCTTGTTGGGCTTGTTGGTAAAAAACTCTGATGCAATTGCAGGGTAGCGATCTCGCTGGAAAGCGCGTCTTTCTCCGCTGTGATCTCAATGTGCCACTTAAAAATGGTGTCATTACTGATGACGGTCGAATAAAGGCTTCGCTCCCAACAATTGAATATTTGATTTCTGCTGGTGCTAGCGTTGTGATTGCCGCTCACTTAGGTCGCCCTAAGGGCGAATTCAAACCAGAGCTCTCTTTGGCTCCGGTTGGTACACGTCTCGGTGAATTACTAGGGAGAGCAGTTTCTTTTCCTGGTGCAGTAGAAGGTAGCGCTGTCACCTCTGCCGCGGCTGATCTCAAGCCGGGAGATGTTCTCCTATTGGAAAATATTCGATTTACTGCAGCAGAAACATCTAAAGAAGAATCAGAGCGTCAAGGGCTGGCACAGTATTTAGCTTCTCTTGCTGACTTCTACGTAGGAGATGGCTTTGGTGCAGTTCATCGAAAGCATGCATCTGTTTATGATCTTCCACAGCTACTCCCACACGCTGCGGGTTTATTAGTCAGTGCAGAAGTTGACGTTCTTAAGAAATTGACCGTTGAACCAGCGCGACCTTATGGAGTAGTACTTGGCGGCTCGAAGGTTTCAGATAAAATTGGAGTGATCTCCAATCTCCTCAATAAAGTTGACGTCATGGCTATTGGTGGTGGAATGGTCTTTACATTTCTGGCTGCACAAGGACATCAGATTGGTAAGTCACTCGTAGAGGTTGATCTGATTCCTATAGTGAAGGAATTGATTGAAAAGGCGCAGAAGGCGGGAGTCAGATTAATTCTGCCCACCGATATCGTTGTAGCCCCTGAATTTGCTTTAGATTCACAACCCACACTCGTTTCAGCTGATGCTATTCCGGCTGATCAGATGGGTCTTGATATTGGTCCCGAATCTGCCAAAGCATTCGCAGTTGCAATCGCTCAATGTGAGACTGTTTTTTGGAATGGACCCATGGGAGTCTTTGAATTCCCGAATTTTGCTCACGGCACAAAGGTTGTCGCGGAAGCTCTTACTCACGTCTCTGGGATTTCAGTTGTTGGCGGCGGTGATTCCGCCGCAGCAGTGAGAGCGCTAGGTTTTGCCGATAGCGACTTCGGATACATCTCAACAGGCGGGGGAGCATCTCTGGAATACCTTGAGGGTAAAGAACTCCCGGGTCTTAAGGCACTTGATCTCTAATCTTGCTGTAATTTACAACCACCTCAAAGGAGAAAAATATGCGCAAGCCACTGATGGCGGGCAATTGGAAGATGAACCTCAATCACCTTGAGGCGATTGCAGTTGCACAGAAGCTTGTCTATTCACTTTCTGATAAAGATTATGATGCGGTTGATATTGCAATTCTTCCTCCGTTTACTGATATTCGATCCATTCAAACGCTTATCGATGGAGATCGGCTTCGCTTGCTCTACGGTGCACAAGATTTATCTCCAGAAAATGGTGGAGCCTTTACCGGCGATATTTCCGGATCAATGCTCTCAAAATTGGGCTGCACCTTTGTCGTAGTTGGTCACTCTGAGCGTCGGGCTATCCATAAAGAAGATGATGCAGTTGTGAATAAGAAGATTCGGGCCGCTCTTGCCCACGATCTCATCCCAATTTTCTGCGTTGGTGAAGAACTCCCAATCCGTGAATCTGGCGCCCATGTGTCACATGTGATCCGCCAAGTGCGTGCTGGTTTAGAAGGTTTTACAAAACCAGAGTTGAAGAAAGTTGTGATCGCTTACGAACCTGTCTGGGCTATTGGAACCGGTAAGACTGCTACCCCAGAAGATGCACAAGAAGTCTGCGCAGCTATTCGGGAAGAAGTGGGAGTTATTGGTTCACCAGAGATCGCTGCAGGAATGCGCATTCTTTACGGTGGCTCGGTGAAGTCTTCCAATATCGTTGAGATTATGAAGCAGAGCGATGTTGATGGCGCGTTAATCGGGGGAGCAAGCCTTGATCCCGAGGAACTCGCAAAAATTTCCAAGTTTTACGCACAAGAATCCCTCTAGTTTTACCGAGGGCAGGTGCTCGCTCGCCCTTGGAATCTAGTATCCTTCCCTTCTACGATGTAAGGAGCACGGCAAATGGCCCTCGGACTTTCTATCTTTCTGATCGCAATGAGCATCATCATGATCCTTCTCGTCCTTCTCCATAAAGGTAAGGGCGCAGGACTTTCTGACCTCTTCGGTGGTGGAGTCTCCTCAAACTACGGAGGTTCATCCGTAGTTGAGCGCAACCTTGATCGCCTCACCATTGTCGTCGGTGGCCTCTGGTTCGCCGGCGTTGTTGCTCTCTCATTAGTGTTGAAGGGATAAGACGATGGCAAGTGCAATTCGTGGAAGTCGAGTCGGCGCTGGCCCAATGGGCGAGGCCGAGCGCGGAGATCAAATTGAGCGCGCAACAGTTTCATACTGGTGCGGTAACGGCCACGAAGTTCGCCCATCATTTGCAGTAGAAGAGACCGTTGTTATTCCGGCCGAATGGGATTGCCCTAAGTGCGGTCTTCCAGCTGGTCGCGATCGCAATAAGCCACCCACTGCAGTCGTCAATGTGCCCTACAAAACTCACCTTGCCTATGTCAAAGAGCGCCGTACAGATACTGAAGGTGCCAAGATTCTTGAAGATGCACTGAAGAAACTGCGCGGTGATGAGTAAGTTAAAGTAAGCGAGCAGCTTCCAAAAGTTGAGTGATTCCCGCTGGGCGATCTTCTAGATGAAGACGCAGTAGCGGGAATTTTCTTTTCTGTAGCGCTTGAAAATCACCTAGCGCTTGAGCCATCAGAAGAGTCTCAAAACTGAAGTCAGAACCTGGGATCTCGAAGTTGGTCTGGCAGGCACCGGTAATCTGCAGAAAAGCGCCATTGGGTTGGCCACCTTTATGAAATTGACCGGTCGAATGAAGGAAACGCGGACCCCATCCGAAGGTAACTGGAACCCCTGATTTTTCTGACAGTATCTTTCGCAACTCGTGGATTTTTTTATCGTCCTTGCGATCAAGGTATGCCTGAATTGAGATATAGCCACCTGCTGGAACGTTGTGAATCAGCGTACGAAGTGATTGAACAAGCGAACTCTCTCCGCCAAAAATGGCTATCTCTTTATCAAAGTGTGGCGCAATGAATTGAGGGAGAACCCCCTTCCATTGGCTCAATAACTCTGCCGTTGCACTCTTTGCCTCTGCGACATTTGGTTGATTAAATGGATCGATTTCTAGTCCAGCACCGACAAGGGCTGTCACCCATTCCCAGAAAATAAAGTGCTCGCCTAGTTCGCCGGTAACTACAAGGTGTGCATCGCTATCGGCGAAAGATACAGTCAGCGCTCCACCGACTGCAGCAGAATCTAAATCCTCCACGGCAACAGGCAATCTTCCAACACCTGATTTGCCAGTGGATTCTGCGACTAACTGTTCTATCCAATCAGAGAGCCCGTGAAGTCCTGAGCCTTGCTCGACAAATGAAATGTATTGCTCTGTTTGAGTCAGAAGTATCGCGGCAACATCGATGATGAATTGAGAGTGAGATAGAAACTCTTTCTTTGCATCTGCTGCTTGGTCAAGAATTACCGACACATCAACTCCGACGAGAGCACTTGGCACCAAACCAAAGGCGGTCAATGCGCTGAAGCGACCACCGACATGTGCATCGGCATTGATGACAGTAAGACCTTCTTGCCTTGCCTGAAGATCTAGCGGTGAACCTGGATCAGTAATAACCAGGAGATGCGATGACAAAGCCAGCCCAGCTTTTTCAAATGCTTGGCTGAAGAGTGCTCGCGCAGATGCAGTCTCGATAGTGGATCCAGATTTCGATGAGACAACGAGAAGTGTGGAAGCCAAATCACCAGCAAGGGCATCTGCCACATAGTCAGGATCAGTTGAATCGAGTATGAAGAGATTTTTCTGATTACTCTGAGCAATAACTTCAGGTGCTAGGGAAGAGCCACCCATTCCGGCCAGAACGATTCTCTTTAAATGTGGGAATCGCGCAATGACCGTATCGATTTCGGGCAATAGCTCGCGTGATGTCTCTGGTAGATCAACCCAGTTGAGGCGAATCGCTGCCTCCACCGCAGCTTCGGGACCCCAGGTGTTCGGATCTTTTGCTGCAATGCGCAGATGCGCTCTTTCCAACTTTTTGTAAAGATCACTTGAACGATCAACGCACGAGACCGCTGATCCGTAGATCTTCATCTATTTCATTTCCTTCTTTACGGAATCGAGCAGATCTATCCACGACTGGGCAAATTTCTTCACGCCATCTTCTTCAAGAAATGTCGTGATGGCAGCGAGAGATATACCCGTCTCTTCGAGTTCACGGATATATTTTTTGGAATTTGTGATTTGTGGCGAAATTGAATCGCCGCTGATCGTGCTGTGATCTAGAACTGCATCAAGTGTTGTTGGCGGCATAGTGTTTACAGTGTGAGCTGCAATCAATTGATCGACGTAGAGGGTGTCTGGATACGCTGGGTCTTTCACACCGGTAGAAGCCCACAGCGGTCGCTGCACGTGTGCACCTGCCTTTTGTAGAGCGATCCATTTCTCTGACTGAAATCTTTCTTGAAAAAGGGCATAGGCAAGGTGGGCATTGGCGAGGGCGATTTTTCCCATAAGTCTGGTGTTACCGATTGCTTTGAGTTCCTTATCTACTGCGCTATCTATACGCGATATGAAAAATGATGCAACGGAATGAATCGTAGAAAGATCACGGCCTTGCGATGCGGCTATTTCAATTCCCTTACTGAATGCATCAATAACCTGGGCATATCTTTCAATCGAGAAAATAAGTGTGACATTGACGCTAATACCTTGGCCGATCAAGGCGGTGATGGCAGGAAGACCTTCAATAGTTGCGGGAACTTTAATCATGACGTTTGGACGATCTACCATCTTGAAAAGAGCCGCGCCTTCGCTGATCGTGGCTTCGGTATTTCGAGCTAGCCGTGGATCCACTTCGATACTTACTCGACCGTCAATGCCGTTACTTGATCGATAGAGATCAAGGAAGAGATCGCAGGCAAGGCGGACGTCATCGGTCGTTAATTTCTGAACGAGAGCATCTACATTCTCGCCGTGGAAAGCTGCGATATCAGCGGCGTAATCTGCCGATCCGGTGATCGCTGCAGCAAAGATACTTGGATTAGTTGTTACTCCACGGACTCCGTCATGAGCAATTCGATGGGGAAGGCTGAGTCGATCTTCACCTGAGAGTTTTGCTCGAGATAAATCATCGAGCCAGATTGATGTTCCCGCAGCGAGGATCTGTTGGTGCTTCATCCTCGTGCAGCCAGAACTTTTGCTACGACGTTCTCTGCACTAAATCCAAACTCCTTAAAGAGTTCTCCAGCAGAGGCAGATGCACCGTAGTGATCAAGACTAATGATGACTCCTGAATCGCCAACATATTCACGCCAACCCATAGAGACACCCGCTTCGATACTGACTCGAAGTGCTGTAGCTGGAATTACTTGATCCTTATATTGCTGGCTCTGCTGAGCAAACCATTCCAGGCATGGAGCGCTCACAACCGACGTCGAGATACCTTGAGCGTTAAGGATTTCCGCACTTGCAACAGCGACGCTCACCTCTGAACCGGTGGCAATAAGAACAACCTCTGTTAGTTGAGGCGAGCGAACAAGCGTATATGCACCTTTATCTACGAGTGCTGCTGAATTCTCCGAGGTACGAGCAAAGACCGGAAGATTTTGTCGTGAAAGAAGTAGGCCAGTAGGCTCGCGTCGTAACAGAATTGATTTCCATGCTTGCGATACTTCGTTGGCATCGGCAGGTCTGATGACTGATAAACCTGGAATAGCGCGAAGTGACGCCAAATGTTCGATCGGTTGGTGTGTAGGGCCATCTTCGCCGAGGCCAATGGAATCGTGTGTCCAAATAAATGTTGTGGGAATATTCATCAGTGCAGCCAGACGAACCGAGGGACGCATGTAATCGCTAAAGACTGCGAAGGTTCCACCGAAGGCGCGAGATAGTCCATGAAGTGTGATGCCATTGAGAATTGATCCCATGGCATGCTCGCGAATTCCAAAGTGAATCACGCGTCCATATGGATCGGCATCAGGGAATGAAGTTGTTGTTGGCAGGAATGAGCGTCCACCTTCGATGGTGGTGTTATTGCTCTCGGCCAGATCTGCCGAACCTCCCCAGAACTCTGGAAGTGAGGCAGCGATTGCATTAACGGCCTTACCCGAAGCCGCGCGGGTCGAGACGTCTTTCCCCGCTTCAAATGTTGGTAGTGAGGTATCCCAACCAGCAGGGAGATCATGCGCAATCAAACGTGTGAGTAATTCAGCACGAACCGGGTCTGCTTTTTTCCACGCATCAAAGCGAGAATTCCATTCTTTCCGGGCGGTAGCGGCACGATCTTTGACTAAGCGAATGTGCGTCAAGACTTCATCAGGCATTGCAAACTTTTCTTGTGGATCAAGACCCAAGAGAGTCTTAGTCGCTTCAATCTCGGCATCACCGAGTGCTGAGCCGTGCGATTTAGCAGTGTTACGCAACTTTGGCGCAGGCCAAGCGATCACTGATTTCATTCGAATAAGTGTGGGTTTCTTACGCTGATTTTTTGCATCGGTCATTGCTTGATCGAGTGCGGGGAGGTCTACATTTCCATCCGCAAGAGTTGCAACTTCAATGACTTCCCAACCATATGCACGGTATCGTGCTGAAACATCTTCAGTAAATGCCAGATGCGTATCGCCTTCAATTGAAATTCGATTATCGTCATAGATGACATTGAGATTGCCAAGTTCCTGAGTTCCTGCCAACGATGAAGCTTCCGCACTCACGCCTTCTTGGAGATCTCCATCGGAGCAAATAACCCAAATGTTGTGATCAAAAGGTGATTGACCAGCAGGTGCTGCAGGATCTAACAAGCCACGCTCAAAGCGCGCAGCCATTGCAAATCCAACAGCGGTGGAGATTCCTGCACCAAGCGGGCCGGTTGTCATTTCGACTCCATCGGTATGTCCATACTCTGGATGACCGGGGGTGAGTGAACCGTGTGTGCGAAATTCCTGTAAATCTTTCATCGTCAGCCCGTAGCCGCTGAAGAACAGTTGAGTATAGAGAGTCATCGATGAATGTCCGCACGAAAGAATAAAGCGATCCCGTCCTAACCACTTCGGATCAGAAGGATCGTGAACAAGGTGGCGCTGAAAGAGCGCATAAGCAGCAGGAGCAAGCGACATGGCAGTCCCGGGATGGCCATTGCCCACTTTCTGAACGGCATCCATTGCAAGTGCGCGCGCGAGAGCGATCGCACGATCATCAAGCGGGCTCCACTGTGACATCGTTTTCATTTACTCTCCCTTTCGATCCTTTGGAACGCGAACAACTGTGAGACGAATTCGCCAGGCGGCTATCCAGAAGAGGACTGCACCAAGAAGATGGAAGGCCACCAAAATTTCCGGAACGCCGGTGACATATTGAATATAGCCGATAGCCCCTTGACCTAGTGATATGCCGAGGAAAAAAACGATCGCGCGTTTCGTCGCAAGATTCACTTGGGGTACGACTAGATAAGCGATTGTTAAACCCATCAGAAAAATCACTGCATCTGTGTGCAGCACCGTGATGCTACGGATGTCAAAGCCAAAGCGTTGCGCGGATTCGTCTCCGGCATGTGGGCCGCTTCCTGTAACAAGTGCACCAAGTACAAGAACTACGAAGGCAAGCGCAAGGTGTGTACCTGAGATGATCCGGAGTGATGTGGTTTTAATTGGAGTTCTTGACACTGGGCCAGATCGGCGCGAGTAAATTGAAGCCGCCCCAGCAATAAGAATCATTGAAAGCAGGAGGTGCGCTGCAACTGTTAACGGATGAAGACCGGTGAGCACTGTTATACCCCCGAGAGCTCCCTGGGCAAGAATGCCAAGCAGTTGTCCCACCGCCAGCAGCCGTAGATCTCTTCTTTTTGTTTTTAGAACTTCGATAACAACGGCAAGTGCTGCAAAAAATAGAGCAAAGGTGAGGAGGCGATTTCCGAATTCAATCCATACCTGATGCTCTGGTTCGATCTGAGTTGCAACTGGTGTAAATGAACCTGCAGAACACTCGGGCCACGTCGGGCAACCAAGTCCAGATCCCGTGAGGCGGACAGCACCACCCGTAATCACCAGGGCGCTTTGGAGAAAGAAAAGTGCTCCATACAAGGCGGTACGAATACGCATATCTCTAGCCTATTCCAGGAGGGGGAGTGTTCGAGTAGAAGGCAGGAGTTAATTACGATACATTCGTGTTGTGAAAATCGGCGACGCGCAGGGCCAGGATCTCCCTACAAGGGATGCCATCGCGCGCCTGATTCTTGAGCATGGACCTGCCACGGCATCGACTTTGAGCCAATCTCTCGCCTTAACTCCCGCAGGAATTCGCAGACATTTGGAGCTCCTTGTCGCAGATGGAATTTTGGAAGCGCGAGAACCGCGTACTGCTTCGACACGGGGACGAGGACGTCCATCGAAGGTATTTCTCATGACCGATGCTGGTCGGGCGCAATTTGAACACACCTACGATGACTTAGCAGTCTCTGCATTGAGATTCATGGCATCACTTTCGGGGGAGCACCTTGTCACATCATTTGCGCAAGCGAGAGCAGATGAGATCGAAACAAAAGCTAACGAATACATTGAACAGAACAGAACCTCGCGCAAGAACGACAAGGTTGCACTCCTTGCTGAATTTCTCACCGACCAGGGATATGCCGCCAGTGTTGAAGATCGCGGTTTGGGTGAAGAGATTTGCCAACATCACTGTCCGATTGCCCACGTTGCATCGGCCTACCCACAACTCTGTGAGGCAGAAACGCAAGCCTTCTCTCGCTTACTTGGAACACATGTTCAACGTCTAGCAACTATCGCTCATGGTGATGGTGTCTGTACTACTTATATTCCTCAACTCACAACTACTGCTGGAAAGGCACAATAATGACAACAGCACATCCTGAACTCGACGGCCTTGGTAATTATGAATACGGCTGGGCAGATAAGACTGATGCTGGTGCAACAGCTAAGCGCGGAATCAACGAAGATGTAGTTCGTGATATCTCAGCGAAGAAGAACGAGCCGCAGTGGATGTTAGATCTTCGCCTTAAAGGACTTGCTCTCTTCGAGAAGAAGCCTATGCCGTCATGGGGTAGCGATCTCTCAGGTATCTTCTTCGACACAATCAAGTACTTTGTGCGCTCTACTGAAAAGCAGGCAACTACGTGGGATGACCTGCCAGATGATATTAAAAATACTTATGATCGCCTTGGTATTCCAGAGGCAGAGAAGCAGAGATTAGTCTCTGGAGTAGCGGCACAGTACGAATCAGAAGTGGTCTATCACTCCATTAGAGAAGATCTAGAAAAGCTCGGAGTCCTCTTCCTTGATACTGATACAGCGCTGCGCGAACACCCAGAGCTCTTCCGTGAATACTTCGGAACAGTTATCCCTGTAGGAGATAACAAGTTTGCAGCGCTTAATACCTCTGTCTGGTCAGGTGGATCATTTATCTACGTGCCTAAGGGCGTTCATGTTGATATTCCTCTTCAGGCATATTTCAGAATTAATACCGAAAATATGGGTCAATTCGAACGCACACTCATTATTGCCGATGAAGATTCATACATTCATTATGTTGAAGGATGCACCGCGCCTATTTACAAGTCAGACTCACTGCACTCTGCTGTCGTAGAGATCATTGTCAAAAAGGGTGCACGCGTTCGTTACACAACAATTCAGAATTGGTCTAACAACGTGTACAACCTCGTCACTAAGCGTGCAACATGCGCAGAAGGTGCAACGATGGAATGGGTCGATGGAAATATTGGATCCAAGGTGACGATGAAGTACCCAGCAGTTCTTTTAATGGGTCCTCACGCTAAAGGCGAAACACTCTCACTTGCATTTGCTGGTCCTGGTCAACACCAGGATTCAGGTGCAAAGATGGTTCATGCTGCTCCTTACACATCATCGTCTGTCATCTCGAAATCAGTAGCACGTGGTGGCGGAAGAACGTCATACCGCGGACTTGTACAAGTGCAAGAAGGTGCTCATCACTCCGCCAGTACTGTGAAGTGTGACGCTCTTCTTGTCGACACAATTTCACGTTCAGACACATACCCGTATGTAGATATCCGCGAAGATGATGTCTCCATGGGTCACGAAGCGACAGTCTCGAAAATTAGCGATGATCAACTCTTCTACTTGATGTCACGCGGACTTAACGAAGATGAAGCAATGGCGATGATTGTTCGTGGCTTTATCGAGCCAATTGCTCGTGAGCTACCGATGGAGTACGCCCTCGAACTTAACCGCCTTATCGAGCTCCAGATGGAAGGGGCCGTTGGGTAATGAGTGCACTGCAATCAAATGTGCTGGACATTCATACCCCGCAGGGTCGTGAAGAGGCGTGGCGTTTTACTCCTCTGAAACGTTTAGCGGGTATGCACGATGGAAGTGCTGTTACCTCTCTTCTCAATTCGCTTCAGCCCGTTCAGGCGTTACCTTCAGGTGTCAGCTTTGACACTGTGGAAGCTGACGCATTCTCGCCAACTGATGATGCAATCACACAGCGGATACGTGCTTTTTCAAAGACGGTGCAACGACTAACCATCTCTAAGAACTCTGAGATAGCCCAACCGATTCATTTCTCTCGATCTATGCGAGAGCTTGATTCAGTTGAGTTTGCCCGAATTCAGATTGTTGTTGAACCTCACGCAAAAGCTACGGTGATTTTTGAGAACTCAGGTGATTTGCGAATTGGTGAGGATCTAGAAATTCAGGTAGGAGCTGGGGCGCATCTGACCTTTATCTCGTTGCAAGAGTGGGGTGCTTCGTCCATTCACGCAGCTCGACATCATGCTGTGGTTGAACGTGATGCCACCTTCAATTCCATCATTGTCACTGTGGGCGGATCACTTGTTCGTCTCCTTCCTACAGTTGAGTTTGCTGGTCCGGGATCAAGTGCTGAGCTACTCGGTGTCTACTTTGCAACTGCTGGTCAGTTCTTCGAACACCGCATTTTTGTTGATCACCTCGTTCCTCAAGCAAAGTCGCGCGTGAATTACAAAGGCGCGTTAGCTGGCCAAGATGCCCATACCGTCTGGATCGGAGATGTATTTATCCGTGCGGCGGCAGAGGGAACTGATACCTATGAGCTCAACCGAAATCTACTTCTCTCAGATGGAGCACGTGCTGATTCGGTTCCTAATCTAGAGATCGAAACCGGTGAGATTGTTGGAGCCGGTCATGCAAGCACCACAGGTCGATTCGATGATGAGCAACTCTTCTACTTAATGTCTCGAGGAATCAATAGCGCTGATGCACGCAGGCTTGTAGTTCGTGGATTCTTTACCGAGATTGTTTCTCAGATCAAGGATCAAGTGATCGAAGATCGAATCATGGCTCGTATAGATGATGAACTTGCTAAGGCAGGGGCAATCAATGGCTGACCTATCTTTTGCATCTTTAGTTGAAGGAAAGCCAGTCAAGCTTGAGAAGAATGGCAAGACTATTTGCGTCGCACGTGTGGGCGATGAGGTTTTTGCCGTCGATGACACATGTTCGCATTCAGATGCATCGCTATCTGAAGGAGATGTTTCGAACTTTAAAATCGAATGTTGGCTTCATGGGGCTGAATTCGACCTGCGCACGGGTGAGGCGCTCACACCGCCAGCGGTAGCACCACTTAAAACTTATGAAATACATGTTGACGGAGACTCCGTCACAGTGGAAATCTAATCGGGGATATACATGAGCACACTTGAAATTCGTGGATTAAGGGTAAGCGTTACCACCGAAAACGGGGATGTTGAAATTCTCAAGGGGGTAGACCTCACCATCAAATCAGGCGAGACACATGCAATCATGGGTCCTAACGGCTCAGGAAAATCCACTCTTGCCTATTCAATTGCTGGCCATCCTAAATACACAATCACCGGTGGCACAGTAACTCTCGACGGTGCAGATGTTCTAGAGATGTCTGTAGATGAGCGCGCAAAGGCAGGTCTATTCCTTGCAATGCAGTATCCAGTTGAAGTGCCAGGCGTCTCTGTCTCCAACTTCCTACGAACTGCAGCAACAGCCCTACGTGGTGAAGCTCCAAAACTTCGCGAGTGGGTTGGCGAAGTCAAGGGTGCAATGGAAGCGCTCAAGATGGATCCATCCTTTGCCTCACGTAACGTCAACGAAGGTTTCTCTGGCGGCGAGAAGAAGCGTCACGAAATCATGCAACTTGAATTGCTCAAGCCGAAGATTGCGATCCTGGATGAAACAGATTCAGGTCTCGATGTAGATGCGTTACGCGTAGTTTCTGAAGGCGTAAATCGTGCCAAGGAGAACAGCAATGTAGGCGTTCTTCTCATCACTCACTACACGCGCATCCTCAAGTACATCAAGCCTGACTTCGTTCACGTCTTTGCAAATGGAAAGATTGTTGAAGAAGGCGGTCCTGAACTAGCTGACAAGCTCGAAGCCCAAGGTTACGAGGAGTACGTCAACGCGTAAGCGTTCTCGTTTCATCTATGTCCTTTAACCCTCTCACCGTTCGCGATGACTTTCCGATATTTAAACGGACTATTCGCGACGGTAAGAGGTTGGTCTATTTAGATAGCGGAGCTACTTCACAGAAGCCTCAGGTAGTTATCGATTCAGAACTCGATTTCTATCGCCTGAGTAATGCTGCCGTTCACCGTGGCGCTCATCAACTTGCAGAAGAAGCGACAGATCTCTTCGAGGGAGCTAGAGGTAAGGTCGCAGAGTTTCTCGGAGTAGAGAGTGATGAAGTAATCTTCACTAAAGGTGCCACCGAGTCCCTCAATTTGATCGCCTACGCAATGGGAAATGCACCACGTGGAAATAGGTTTCATCTCTCAGAGGGTGACCGCATTGTCCTGACAGAGATGGAACACCATGCCAACCTCATTCCTTGGCAACAGTTAGCAGCACGAACCGGTGCTGAACTCGTCTGGTTTAACGTAACGGCAGATGGTCGTTTAGATCTCTCACAAATTTCACAACTCATCACATCAAAAACCAAAGTTGTAGCCCTGACTCATCAATCGAATTTTTTGGGAACAATCAATCCTTTAGACGAGATTGTGAAAGCAGCGCATGCTGTTAGCGCTGTTGTTGTTCTCGATGCATGTCAATCAGTTCCTCATATGAAAGTTGATGTGAAGGAGCTCGGAGTTGATTTCCTTGCATTCTCCGGCCATAAGGCTCTTGGTCCAACGGGTGTAGGAATCATGTGGGGTAAGCGTGAACTCCTCGCTGAGCTTCCACCGTTTCTTACCGGCGGTTCGATGATTGCAGATGTCACAATGACAACAGCAACGTGGGCAAAAGCGCCAGCAAAATTCGAAGCCGGAGTCCCCAATATGGCGCAAGCTGTCGGCCTGGGAGTTGCCATCGATTATCTCTCTGCGATCGGAATGAATGAGATTGCTGCTCATGAACATGTGCTCACCTCTGACTTACTCGGTAAATTGTTGGAGCATAAAGAGATACGCGTAGTTGGCCCTCATACAATGGACAATCGTGGGGGAGCACTCTCGTTCACTGTTGCAGATATACACCCACATGATTTGGGCCAATTTCTTGATAGTCAGGGTATCGCCGTGCGAACTGGCCATCACTGCGCCTGGCCATTAACTCGCTCACTTGGCGTTCCCGCCACTACTCGCGCCTCGCTCTATCTCTATAACACAATAGAAGATAACGATGCGCTGATCTCTGGTATTCATTCGGCTATGAAATATTTCGGCAAATGAACCTAGATAATTTATATCAAGAGGTGATCCTGGATCACTACAAGAATCCCTTAAACAAAACTCTTTCAGAACACTTTGATGTGCAGGTTCATCACATTAATCCAAGTTGCGGTGATGAAATAACACTTAACCTGACCTTAGATGGTCAGACGATTAAAGAGATCACGTGGGATGGCGTTGGCTGTTCGATCTCCCAAGCAAGCGTCTCGATTGCAAGTGATCTTCTTATGGGCAAGTCACTGAGCGAAGTAGAATCAATCTCAGAGCAATTCATTGAATTAATGCAGAGCAAGGGCAAGAAAACTGGTGATGAGGCGGTACTCGAGGATGCAGTCGCGCTAGCGGGTGTTTCCCAATATCCAGCCCGTATCAAATGTGCACTCTTGGGCTGGATGGCAATTAAAGATGCGACACTGCAAGCGGTGGAGAAGAGATAACCGATTACACGATTGTTCCACTAGAGATAGTATGAACCCCTAAGGAAAGGCACGTGATGAGCGCAAAAGTTGAAGATGTCACCGAGGCGATGAAGGATGTCGTTGATCCTGAGCTTGGAATCAATGTCGTTGACTTAGGGCTCATTTACGATGTGATGGTCGATGAGAGCAATATTGCCGTGTTGAACATGACTCTTACTTCGGCAGCGTGCCCACTTCAAGATGTTATCGAAGATCAAACTCGACAAGCGCTAGCGCCTCTCACAAGTGATGTAAAAATTAATTGGGTATGGATGCCACCATGGGGGCCAGACAAGATTTCTGACGATGGTCGCGAGCAGTTAAGAGCTCTAGGCTTCACCGTTTAATTCATGTCTCAACATGCAATGTGGATGACCTTCAGGTCAATCACAGCAGATCCTTCCGTAAAAGAGACCAAACTCAAGCCAGGTACAGTTAAGCGAATTCTTTCGTATGGCAAGGCCTATCATCGATATCTCATTTTCTTTCTCGCAACAGTTGTTGTTGATGCTTTTTTAATTGTTTCCACTCCATTGCTACTGAGGAAGCTGATAGATGATGGAGTACTTCCCAAAGATACGGGGCTAGTGACGCAATTGGCGTTGGCCGTTGGCGCTCTTGCGGTCCTTGATGCCATCATGAATGTCATCGGACGTTGGTTTTCAGCTCGTATCGGTGAAGGTCTTATTTACGATCTCCGATCTGAAGTCTTTGCTCATGTGCAGAAACAATCGATTGCATTCTTCACCCGCACACAAACGGGCGCTCTTATCTCGCGCATCAACTCAGATGTCATGGGAGCACAACAGGCATTTACTGCAACCCTTTCGGGGATTGTCAGTAACGTCATTAGCCTGACGCTAGTAACAATTGCCATGCTCTTTCTCTCGTGGCAAATCACTCTCTTTTCACTGGCTCTCCTGCCACTTTTCTTGCTTCCCACCAAGTGGGTTGGGCGAAAGATTCAGTCATTAACTCGAGAATCTTTTGAGGTAAATGCCCAGATGTCGAGCACAATGACAGAGAGATTTAATGTTTCCGGTGCTCTGCTTGTCGCTCTTTATGGCAAGAACTCAATTGAGAAAGAGTTCTTCCGTTCTCGAGCGCGGAAAGTGGCAGATATCGGCATTCAACTCGCTTTGCTTAACAGACTCTTTTTCATAGCGCTCACCAGCGTTGCTGCAATTGCAACTGCTTTCGCTTATGGAATCGGTGGCCATCTCGCAATTTCGGGATCAATCACCGTGGGCACAATGATTGCAATTACTGCTCTGTTGGCGCGCCTCTACGGACCGCTTACAGCGCTATCAAATATTCGAATTGATGTCATGACTTCACTGGTCTCATTTGAAAGAGTCTTTGAAGTTCTTGATCTCAAGCCTATGGTCGAGAGCAAGGCAGGTGCAATTGCTCTGGCACCATCGAAGCCAAAGATTGAGTTTAAAGAGGTAGATTTTTCTTATCCGAAGGCAGATGAGATTTCACTGGCATCACTTGAGGGAATCGCTACTCGCGAAGTGGTTGATTCTGGTGAAATCCTGAGAAAGCTCTCCTTCACCGTTGAGCCAGGAACAATGACAGCTCTTGTAGGTCCATCCGGAGCTGGGAAAACAACAATTAGCGCTCTCATTCCGCGTCTTTATGATGTGACAGATGGAT
Source organism: Candidatus Planktophila sp. (assembly GCA_044373255.1). Taxonomy (GTDB): domain Bacteria; phylum Actinomycetota; class Actinomycetes; order Nanopelagicales; family Nanopelagicaceae; genus Planktophila. The sequence continues at coordinate 6,652 of JBIPNL010000002.1, read as the reverse complement.
CGATTGAAATTAATGGCGTCGATATTCGTGAGTACGATCTGGAAAGCTTGCGCATGAATATCGGTGTAGTCATGCAAGATGCGCATCTATTCCATGAAACGATCGAAGAGAATTTGAAGTATGCCAAACCAGATGCAACTCTTGCTGAGATGGAGGAGGCGTGTCGTTCGGCCCAGATTTGGACATTGATCGCTTCTCTTCCACAAGGTCTATCTACGATGGTAGGCGAACGTGGGCATAGATTAAGTGGGGGAGAGAAGCAGCGATTGGCGATTGCTAGGCTACTTCTTAAATCACCATCCTTAGTCATTCTCGATGAAGCAACAGCTCACCTAGATTCCGAGAATGAAGACCTCGTTCAAATTGCACTGAAGAATGCACTTCAGGGTCGAACAAGTATCGTGATTGCACACAGGCTGAGTACGGTGATGGATGCTGACCAGATACTTGTCATTAGAGATGGCGCGGTTGCGGAAAAAGGGCGACACGAAGAGTTAATCGGAGCGGGTGGAATCTACTCAGACCTCTTTAGTCGGCAGGACCTCACCGCTCGTTAAATCCATTTTTCGAATTAAGTAACGTCCGTAAACGATAAGCGCGGCGAAGAGAAGCCATTGAACTGCATATGCCAGGTGCGGACCATCACTGAGTGAGGGAACTTCTGCAGGGGCGCTCGGAACAAGTAATGGATCTGAACCAGATATCAGATCAAGATAGTAATTTTCTGAATCTAGCCCTGATTGTGCATTAAGACGCGAAACAAGACCGCTTTCACCAGCACCAGGGAGTGCAAAGAAAGAGCCGGATGGTAAAGATGAGTCGAGCCTTAGTCGTGCACGAATCGAAACTATCCCGCTTGGTACTTCCGGTGTTGGCGGAACAATAGTGGCGGATGCGCCAGCTTGTACCCAGCCGCGGTCAACCCACATCACCTTTCCTTGATCTGAAGTAAATCGCGTAAGAACTCCGTAACCGTACTTGCCTTCGAAGTAGCGATTGCGGAGCAAAATTTGGTTTGTCGGATCGAACTCGCCGCTGGTTGTCACGGTCCGCCATTCATTCGCGTTTACATCCCCCGTAACTAACTCGAGAGCGCTCTCTGATTGCGAAATTCTCAATTCAATAACGTTGTTTCGGGCTTTACGATCTTCACCTCGATGAAACTGCCACTGCGAAGCCCACAAGCAACCTGCGATGAGCACAAGGGCGACGAAGGATTTAAAGTAGGGGTGAGTTTCGACCGGCTTAGTCACAACGGAAGTCTAGTTAGGAAAGTGAGCGGGGCTTTTCATTGAGCAAGGCATCGCCCGGTGTAATTGTCTCGCGACCTGCATTTGCGATTACAACGGCGATGTATGGCAGCGTTACTGCTCCAGCCAATGCAAACCAGCGATAGGGGCTCGGTAAAACTACGGTGAGAATAAAGCAGCCTGTACGAATCATCATTGAAATGAGATATCGACGTTGTCGCCCGGCGAGATCGTTACTTAAAGATTTTGGGGCGCTCGTGACGTCAAAGACTTCTCCGCCACCTGCACCGCCGCGCTCCATATCGAAATCCTAGGCCCGAGACGGCCTTCCAGCGACTTCAAATGCAGGTTACGCATAGGTAGCGCGGTAAGTTTGACCCTATGAGTTCAATAGCTGTGGTGACAGGGGCAAACCGGGGAATTGGTTTAGCGATTGCTACATCCTTGAAAGCCAGCGGTGTCGACGTTATCGCTACATATAGAAGCGGAACAGCTCCAGCTGGGTTCAAATCCGTTGTGATGGATGTGACATCTGCAGAATCTGTGGACGCCGCTTTCTCGCAGATCGAGGATCAGTGGGGAATTCCTGATGTCATTGTCATGAATGCTGGAATCACTAAAGACACCCTTGTTCTGCGCATGAGCGAAGAGGATTTCACTTCAGTCGTGGATGCAAATCTCAGTGGCGCATTCCGTGTGGCAAAGAGAGCGACAAAGGGACTTCTTAAAAACAAGCGAGGTAGGCTCATCTTTATCGGCTCGGTAGTGGGCTCAGTCGGTGCTGCGGGGCAAGTGAACTATTCTGCTAGCAAGGCTGGCCTTGTAGGAATGGCGAGATCTTTCGCGCGCGAACTAGGAAGTCGTTCCATCACCGCAAATGTGGTTGCGCCAGGTTTTGTTGAAACCGATATGACGGCGGAGTTGGATGACAAACGCCGTGAAGAAATTGCGGCACAAGTTCCTTTGGGTCGCTTCTGCACCGCTGAAGAAATTGCCGAAGTCGTTACCTTTTTGGCATCGGAAAAGGCAAGCTACATCACGGGCGCAGTGATCCCGGTCGATGGTGGATTAGGAATGGGACATTAACTATGGGAATTCTCTCCGGAAAAAATATATTGGTTACCGGCGTTCTCACCGATGGCTCGATCGCCTTCCACGTTGCAAAGATCGCGCAGGAACAAGGCGCTACCGTTGTCCTTACTGGCTTCGGTAGAGCTCTAAGCCTGACTACTCGTATTGCAGGTCGACTTCCGCAGATGCCACCCATTATTGAATTAGATGTGACAGATCAATCTCATCTAGATAGCTTGGCAGAAGAAATTCGCAAGTATGTTCCACATCTCGATGGTGTCGTTCACTCCATTGGATTTGCACCTGAAGCGGCTCTTGGTGGAAATTTTCTTAATACCGCTTGGGAGGATGTAGCAACAGCGGTTCATGTATCTGCTTACTCACTCAAATCTCTGACTCTTGCTTGTCGCCCTACATTTCTGGAAGGTGCTTCCGTAGTCGGACTAGATTTCGATGCAACGGTTGCTTGGCCGCAGTACGACTGGATGGGAGTCGCAAAAGCGGCCCTGGAATCAACATCGCGCTACCTCGCACGCGATCTTGGAAGCGAGAACGTGCGCGTCAATCTGGTTGCTGCTGGCCCTATTCGTACGATTGCCGCTAAATCTATCCCTGGCTTTGGTGAATTTGAAAAAGTATGGAATGAACGCTCGCCGTTGGAGTGGGATGTATCCGACCCACAGCCTGCAGCGAAGGCAGTAGTCGCGCTACTTAGTGATTGGTTCCCAAAGACAACCGGAGAGATCATCCATGTAGATGGTGGGCTTCATGCAATGGGTGCGTAGGGATAACCTTCTTTTCATCCTTGCTGTACTTCTTCCATTAGTCGCAGGATCGATATTTGGTGTTCTCGAGCAGCGATCAGAGGCGCCTGCTCCGCCAATCAAAGTCGTAGGCAACACGAAATTTCGACAATGTTTTGACGTTACGAATCTCTTCATTTATTCCACTAAGAATAGTGATTGTCCGCAAGGCTATCTTTTCTTAGGAGATGGAGGACTCAGTGAGAGCGCTACTGCAAGCGGTGTTGTTGAAGAGATTCATCCTCAGTTAGAAGAACGCTTTAATACTGCTCGACTTTTCGCCGCAGAAGATGGAATCTCGTTGGTGATCACTTCAGGATTTAGAACTCTGCAACGTCAAGAATTTCTCTATCAACGTGAAGTTCAGATTCGGGGGAGTGAGAGCGAAGCAGCGAAATGGGTCTTACCTCCACAGTCATCCCACCATCCCATGGGGTTAGCAATCGATGTGAATTACCCGATGGATCGCCCCGGTGCGCTCTGGCTTGAGCGACATGGGTGGCGTTTTGGCCTTTGTCGGGTCTATGCCAATGAATGGTGGCATTTCGAAGCGGTCAGCGCCCCTGGAGTGAAATGTCCACCGCTCGCCCCCGATGCACGCGTGGATCTCGCTGGATCCCAACCGTAATTTTCACTTTCACCCACCCCTCAGGTACCCTTACGCCCAGACCAGTGACGAAAGTTGCTGCAAGAGGAGCTCACCGCTCCCACCTCTCTCGTTCTGCGAGTGTTGGTTATGTCGGATGAAGAAGGCTCATTGAGCCGTGGGGCTACCCACACTTCACTGTCTGCGGTGTCCTTGCGCGGCGGCTTCGTTACAACAGCAAGCAAAGCCAAACGAAGGAGCAGAAATCACCACTGAACCGCGCATCAATGATCGAATCCGCACACCTCAAATTCGTCTCATCAATTACACCGGTGAACAAGTTGGAGTAGTAGATATCGAAGTAGCGCTTGCAATGGCCGATGAGATCGGACTCGACTTAGTTGAGATCGCACCAGAAGCTAATCCACCTGTTTGCAAAATTATGGACTTTGGAAAGTTCAAGTATGAAGCAGCACAGAAGGCGCGAGAGGCTCGTCAGAACCAGACCCACATTGTGGTGAAGGAAGTGCGATTGACACCAAAGATCGAAACTCACGATTACGAAACAAAGAAAAACGCAATCGAGAAGTTCCTCAAAGGTGGCGACAAGGTGAAGATCACGATGAAGTTTCGTGGTCGTGAGCAAACTCGTCCGGAGATGGGCTTTAAGTTACTACAGCGTCTTGCAGAAGATGTGACAGAACATGGTTTCGTTGAGTTCGCCCCAAAGCAAGAGGGACGAAATATGACGATGGTATTAGGTCCGACGAAAAAGAAGACCGAAGCAGTAGCAGAACAGAAGGCGGCTCGAGCAGCTGCTGAGAAGGCAAAACAAGAAGTTGAGAAGTAGAGAAACCGAGTAGGCACAGGAGACAGCAATGCCAAAGATGAAAACCCATAGTGGTGCGAAGAAGACCTTCCGCGTCACAGGTTCAGGAAAGATCATGCATGAGCGTGCAGGTAAGCGCCACCTTTTGGAGCGCAAGTCTTCACGTGTCACTCGTCGTCTTAGCCAAGAGCAGTCAGCAAAACCAACCGTCACAATGACAGCCAAGCGCATGCTTGGTTTGAAGTAAGGAGAGTGCGCTAAATGGCAAGAGTCAAACGTGGTGTCCACGCAGCGAAGAAGCGTCGTACAACTCTCGAGCGTGCCGCAGGTTATCGTGGCCAGCGCTCACGTCTTTTCACAAAGGCGAAAGAGCAAGTTACGCACTCAATGGTCTATGCGTTCAATGATCGCAAGGATAAGAAAGGCGATTTCCGTCAGCTCTGGATTCAGCGCATTAATGCTGCATCCCGCGAAAACGGAATGACCTACAACCGCTTTATTCAGGGGCTTAAGGCAGCCGGAATTGAAGTTGATCGTCGCGTACTTTCAGATATCGCGATCAATGATCCAGCAACCTTCAAAACCCTCGTTGATCTTGCTCGTAAGAGCCTTGTCTCAGCGTAATCTGAACAAGTAAAAATCAATCCAATGATTGAGAGCCTTCAGTCGCCGCATGTTGGGCGAGTGAAGGCTCTTATTGGTTCACGGGGAAGTAAAGAGCGAAGCGACTCAGGCCTCTTTGTAGCTGAAGGTATTCAATCTCTACGTGAGGCGCTCACTTCACAATCTGGCCCTGCGATCGAGACTCTTTATCTCAGCCCGGCCGGTGCGACACGTATCGGCGATCTAGATATTTCAGAGGTGAATGTTGTTGAGGTAAGTGATGCCGTAATGCAAGAGATGGCATCGACGGTAACACCCCAGGGAATTCTGATGGTTTGTTCGATTCCTGCTTATTCGCTTGCTGAACTCAACGTCACTCCAGAATCATTCGTGATTTATCTTGATCGAATTCAAGATCCGGGTAATGCGGGAACGATACTCAGGTCAGCAGATGCCTTTGGCGCGAGAGCGGTCATTACATCACCGGGTAGTGTCGATATGTATTCTCCTAAGGTAGTGCGATCAACAGCAGGGTCTCTTTGGCACATCCCCGTATTTGAAGCCCTCGAATTAAAAGAGCTGACGTCTCATCTGGATACAGCTGAGTGCATCGTCCTGTCATCTCATGCCAGTGAATCGATTGTAAATTTCCGTTCTTCAGCGCCGTGTATCGCAATCTTTGGAAATGAAGGAGCAGGAACAAGTACCAATCAACTAGCAATCAACGCTCGTACTGTTGCGATCCCTATGTCAGGACAAGCCGAGAGCTTAAATCTCTCTGCCGCGGCTTCGATCGTAATGTTCACGCTTTCTCAGTCCTCTCGCGGTTAGAATAAGGGCCATGAATCAGGGCGAGGTTGCACAGTGGGTCGATCAGGCGCGTAGCGCTTTCGCGGCAGCCCAGGATTTAGATTCGCTTAAAGATGCGCGACTAGCCCACGCCGGAGATAAGTCACCTATAGCGCTGGCGAGTCGATCACTCGGATCACTTCCCGCCGACCAAAAGGCATCAGTAGGAAAAATCATCGGTGAAGCAAAGGCAGCAATTGCAGCTGCTCTTGATGAAGCGACAGCTAAGTTAGAGCGCGAACAAGATGAAAGAGTTCTTCGCGATGAGGTCGTCGATATCACGTTGCCTGCATCGCGGTCACACAAGGGCGGTTTACACCCCATCACAATTATCAAGAACGAGATTTCCGATTTCTTTATTGAGCAAGGATTCTCTGTCGCAGAGGGACCAGAGCTGGAATCAGGTTGGCTCAACTTCGATGCGCTCAATATTCCGGCCGATCATCCAGCTCGCACGATGCAGGACACTTTCTTTATCGAACCCGTGGAGTCAGGAATCGTCCTGCGAACTCACACATCACCAGTTCAGATTCGCACGATGCTGGAAAACGAACCTCCCATTTACGTCATTTGTCCGGGGCGAACTTTTAGAGCAGATGAACTCGATGCGACTCATTCTCCAGTCTTTCACCAAGTAGAGGGCTTGGTCATCGATAAGGGC
>JBIPNL010000060.1:0-7303 GCA_044373255.1 Candidatus Planktophila sp. | reverse complement strand
GGCATCAATGGTGATGATTGAGGCGATCACTCGATTGATTCCAGGCGTTCTTGGTAATCCATTATCGCTGGCTGAGGAATCACATAATGAAGAGGGTTACCTCGAATATCCAAATTTCACCCGCCCTAAAGAGTGGCGTGGACTGGAAGTCCCTGAAGTATTACTTAGCGGCAATCACGGTGCGATCGCAACATGGCGCTCATCACAGGCACGCGAGCGTAAAGACACGAATTCAAACTAGTCAGTAACATAATCACTGCCGTAGCGTTCTTGTATGGCTTATGACTCAGATGCGATCCAATCTCGCCTCATTCGTGATTTAGAGCCCGTTGTCGAGGTCGAACTCAATCGACATTTAAGTGTGCAAAAAAATTGGTATCCGCATGAGTATGTCCCATGGTCAGAAGGCCGTGATTATGCCGGACCGCTCAATGGCGATGCATGGGAAGCAAAAGATTCCCGACTTACACCTGTTGCACAAGATTCTCTCGTTTTAAATCTTCTTACCGAAGATAACTTGCCGAGCTATCACACTGAAATTGCTATATCGATGGGCAGAGATGGCGCATGGGGCAATTGGATTGAGCGATGGACGGCAGAGGAAGCCCGTCACAGTATTGTCATTCGCGATTACCTCATGGCAACGCGAGGAGTAGATCCTTACGAACTTGAAGATTTGCGTATGGCACATATGTCTTTGGGTTATCAGACGCCATACGAAAATGACATGTTGCACACTATCGCTTATGTCTCATTCCAGGAACTTGCTACTCGCATCTCACACCGCAACACAGGAAAACTTTCAAATGATCCAATTGCGGAGAATATGATGCAACGTGTGGCACTTGATGAAAATCTCCATATGATTTTCTATCGCAATTTACTTGCCCAGGCTCTTGAGCTTGAACCAAATGCAGCGATGCGCGCGATTGCAGATGTTGTTACTAACTTTGATATGCCGGGGGCTAATATGCCGGGCTTTGGCCGCAAGGCAGTTCAGATTGCACTCGCTGGAATTTATGATCTACAGCAGCATCTTGATGATGTGATTTCTCCAGTTTTGCGTGCATGGAACGTTTTTGAAAGAACTGATCTTTCTGGGGATGGCTTGGTCGCTCGCGAAGAGCTTTCTGCCTTCATGAAGAAGGCGGCTGAAGATGCAGAGAGATTTAACGATAAGCGCGAGATTCACTTTGAGCGTCTCATAGCTCGCGGACAGGAACCAATTCGTATTCCACGATAGATTGGCCTCATGTGCAGATTGTGGGTCAGCTCCACTCGGAGCGATTTTGTAGATCTCTCCCTTAAAGGCGTTGAGATCGCATGACACGTACCTATATAGTCGAAACGTATGGCTGTCAGATGAATGTTCACGATTCTGAGAGGATCGCTGGACTGTTAGATGAGGCAGGCTTTATTCCAGCCGAATCTGGCGTTCAAGCAGATATCGTGGTCTTTAATACATGTGCTGTCAGAGAGAACGCTGATAACAAACTCTATGGAAATCTCTCCTTTTTAGCACCGATTAAGAAGAAAAATCCACTAATGCAGATCGCAGTCGGGGGATGCCTGGCGCAAAAAGATCAGGCGATTATTCTTAAGAAAGCTCCTTATGTCGATGTTGTCTTTGGAACGCACAACGTTGGCTCTCTGCCAATTCTCTTGGAGCGGGCCCGAATCGAGGAAGAATCACAAATTGAGATTCTGGAAGCGCTAGAACATTTCCCATCCACACTTCCTGCGCGACGCTTCTCTGCCTTCTCATCGTGGGTCTCTATCTCAGTCGGATGTAATAACACCTGCACGTTCTGTATTGTCCCTACTTTGCGTGGCGTTGAAAAAGATCGCCCTACGTCAGATGTTCTCGCTGAAGTTCGCACCCTTGTCGACCAGGGCGTTATAGAAATTACGCTCCTAGGGCAGAACGTCAACGCATACGGTGTCGAACTTGGCGAACGAGGTGCCTTTGCACGACTTCTTAAAGAAGTCGCTGTGGTAGATGGACTAGAGCGTCTTCGCTTCATGTCACCGCATCCGCGCGATTTCACTGATGACGTTATTGAGGTAATGGCATCAACCCCAGTTGTGATGCCTCATCTGCATATGCCACTTCAATCAGGATCGGATTCGATTTTGGCATCGATGAGACGCTCCTATCGTAGCGATCGATTTTTGGGCATCCTCGAGCGCGTCCGAAAAAGCATTCCGCAAGCGATGATTACAACTGACATTATCGTTGGTTTTCCTGGTGAAACCGAAGCTGATTTCTCTGCGACACTCGACATTGCATCGCAGGCGCGCTTTGCAGCTGCCTACACATATAAGTACTCGATTCGCCCAGGAACCCCAGCAGGTGAAATGACAAATCAAGTTCCGGAAGGTGTCGTCGGAGAGCGTTACACCCGCCTACACGAGCACCAACAGAGAATTTCTCTCAGCGTTAACCAAGAAGCGATTGGAAGCACGCATCAGATTATGGTGACTGAAGTTGAAGGGCGAAGAGATGCTGTGCAATCCCGTCTGACCGGACGTTCTCAAGATTTTCGCCTTGTACATTTTGATAACTCAAGTATCGCTCGACCTGGTGATTTCGTTGATGTGGAGATTACCGACGCTTCGGCTCACTATCTCATCGGTCGCGAACTAGCGGTTACGCCGACTCGTGGTGGAGATGCCCATGCCAAGCGAAATGAAGAGGCCACTAAGAGCACAGGTGTGACATTGGGAATGCCGACCAGAAAAGTAGATCTCTAATTGCGCACCATCATTATTTGTGGAGCAACTGCTACGGGCAAGAGTGATCTAGCTGTTGCCCTGGCGCAAGAGATCGGTGCTGAGATAGTCAATGCCGATTCAATGCAGGTATACCAAGGGATGGATATTGGTACTGCAAAACTGAGTCATGCGGAGCGTGGTGGTATTACTCATCACCTATTGGATATTCTTACCGTCAAGCAGGATTCAACAGTTGCTTGGTATCAAGAACTTGCTCGCAAAACTATTGATGAGATTCATAGTCGTGGACGTGATGCGATTATCGTCGGTGGCACAGGGCTTTACATCAAGGCGATAGTTGATGATTTAAATTTTCCAGACACTGATCCTGTTATTCGATCGCGCCTGGAGCTCGAAGCTATTGAGCAGGGACCAGCCGCACTTTTTCAACGGCTAGAGAAATTGGATCCAGCAGCGGCCTTAGCGATTGATCGAGCAAATACCCGTCGCATTATTCGAGCCCTTGAAGTTATTGAAATTACAGGTCAACCCTTTACTGCAAATCTTCCGCGCGAAGAGAGCTCACGTTATCCAGCAGCGTTTCACTTCGGCTTGAGTCAGGATCGCGAGAGTTTAGATATCCGCGTAAGTAATCGGGTGGATTCCATGTGGGAGTCAGGTTTGGTTGCAGAGGTTGAAACTTTGGTCGGCCAGGGTTTGCGCGAAGGGGTTACTGCCCAGAAGGCGTTGGGGTACGCCCAAGTTCTTCAGATGCGCGATGGCATCCTTACCTCTGAACAAGCGCAGGAAGAAACAAAACGAGTGACACGCCAATACATTCGCCGACAGGACACGTGGTTCTCACGCGATTCTCGCCTTCATTGGCTTGGACATTATGAAAATCGACTCGAAAAAATTCTGACACGGCTAAACTCATAACCTTATGAAGAACTCAGTTACAGCCACATATGGCCATGGCACAGAGAATGACTTTCTTCTTATTTTCGACCCGGATGACCAGATCGCTATCTCCAGCGATGTTGTGAAAGCACTGTGCGACCGTGTTTCTGGGATCGGGGCAGATGGTGTTATCAGAATTACCAAGATAGACGGCAAATGGTTTATGGATTACCGAAATTCTGACGGATCTATCGCCGAGATGTGCGGGAATGGAATTCGCGTGATGGCACGCTTCTTAGTAGTCAAGGGGTATCAAGGCGAAGGACTCTTTCCAATTAATACACGAGATGGCGTGAAGTACTTGCGTGTTCCCATGGAAGGGGACATCTCAGTAAATATGGGTCAGGTAAGTGACGAGGGGGATGAAGTAACAGTGCTCCAAAACTCACACAGTTACTCCGCGCGCCACATCAGCGTTGGAAATCCTCATGCTGTTGCCTTTCTCGCTGATCTAAACGAGGTGGGATCTCTGGAGAAAGCTCCAGAAGTTAATCCGCAGTCAGTCTTTCCACATGGCGTCAATATCGAGTTCGTTGAAATTATTTCCCCAGACACCTTAGCAATGCGCGTGCACGAGCGAGGGAGCGGAGAGACACGTTCATGTGGCACGGGTACTTGCGCAGTCGCTCTTGCTGCGACGATTCACACAAAGGGGCGGTTACCTGCCCGTTGGGTGATTAAACCGCCAGGGGGCACTCTGATTGTTGATATTGATGCACATTCAAATGCAACCCTGACAGGTCCTGCGCTTCTGATTCAGGATTACGATATTTCAGATTATTTCATCCAATGAAGGATGAGACACCAGATCAGCGCGAGCAACGCTTTGAAGCGCTCTTACTCGAAAGTGCTCGAGCAGCAGCAGATTATGACGCTGCTGATGAAGAGATGGATTACGGCGCTGAACAAGAACTCAGTGAGCGTCAAGCGCTACGTCGCGTCAAAGGATTTTCAACTCAGCTACAAGATATTTCAGAGGCTGAGTACCGAGAACTTCAATTAGAACGAGTTGTCTTGGTTGGGGTATGGACTGAAGGATCAATCGAAAATGCTGAGAATTCTTTGACCGAACTCAGGGCACTGGCAGAGACAGCCGGATCAGAAGTTCTTGATGGATTGATTCAAAGACGAGATAAGCCAGATCCAGCAACCTATATTGGTTCAGGTAAGGTGCAAGAACTTCGAGAAGTAGTTCGCGCAACCGGAGCCGATACCGTTATTTGCGATGGTGAACTTTCTCCATCACAACTACGACAATTAGAAGATAAGTTAAAGGTGAAAGTTGTTGATAGGACAGCGTTGATCCTTGATATTTTCGCCCAGCACGCCAAGAGTCGCGAAGGTAAGGCTCAAGTCGAACTCGCTCAGATTGCTTATCTACTTCCACGTCTTCGAGGTTGGGGTGATTCACTCTCACGCCAGGTAGGTGGACGCGCAGCAGGGGGAGCCGGTATCGGCGGTAGAGGACCTGGTGAAACGAAAATCGAAACAGATCGACGTCGCATCAGAGATAAGATGGCAAAACTGCGCCGAGAGATTGCAGAAATGAAAGTGGCTCGCGATACCAAGCGGCAAGAGAGAAAGCGCCACAATATTCCTTCGGTTGCTATCACTGGCTATACCAACGCTGGAAAATCATCGCTGCTCAATAAACTCACCGACGCAGGAGTTCTTGTAGAAAATGCACTCTTCGCAACCTTGGATCCCACTGTAAGGAAGACACAGACCTCAGAGGGCCGGATATACACCCTGACCGACACGGTTGGATTTGTGCGCCACTTGCCACACCAACTTGTTGATGCATTTAGGTCAACTTTGGAAGAAGTTTCTGGTGCAGATCTGATTGTCCATGTCGTAGATGGATCACACCCGGACCCGGCCGAACAGATTCGTGCCGTGAGACAGGTTGTTAATGAGATCGGTGGGGCAAAGATCCCCGAAATAATTGCTATTAATAAAGTAGATATCGCAGATCCAGAAGTTGTCATGAACATACTTCGCACAGAGAAAAACTCATATGCATTTTCGGTGCGTACAGGCTTTGGTATCGAAGGACTTCTCCATGCAATCGAGAAATCATTGCCTCATCCACAAGTTGAGGTCAATGTTGTCATCGCTTACGATCGCGGCGATCTTGTCAGCGCTATCCATGAACATGGTGAGATCATCACTGAGTCATATGAAGAATCTGGCACCCGAATTCACGCCAGAGTAGATGCAGGATTAGCACAGGCAATCAATGAAGCGGTGAAATCCTCATCATCTGGGGAATAAATCCGACACGCCCGCTGTTACATTGTGTATCGCGGCCTTTATGGGCCATGATGCGCCCGTGGCCCCAACCCGGGTTACGCGTATAAGTGGAGAGTGAGGTGAGGTGACTGTGGCAACAGATTACGACACCCCCAGAAAAACCGATGAAGAGCTCCACGAGGAATCCCTAGAAGAGCTCAAAGCTCAACGCGTAGATGCACAATCTGGTCAGATCGATGTCGATGAGGCCGAGGCTGCTGAGAACCTTGAACTTCCAGGTGCTGACTTATCAGGTGAAGAACTTTCAGTGCGAGTTGTTCCTAAGCAAGAAGATGAATTTACCTGTTCGCGCTGTTTCTTGATTCACCACATTACCCAATTGGCAAAAGGTGAAGGCGCTAAGGCAGTCTGCAAGGAATGTTCTTAATTCTTTCTTCGCTATTTCGCAAGTGCGAGAGCTAATTTTTCTCCGCGCTTACTTGTCACTAACCAATAAGGGGTGGGATCGCGTTGGTCTGCGATCTCGATGACTACTCCGCGGGGAGTCCAAAACCGAATTGCCAGAAACGCTGCAGCATCTGCGCCACGAGTCCGCTTTGCCAGCATCTCTTTCTGCGTTAAGACATGAACCGCACCTACGTGAGCAAGTGAGATGTGTGCTTTCCCAACCCTGAGTTCGTCACTATCTACTTCGATAATTAACCTAGAAGTAAAGTAGATCGTTACCGTGCCTATGCTTGCAATTGCGAATGCGTAAGCGGCGATAGTCGTAGTCATCGCTGCCCAGATAGCAATGACCAGAGAGAGGGCGAGGAAGTAGATGAAAGCCATGAGCCAGAGCGGAGGCCGGACAACTTCGCGGAATTTGATCAATCTCTCACTCATAGCACTACGGTATCTGAAGTCAGAGAGAGTAAAGTGAAGCCATGACACGAGTGGCAAGCACCACACCTCCAGAAGGCGCAAAGCTTCCGGAGCGACATCCACTTGCCCCTGTCGCCGGCACTCAAATTCCCTCACACTTTGGCCATTGTTTTGGTTGCGGACAACTTCATCCAACAGGACTTCATCTCATTGCACATGCTGGTGCCGGTCTTGATCTGACAGCAGAGTTCACCGTTACAGAAAATCATCAAGGAGCACCGGGACTCGCTCACGGCGGGTTATTGTCTTTGGCCTTTGATGAAGCACTTGGAAAACTCATGTGGTTGATCCGTTCACCCGCTGTTACCGGGCGCTTAGAGACAGATTTCATTAAGCCAATTCCGATTGGTACCACTCTTCACATCTCTGCTGTGATTACAGGTCAGGTAAGTCGAAAGGTGTATACCGAAGCGGTGGGACGAATCAATGGTCCTGATGGCGATATTGCGGT
>JBIPNL010000058.1:0-7440 GCA_044373255.1 Candidatus Planktophila sp. | reverse complement strand
CACAGTTACATCTAGCGCCGTGGTTGGCTCATCGGCAACAAGAAGCCCTGGATCACACGCAAGTGCTTGCGCGATCATCGCACGCTGGCGCTGACCACCAGAAAGCTGGTGAGGATATTTATCAATGGATGTCGCAGGATCTGGGATTTCAACCATCGTAATAAGTTCGATCGCACGAGCGCGAGCCTCTTTAGGACCCATATCAAAGTGATTACGCAAAGTTTCAATAATCTGAAAACCAATGGTGTAGACAGGGTTAAGTGCCGTCATTGGCTCCTGGAAAATGTAAGCAACTTCCTTGCCACGATACTTATGGAGAATTTGTGGAGATGCATCAAGCATCTCTTGCCCCTTCACAAGAATGCTGCCAGACATACGCGCATTACTTGCGAGCAAATTCATTAAACCAAGTGCTGTCGTCGATTTTCCTGAACCGGATTCGCCCACAATTGCGAGTACCTTGCCAGCTTCGAGCTCGAAATTCATATCAATTGCCGCCGGATACCAGACACCATCTACCCAGAAATCAACGCTGTAATTTTTTACCTTCAGGACTGGATTAGACATGTGAAACCTCCGCCTTACGTGACAAGATAGAACTGTGAATAACCGTGAATTCTTTAGACCCCGCGGATCGGTCGTTGCCGCCGTCCTTGCCTACCTGTTGCTTGGCGGTATGGCCAGCGAAAGCATCTACAGCAATGGTCTGAGTGATTCCTTGACCGCCCTGGCGTGGTGCACTCTCTTCGCTTTGGGCATCTACATTGTTCTGCACCGTCCATGCATTGAAATCTTCGATGAGGGCATCCGCATCAGTAATCCACTGAGCACGATTCTCATCGGTTGGCAGGATGTCGATGTCGTTGAAGCTAAGTACACCGCTTTTCTGCAACTTCGCAATGGCCTCAAGGTAAGCATGTGGGCCGCCCAAGCCCCCGGCAGATATCACTCCCGCACTATTCACTCCAGTGAGGTCAAGGGGTTGCAACTCGATGGTTTCATTCGCCCCGGAGAATCGCCGAGAACTGATTCTGGTGTGGCTACGTACCTCTGTCGTACTCGACTTGCTGCCTTTAGAGATCGAGGTAGAAGTGATGGTCTGAGTTATCTTCACCTTCGCGAAGACACTCTTATCTTTACCATTCTCACCAATATTCTGGCGATCGCTGCACTGATCATTTTTCATAGCTGAGCGCCAGCCTTCTTAGCAATACGCGCATTCTGACGATCTTTACGAGTAATACGACGACGCTGACGTGGATCAAACGCGTCGCGCAATCCATCACCAATAAAGTTAATACATAAAGCGATCGTCACAATAAAGATTCCGGGATACCAGAAGAGCCAAGGACGCGTTGTAAAGGATTCTTGATACTCGCTGATAAGCCACCCCAGCGAAACATCAGGGGGTACAACACCAAAGCCGAGGAAGCTCAGCGCTGTCTCTAACAGAATCGCACCAGACATCAAAAGTGTTACAGATACGATGATAATTCCCACCGCGTTGGGCAAGATATGTTTGAAGATGATGCGCTTATTGGAAGCGCCAGCTACGCGCGCTGCATCAACAAACTCACGCTCACGTAACGTCAAGAATTCACCACGGACAAGGCGAGATAAACCAGTCCAGGCAAATAGACCAAGATAGAAGGCTAGGAATGCCACACCAAGGTTTCCAAAGTGGTATCCAATTACTGAACCGATAATGATCGATGGGACGGTGATAATGAAGTCAGTGATACGCATCAAGACAGAATCGACCACACCTCTATAGAAGCCTGCAACGGCACCGACCACGGTTCCGATAACGCCACCAATGAAACCAATAATCACAGTGACCATGAGTGAGCGTTGTGCACCGCGCATCACGAGGGCAAAATAATCGCGACCGATATTGTCTTGTCCAAAAGGATGCTCACCGAGACCGATTCCAGCTCCGCCAAGCCACTTTGGTCGAAGGCTTGCCGTTGGACATCCAACAAGACCATCTTTACATCCAGTGGTTAAATCTGAGAGGTCTTCAACTCCGTACTTCCACCATCCCGGATAAGTCCAAGGACCGATCTTTAGTTTGAGGGAGGAGAAGACAAATATCACGAGAAATGAAAGTACAAAGACAGCAATCATCGCAGCTTTATGTTGCAAGAAACGCTTACGGACTATCTGACCTTGGCTTAACCCTTCAGTCTCTTTATTGAAAATCGAACCTTCGGAGACAACTTCGTCAATTGATTTTTTCTTTCTAGAAATCATTTACCTGCTCCTACTCTGATGCGTGGGTCCATCACTGAATAGAGAAGGTCGGCCACGAGGTTAGCAATTAAAGCTAGCGTTGCCGTAAGAAAGAAGACTCCCATCAGCAGGTTGAGATCAAATGAGGTAATTGCAGTGTTAAAAAGCGATCCCATACCAGTCCAACCAAAGACTCTTTCGGTGATGATCGCACCACCTAAAATTCCAGCGAAATCAACCACCATGATTGTTGTCAACGGAATCATGGTATTTCTAAAGGCATGGCGCATAATCACAGTGCGCTCATTTAGGCCCTTTGCCCGAGCCGTTCTTATGTAATCCTGGTTGAGGACTTCGAGCATAGTTCCACGAGAAAATCTGATGTAACCAGCGAAAGAAATCGCGGTAAGTGCAATTGTTGGTAAAACTAGGTGCATTAGAACATCAAGAAGGCTAATCCAATAATCGCCGGAGTCTAATAGAGAATTAGTCTGCCCAATTGTAGGAACTGGTCTTCCGTTTATGGCATCGGTATTAAAGTATGGCTCCCAGGTACGCATCAACTTATCTAAAATCATGAGCAACCCAGTAAGTATTCCTGTCAAAATTGCAGTTCGAATAACTGGCCCTCTATCAATTTTTGCAAAGTAGATTGAAGCAACAACTGCAGATGCGATAGTGAGTAAAAGTAATCCAAAGATAATCAATGGTTGATTCTCTCGCTCAAAGAGCCAGTTGACTGGATAGTAAAAGAGCAAACCGAGGACTGACATCGAGATCGCTGCACGTAAAGACGGCTTATGTCCAAGCCCCACAGAGAGTTGTGTAACCAGGAACGCTGCGCCTAGGCTCGCAACAAAAAAGCCTACAGGACCAAGTGCTGGTTGTAAGAACCAGTTGAGCTGAAGAAGTCCAGTTAGTGTGACCACGGTTCCAACTGCTGTGATACCAAATGTTCTCCAAAAACGTTTTCGATCTCCCCCGAGCGCTGACGCCACAATTAAAGCAATGACAGCAGCGATAATTACCATCGCTTGCGGAGCAATGGATGGTTCTGCCAACCAGTTATTGAATTCAATCGCCATGAACTGCTTGAGCAGAACTGCGACCCAGAAGATAGGAAGAGAGAAGAGAAGAAAAGATACAAAAGTCATCGAATAATCAAATCGAGAGTATTGACGAAGGGCTGTGATGATGCCGATTGCGATTCCAAGGACAATTGCAACAATCACCGCAGTTGTTACAAGACGTAAAGTGGTCGGGATTGCGTCAAAAACTGCAACAGCGACAGGCTCAGATGCGCGAGTATTTCCTAAGGTAAATTTCCCGATAAAGACTCCGAGAATTCCCTTGAGCCAGATGAAGTAACGAAGCGGTGGAGGGACATCGAGTTGCAGAGATCGGGTGAGAGCTGCAATTTGTGCTGGTGCATCTGGATCATTACTCGCGCGCAATTCGCCAACCGGATCACCTGACAGAGCCGCCAAGTTATAAAGTAAAAAGCTTGAGCCGAAGAGAATAATTCCGAGCGTACCTAGTCGGCGCATGATGAATGCAAACATAAATCTCAAACTCCCCTAGTAATTGAAAACTAATAAAAGGCTCAGATGACGCTCACGTTAATGAGCGTCATCTGAGCTTCTATTTACTACCGTATTAGCGATTAATCTAAGAAATTACTTTCTTAGATTAGTACTTCCACTCCCAGAAGTTCCAAAGTCCATTTGGAACTAGCGGAGCTGGTGATACGTTTTTGAGATCGCTATTGACTGCAGTCAGAGTTGGCCACTGGAAAATTGACAATGACGCAGCATCCTCAGCCATAATCTTTTCTCCCGCTAGATAGCGTGCGTATCGCTCTGAATCGTTGTAGTTTCCTACTTCTAGGTCTGCGATGATCGCATCTAGTTCTGGATTCTTATATCCATGACGGTTGGTAGCGCTCTTAAAGGAACCAAAGTTTCCTGTCTGTAGAAGTGCGCTCTTACCCCAAGCAAACAATGCGGCATCGTAAGTTGAGTCTGTGAGCAGTGCACCCCAGTTAGATTTTGGATTCAATGATACTTCAAAGCCAGCTTTAGCAGCTTCTGCCTTAATTAAAGCAGTTTGATCTGCACGGCGTGAAGTTGTATTGAATAGCAGCTCAATCTTGACAGAATTGCTTCCAGCTTTCGCATCTGGGAAATATTTCTGAACCAGCGCTAAAGCTTTTGCCGTCCGCTGAGCTTGGGTTCCTTCAGTGAATTTATCAAATCCACTGTTGGCAATCATCTTTGAGTAGTTTGGCTGACTTGGGAAGTACTCAATTGAATTCATAACCACAGCCTTGGAGTTAACAGGCTTAACGATCTTATCAATGATCTCTTGACGAGGTGTCGCTAGGAAAAACGCGGTGCGCAAATCCTTTGCCTTTTGGGACATTCCAGCAAATGGGCCGGTGTAAGCCTTGCCACCAGGAGCAGCTCCTACACGTAGCTCAAGGTGCTCATAAGTTGCTTCGGGTGAACCATCGAGTGTGATTCCCTTGATTTTATTGAGTAACGCAACGGTATCAGCGTCGGCTACTGCTGAATAGAAATCAGCTTCCTTATTTGCGAGAGCTTGTGCCGCGGCGGTTGAATCCGCGATTGTGGCGTAAACAATCTTTTCGATCCCGCTCATCTTTGGTCCTGAGTTGTAGCGTGGATTGAGCTTCATTGTTACGCGTTGATTTTTTACAACAGACTCAACCATCATTCCACCATTAGCAACAAGTAGTAGTGGATTTGATTTGTCGTTGATTTCAGTCACATTGTAAGCAGTTGACCAAATTTTTCCGAGCTTGGTGAGCATTTCTGTATCTTTTGCATTGTAGGCACGGAGGAATTTGTTTTTATTCGCAACGTTGTTGGCATTTGTGCCAAGTTTTGTCTTTCCTTCAGACAAAGCAACAAGTGCATGAACGGGGAAAACACCTGGTGCAAAAACTTCCCAGTCAGGGAAGAACTTATCCCACTCAAGAACAACAGACATGCGGTCGGTCGCGAGAGTTACATCCTTGATCAGCGAATTATAAGTAGAGGAATATCCACCAGAGTCGAAGGCAGGCTTCTTGGTTGCAGATTTCGGATCGCCCAGACCAGCATCAATTGAATACTTATCTGATGAAATCACATGGGTAAGAAGTAGATCTACACCTGTAATTGGTGTGCCGTCTGACCAAACGCGGCCCTTGTTGACGGTGTACTTGACCTTAAATGGTGATTTGCTGAGAATCTTGTATGAACCGAAAGTCTTGTTTTCGATCAATTCAGGCTTATCGTTGTAGTAGTTAAAGCCAATGTTTGACATATAGCTCACATTGGAGTTGAGAACTAGATTATGGTCATTATGGCTTGGGTTCAAAGATGTGAAACTGTTTGAATCGATTATCACAACCGTTGAACGGGTATTTGCAGAAGCTGGCTGTACTAGTCCTACGACTAGCGCTGCAGCAGCTGCAATTGCAAGGGCGGCTTTCGCGCCATGCTTTGACTTCATATTTCCTCCTCGAGGGTAGTTAAAGATGAATGTGAAGAGTCGACCTGCCTCACAGCCATCTTTGGGTGGACAGAGTCTGCCGTACGCCCCAGTAATAGGCAATCGGCCCAGGTAACGATTGAGCCACGATTACGCGGGGGTTGGAGTCGGCCGGGGTGATTTATGGGCGAGAAATCGCTGCCCGTGCTTACTCACACTACTTTGGGGCTTGACGTTCTTCTGCGTGATCCCCTTGGCTTGTTTCGTGGCCAACTCGATTGATAAACCTCAGCGAGGCAAGAGAGATAACTGTCGTGGCAAGGCCTCCCACTAAAAGCGGCGTGCGTAATCCTGTATGCGCGAGGACGCCACCAAGGAATGCACCGAGCGGCATCACGCCCCACACGAATGTACGTCGCGCACCGTGAATGCGTCCGTAGAGCTCTGTTGGAATAAGCACTTGATAACACGACATCAACAAGATGTTCCAGTTGGTAATAAAAAATGATGAGAGAAAGCCAATGACTCCGAAGAACCAATAGTTAGGAGAGAGGCCTTGAATAAGCACTGTTACTGATGAGATAAAAATTGCTAGAGATAAAACTTTGCCACGACCAAATCGCTTAGAGATCATTGGCGTAACAAAGGCGCCGATAATTGCTCCAGAACCAGTACCAGTCAAAAGCAGACCAAAGAACTTAGCCGGTAAATCCAGGGTCTCTGTAATAAAGAGAATTATTGTTGATGTGGAGAGCGCGTAGAAGAATGCAAGTGATGTAGTAATTGCTACAAGGACACGGAGATCACGATGGCTCCATAAATATTTTAAACCAAATTTGATATCACCGACGAAGCTCTTCTTTTCAGCAAGCTCCTTGTCGTCATCTTTAGCTTGAAGTATCAGGTGAGCGGGAATAAGAAAGACGAAAATAGCTGCGATGAGAAAGCCAGCGCTGTTGAGAATAAATGGCAGGACAATAGCTGAGGCGTAGAGAAATCCGCTCAGGGGGGCGCCGATAAAGTTTTGAATCACAGTTTCGGCGATGTTAAGTCGAGAGTTCGCCCGCTCGAAATGTTTCTTCTGCAGAATCACTGGAATGAGAGATTGAGCTGCAGTATCGCTTGCAACTTCGCAGATTCCGATAAGAAAAGTTGCCAAAAATAACCAATAAATGGTGATGAAATCTGTAGATATGGCAAGGGCCAAGAGCCCGGCAATCACAAACCGTAATGAGTTGGTCAGCGTTAACAAGAGCCGTTTATTGGCGCGATCAACAATCAAGCCAATCGGAATTGCAAAGAGCAGCCATGGGAGCATTACAAGTGCGCTGAGTATTGAGATGAGAACAGGGCTTTTGGTGAGTGAGATTGCCAAGAGTGGTGCGGCTACCGCCAATAATCCATCGGCGAGGTTGCTGATGGCACTTGCGCCAAAGAGTCGATTAAATCCCGGGCCTAATGTGTCAGTCTTCAACTTGTGTTCCTACTGGGTTCCAACCGCCGGGGACCATCTCTTGGGCTTCATCTGGACCCCATGTTCCCTCAAAGTACGGGTGCACGCGTGTCGGTGATTTCAAGATTTCATCGAGAATCTTCCACGAATGCAGCACAGCATCGATTCGAGTAAATCGGAAGTGATCTCCGAGCATGGCAGCGCGCAACAAACGCTCGTATGGTCCTTGGCGATCACCGAACTCGGCAAAGAATTCA
>JBIPNL010000057.1:0-7521 GCA_044373255.1 Candidatus Planktophila sp. | reverse complement strand
AACCCGTTGCTGCGCCTTAACGATACGAGAGGCAGAGATTAACTCCATAGCCTTCGTGATCTTTTTGGTCGCTTTAACGGATCTCATCCGTCGGCGATATATGCGAAGTTGGGCACCCATTTTTTACTTCTTCGCCGCCGGTGGAACGTACTTGGTCACTTGCTCAGCTGCTTCGCCATCAAGGGCTTCAGCGGCAGCTTCGTTGACTGCTGATGCAACGGATGACTTGAATTGCTTCTTAAATGAAGCAACTGCCTCTTCCATCTTTGCAACGGTCTCATCTTCGAGCTGCTTAGTCTCTGAGATCACTGTAAAGATTTCCTTACGCTCGCGACCGATAAAGTCGAGAAGTTCAGATTCAAAACGGCGGATATCAGCAACTGCAACATCATCAAGCTTTCCAGTTGTACCTGCCCAGATTGAAACAATCTGACGCTCGAGTGAATATGGTGAGTACTGACCCTGCTTCAAGAGTTCAACCATGCGTGCACCACGCTCAAGTTGTGACTTTGAAACTGCATCAAGGTCTGAACCGAATGCTGCGAATGCTTCGAGTTCACGGAACTGAGCGAGGTCAAGACGCAGACGACCTGCAATCTTCTTCATCGCCTTTGTCTGTGCAGATCCACCCACGCGAGATACCGAAATACCTACGTTGATCGCAGGACGTACACCTGCGTTAAAGAGATCTGTTTCAAGGAAGCACTGACCATCAGTAATCGAAATTACGTTGGTAGGAATAAAGGCAGAAACGTCATTTCCCTTAGTTTCGATGATTGGAAGACCTGTCATCGATCCGCCGCCAAGATCATCAGAGAGCTTTGCGCAACGCTCGAGAAGACGTGAGTGCAAGTAGAAAACATCGCCTGGATACGCTTCGCGGCCTGGTGGACGACGAAGAAGTAGGGATACTGAACGATAAGCCTCAGCCTGCTTTGAAAGATCATCAAAGACGATAAGAACGTGCTCGCCCTTGTACATCCAGTGCTGACCGATTGAAGAACCTGTATATGGAGCAAGGTACTTAAAGCCTGCTGGATCTGATGCAGGAGATGCAACGATTGTTGTGTACTCCATTGCGCCAGCTTCTTCGAGTGCGCCCTTTACTGCTGCAATCGTTGAACCCTTCTGGCCGATAGCAACATAAATACATTTAACTTGCTTCTTCTTATCTCCAGTCAACCAGTTTTCGCGCTGGTTGATGATGGTGTCAACAGCAACTGCTGTCTTACCTGTCTGGCGATCGCCGATGATCAACTGGCGCTGTCCGCGGCCAATAGCTGTCATCGCATCGATTGCCTTAATTCCTGTTGCAAGAGGTTCCTTAACAGGTTGGCGCTGAACTACAGAGGGAGCCTGTAATTCAAGTGCACGACGTGCTTCAGCAACGATTTCACCCTTGCCATCAATTGGTCGACCGAGTGCATCTACGACGCGACCAAGGAATCCATCGCCGACTGGTACAGAGAGAATTTCACCAGTACGACTTACAGATGTTCCTTCTTCAATTCCTTCAGTTCCACCCAAGATAACGACACCGATTTCGCGCACATCAAGGTTGAGTGCGAGTCCGAGTGTTCCGTTCTCAAATGTCAGGAGCTCGTTAGCCATTGTTGAAGGAAGTCCCTCAACGCGAGCGATTCCATCGCCTGCCTGGCTTACTGTTCCTACTTCATCGCGTGCTGCCGCGCCTGGATCATATGACTTAACGAAATTCGCTAAGGCATCCCGAATTTCATCGGGTTGGATCTTTAGCTCTGCCATGTGTTTCTCCCTTTAGTTTTTTCCGGCCAATGCACGACCAGCGTGTGCAAGACGATTAGAAATACTTGCATCAATAAGTTCATCCGCGAACTTGATGGAGACTCCACCAATGATCGTTGGATCTACTTGGATATTGACACGAATTGGTTGTCCTACCTGCTTTTCGATCGCACCAGAGAGGCGAACCTTCTGAGCATCTGAGATAGGGGCTGCAGTACGGACGACTGCAATAAGACGATTGCGACGGTTTGCTAGCCCGAAGAGGTACTCAGCAAAAGCTGCCTCAAGGCTGCGACCGCGACGTTGTGTAACAAGTGCGCGAACTAACTTTACCGTCGAAGCAGATGCCTTCTTTGAAAGAATTTCTGTTATCAATTGAGCTTTGAGATCTGCACCGGCACCACCTACGAGTGCTCTTCGGAGCTCAGATGAATCAACCAATGCACGTGAGGCGCTGAAGAGTTCATCTTCAACACGATCAAGTTCATTATTGATATTGGCAGCGGAAGCTTCTGCTTCGATTGCTAGTTGTTCCAATACATAAATGACATCTTTACTTGCAGACCAACGCAGAGCGGCAATGCCAGAGATGAGATCTGAGGCTTCCTTACCGATCTTTGATCCGAAGAGTTCTTTGATCAGAGCAGTCTTTGCAGCAATATCTCGCGATGGATCTGTGATCGCACGGCGTAGAGCTGTTTTGCCAGCAAATACTTCTGCCGCAAAGAATAAGTGTGTAGAAATCTCGGAAGCCGTTGCAGCACTTGTGCCCTTGACGGCAGCATCGAGTGCGCCGCGTGCAATCACGAGTGATTGACGGCTGCTACCTCCGAGATGGATTCTCACTACTTACTCTTCTCCAAGTCATCTAGAAAACGGTCAACGATTCGTGACTGACGTGCTTGATCCTCAAGAGCCTCGCCCACAATCTTTGATGCGAGTTCAACTGCAAGTGCACCAACTTCGTTGCGAAGTGATGTGACTGCTTGTTGACGCTCTGCCTCAATAGATGCATGAGCTGCTGCTGTGATTCGAGCGGCTTCGTCTTGAGCCTTTACGCGAAGTTCATCAACAATTGCAGCGCCCTGAACTCGTGCTTCTTCGCGAAGTGTTTGAGCTTCTTCGCGCGCACTAGAGAGCTGTTCGTTGTATTGAGCTAACGCGCGTTGTGCCTCAAGTTGAGCCTGCTCTGCGCGTTCAATGCCACCTTGAATCGCATGAGTACGGTCGGTGAAAGCTTTTTCAAACTTTGGAACGACTGCTTTGCGAAGCACTAAATAGAGCAGTGAGAAAGCAATAAACCCGACGATGATTTCCGCGGTATGCGGAACTAAAGGGTTTAACTCCTCGGCAGCGATGATTACTGTGCGCATTTTTTTAGAGTACGAATGCGAGAACGAGTCCGAAGAGAGCGAGAGCTTCAGCGAGCGCGAATCCGAGGAACGCGATTGGCTGTAGAACGCTACGTGCTTCAGGCTGACGAGCGACGCCGTTGATGTATGCAGCGAAGATCATGCCTGTTGCGATAGCTGGACCAATTGCTGAGAGGCCAAAACCAACCAGGTTGAGTGTGCCTTCCATGTTTTCTTACCTTTCGTTAGGTGGTGCGACGTGGTGTTCTGAACTACTTGGCCGTCTTAATGCTCGTCGGCAAGGGCGCCGGCGATATAGAGAGCGGTCAAAAGGGTGAAGATATATGCCTGTAGACATTGCACCATAAATTCGAAGAATGTGAGTGCAATACCGAACAGGAATGAGAAAGGGGCAAAGAGCTTCATAATCAAGAGAGAATCATTAAGCATGTACTCGCCACCCAAAATAAAGACTAAGAGAAGCAAGTGGCCTGCAAACATATTTGCAAAGAGACGAAGTGAGAGCGTCAATGGACGGACAAGGAAGAATGTTGCTATTTCGATTGGTGTGAGAAGAATGTAGACCGGCTTTGGTACACCTGGCATAAATGCGATGTCCTTGATGTACTTAATAAGCCCGTGTTTGCGCACACCTACATAGTGGAAGACGAAAAATGAGAAAGCTGCGAGTACATATGGGAATGCGACGTGTGACATCGTCGGAAATTGGAGGAATGGCACGATTCCGAAAACATTATTGGTCAAGATGAAGACAAAGAGGGTGAAGAGGTATGGAACAAAGCGCATAAATTCGTGACCGATGATGTCTTTCGCTAGATCATTACGCACAAAACCATAGATGCTCTCCCCAGCAAACTGGAATTTACTTGGGACTACAGCTGCTTTACGAGCAGAGAGAACGAAAAATACTGAGATGAGAACAACTGAAACCATTACAAGAAGTACTGGCTTGGTAAACCATTCAACGCCTTCGATTATTGGAGGAAGGTTAAAGTCCTTGGTACCGGGTGGGACGAATCCATCACCTTCGGTAGCTGAGCGGACTAACGCGAGCACACAAACTCCTATGACGTAGCAGGGATACCGGGGAAGGTTACAAGCAGGCCAACCTTATGGGGAAAACTCTCGGGTGTGAAATCCACTACGTGAGAAGTCGCTTATCCTTACGCGAGCTAGTTATTCTCGTCCGCTAGCTACTCTAGCCCGCTAGCTACTCTCGCCCAAAGCGCAACCAGACGAGGTAGATCGCGCCGCCTGCGCCGACCAAGAGGCCCACGAGCGTGAGATAGGTAGTTCCGAGCCAGCGATCTCCAGCCCAGCCGATTCCGCCCCAGAAAAGAAGTCCAGATATGAGATATCCAAAGATTGACCAGAGGGCATTTTCTTCCCGATTACCGCTCATCTCAACGACTCCTTCTTACTGCTGGGTTGCTTACTTTTGGGTCACCATCATCGCCCTTATCCCTGTGAAGGGTTTTGGGGCTTAGGCGGCAATGGTAGATGAATTTTCAGCGATAGATAACTCTTTATCTCCCCACCGAGCCAGGCGGCGGTGAGCACAAGGGCGGTGATACCAAATGAGGTTCGATCGATCACTTCTCGAGATGTGAACTTGGTGAGGATAAGAAGGAATGCTCCCATGACCATGACCTTGGCAAAGTAGGAGAACATCGCAAGTGCCATCGTGGCCATCGGGTCGAGATTGCGTGAAAGTTTTGAAATCAACAGATGGACCAAGAAGAATATGACAACAACCACTTGAGCAACGAGCGCACCATAAAAACCATGAAGACCCTCTAGCGCGGAGAAGACTACGACGCAGATAATACCAACAATGATTGTTGGAACCAGAGCACCTTTCAACATTGTGCTCTCGGTTGTGGAACTAGCTGAATCTTGATTGGACATCAACGCTCCTCAATAACTGGTTTGCCATCTGGATACATCTTTGATTTACCTAAAGAGAACATTACTGTGAAGAGAAGTAAGGCAATAGCTGTTAGCGCTGCTACCCACATGGGAGCAAAAGCTAGAACGGTTACGGGAAAAGCAATCGTTGCAGTCCATAGATACATAATGAATGCAGTGCGCTGTTGTGTATTTCCAGCGCGCATAATTCTGTGATGTAAATGTTTTTTATCCGATGCAAAGGGGGATTTACCCGCCTTAAGCCTGCGCAGAATTGCAAGAATTAAATCGGCTAATGGAATAGCAAGAACTGCGAAAGGTAGAAGCAGCGGTAATGTGGCAGGACCGAGCTTCTCGGCAGAGATCGCATTAGGGTCAACTTGGCCGGTGAGTGTGATGGCAGAGGCGGCCAACATCAGCCCCAAGAACATTGAGCCCGAGTCCCCCATAAAAATGGCTGCAGGGTGTGCGTTATGAGCTAAGAATCCGATGCAGACTCCAACAAGTACTGCTGTGATCAACGATGGCGTACCTGCGCGACTAAAGCCATAGACAACAGCTAAGAGGTAGGCGAAGGCGAAAAAGGCGATACCTGAGATTGCAACAATGCCTGCAGCTAAGCCATCAAGGCCATCAATAAAGTTCACCGCATTAATTGTCACCAGAACGATAAGTACGGTGACAAGTTGTCCAATGCTTGGAGGCAATGTGATAACACCGTTTAGAGGTAACCAGAGAATTTGAATACCAAAGAGCAACAAGATGCCCGCAGCAAGTGCTTGTCCCGCAAGTTTTGTGAGTGCATCGAGTTCAAAGCGATCATCGAGCATGCCGAGTGCCACCAAGAAAGTTCCAGCAAGGAAAATTCCTTGTGTCTCGCGCCCAAATGATTTACCGACAAGCTCAAGATTATGAACAATGGCGAAGGTGATACTCATTGAGATCCACATCGCAAGGCCACCCCAACGAGGAGTAGGCGTGGTGTGCACATCCCGCGTACGAATCTGAGCAACGGCACCAAAACGCACAGCCCATGTGCGGACAAATGGTGTGACTACATAACAGAGCGCTGCTGCAAGAAAGAGAGTCAGTAGATACTCACGCATCGCCTTGTCCTAATGTCTATCGCAATTACGCTTGATAGATCGGAAATTGTGCAGTGAGTGCATGGACCTCAGATTTAATCGCAGCATGTGCAGCTGCATCATCAGTCTTTATTGCACGAGCAATAAGGGATGCGATGATCTTCATCTGGTCTACACCCATACCCTGTGTTGTGGTTGCCGGAGTTCCCACACGAATGCCACTTGTAACAGATGGTGCTTCTGGATCAAATGGGATTGAGTTCTTATTCAGGACAATTCCTGCGGCGCCGCAACGTTCATCGGCAACCTTGCCGTTGACACCGGTCGCGCGGATATCAATGAGTGCGAGGTGGGTCTGTGTTCCACCAGAAACTGCGCGCATTCCTTCACCTTCCAGGGCAGCGGCAAGTGCTTGTGCGTTAACAATCACATCTTTTGCATATTTTTGATAAGCAGGGGTCGCGCACTCAGCGAGTGCGACTGCTTTTCCTGCAACCGCTGACATGATCGGACCGCCCTGCATTCCGGGAAAGACTGCCTTATCTAAAGCTGCAGCATGTTCTGCCTTGCTCAAAATCATTCCACCGCGAGGTCCACGCAAAACTTTATGTGTTGTAAATGAAACAACATCTGCATACGGAACAGGTGACGGGATTGCTTTACCTGCAACAAGGCCGATGAAGTGGGCTGCATCCACCCACATAATCGCACCTACCTCATCACAAATTTGGCGAACCTTTTCAAAATCAATCAATGACGGATAAGCGGTAGCGCCGGAACAGATCATCTTTGGCTTATTGGCAATCGCGGTATCGCGAAGCTCGTCATAATCAATGAGTTCGTTATCTTGGCGAACGCCGTAAGAAACTACGTTAAACCACTTGCCAGAAAAGTTAACTTTTGAACCATGGGTGAGGTGGCCACCATGTGGAAGTGACATTGCTAAGACAGTATCGCCAGGTTTTGTAAATGCTTGATAGACTGCAACGTTGGCACTTGCTCCAGAATGTGGCTGGACGTTTGCATGCTCTGCACCGAAGAGAGACTTGGCACGATCAATTGCGATGTTCTCTGCAATATCAACTTCTTCACAACCACCGTAATACCGCTTACCTGGATAGCCTTCGGCATATTTATTTGAAAGCGTTGACCCTAGGGCAGCCAGAACCGCACGCGAGGTAAAGTTTTCAGAGGCGATAAGTTGAAGATTTTTCTGTTGGCGCTCTAACTCTGAGAGAAGAACTGCAGAGATAGCAGGATCTTGCGCTGCTAAGAGTTCAAAATCTGGGCCATAGAAGGTATCGGTCATGGCGGCAAGCCTAGCCTGAAGTGATTAAGGGTGCCGTAATGACTTTCTCAATGTCACTCTTCGAGATGGCACCTTCACGCAC
>JBIPNL010000056.1:0-7605 GCA_044373255.1 Candidatus Planktophila sp. | reverse complement strand
GGCAAATAATGAAAACCCAGTAGATGATGTCAAAGCAAAGATGGCTGCTGCCCTAGAGGCGAAGAAAAATAAAGGCGGTCGTCCAGGATCATCTGGTGGAACTAGCGGTGGATCAAAGATTCGCGGCGGCCAACGCAGTGGTGGTGCACCTCAGGTGCAACGCAAAGCAGGACCATCTGGTTCTGGCTCTGCTGGTTAATTCAACACATTCATAATCACACTTAACTTCTAAATAACTTCGAAACAAAACTAGAGTGGCTCGGGACAGGATCGAACTGTCGACCTCACGATTTTCAGTCGCGCGCTCGTACCAACTGAGCTACCGAGCCAATATTTAATTGTTATTTCACACTCTTATATAAGTGTAAAAAGTAGAGAGTGTGTGGACACTCTCTACTCGCGACCCAGACGGGACTTGAACCCGCGACCTCCGCCGTGACAGGGCGGCGCGCTAACCAACTGCGCTACTGGGCCAAACTCTTGCTTCTTCGTGCCCCCAACGGGATTCGAACCCGTGTTACCGCCGTGAAAGGGCGATGTCCTAGGCCCCTAGACGATGGGGACGTTAAAGGCTGGCCTATCGTACCCGTGACTCACACTGAAAACCAAAACGAGTTTTACTCCGCTATTTCTAACGCTTTTTCTCGCTTATTTCGCAGGGCTAAAAGTGAACTGGTGACAAGGGCGACTCCGGCTGCAAAGAGGCCAAGGGCTGAACCAAGTGAGCCACCCAACGTTGATGCAACAAATTCACCAACACCGACAGTTGTTGTCAGCACCGCAGTGAGAAGTATTGGCCAACGATTGACACGAAGATAGAGCCAGGTTGTTAGGGTTGCAACGTAGATCATCAAAATATACGAGATCACTCGCTCGGAATCGATGAAGAAGATCTGCGTTGCGATAAAGAGCGTTGCGCCACCAAAGAGATAGCCCAGGAATTCATCTACATATTTGAAGTAGGTGAGCGCTAACCAACCGGTTCCTAGAAGTACGAAATAAATTCCGATAAAGAGTGCGGTCTCACTCCCGATTGGGGCAAGGTCTGAGATCGCCATAATTCCTGCAATAAAGATAAAACCAAAGAGTGTTGCATGACCCACAAATGATTGCACTAAGTAAAAACCAATCAGAGCGATCGCTGTTCCGCCCAAGAAAGCCAGAGTCGGCACATCATTATTGTTTTGATGAACAATCGCAATTGTTGCTGTCGTGCTTGCCGCTGAAAGTCCATACAGCACACCGGATAAACGAGATCTAACAGGTGTAGCCGAGCCTACAAAAAGCCCCAAGACGAAGAGGATTACTGCAAGTACGCCAAAGAGAATTGCACGTTGCCACTCAGAAAAAGCACTCCATTGATTTGCCGTAATAATTGCGATGGCAATAACAAGAAATGTACCGCCTACATACCCAGCGATTTCGGCCAAGACACTGGTGCGCGAATCTGATGGTGAATCTGTGCTCTCAAAGCGCGAACGAACTAGCTCGGCCTGATCGGCGCTCAGAGACCCGTCACTCACAAGTCCATCGAGCGCCGCATCAAGCTTGCGAGCCTCAGACATTAATTAAACCAAGCTCCAGCGAATCGTGATTGAAACCGTCACATCTTGGTTGCCAAGATCGATTTCAGTTGCCCCGGTATCTGCAGCTTTTGCAACACCCATAAGTGGCTGATATGAAACTGGACTTGAATTCTCAACGAGGTATGTCACCTTGCCAAGTTTTACATCAAGTAGTTCGGCATATGAGCGAGCCTTGGCACGTGCATTTGCAACAGCGGCCGCGCGAGCAGATGCTGTTGCTTTCGCTGAATCAAGAACAAATGGTGTTGCGCCTTGGATCTGGATTGTGTCTCCAGCTGCAGCCACAACATCATCGACGATTGCGCCCGCACTGGTTGCATTACGGATAATGACCTCAAAGCTCTGGCTTGCGCGATATCCGATCTGCACTGAACCCTTATCTTGGGTGTAGTTGTACTCAGGATAGACAGTGATACTGGTTGTCTTTACATCCTTTGTTGCAATCATCTTTGCCTTAAGAGCTGCCCGCACCTTGGCTGCTGCAGCAGATGTCTGAGACAAAGCTGCAGCACTGGTAGGGGCCATATTTGTAACTGTTGCATTAAGGCGAACCGCGTCAGGAGTTACCTGAACGATGCCTTCGGCATTTACGGTGACATAGCGCTCTGGAGTTGCAGCAGATGCCGGCAAGGCAAAGGCTGCTGCTGCGACAAGGACGACTACGGGGATTGCGATTATTTTCTTAGTTAGTTTCATGACATAAGTATCGCACTTCTTTATAACGTTTATCTGTGAAGCAACTGGTACAACTCTGTGTGATCTGCACACATTTTTTCCAGTGAGAAATAACGGGTAGCCCTCTCACGCCCAGCTTTTCCCATAATCTCGCGCAAAACAGGGTCAATAGCTAACTTCTGCAGCGCATCAGCTAACGCTGCCGGCTCAGTATCGACTAGGTATCCATTTACTTCATGCACGACGATGTCACTTACTGAACCAACACCGGTTGCCACAATCGGTAGCGATGCCTGTGCTGCTTGAATCAAAGTCAGTGGAATACCTTCATTATCGCTAGTCAGTATTGCGATATCACTTGCGGCAAAGAGTGCGCCAATATCTTTTCGCCATCCCAAAAACTTCACCGGAAGCTCACGCGCTGCTGCATCCGTCTTCGTCGCATCAAAGAGATCGCCTTCACCGGCGACGATAAATTTCACAGGAAGATTTCTTGCCTTAATTTCAGCCGCTGTATCTAACAAACGATCAGGTCGCTTAATCGCAGTCATTCGCCCAACGTAGGCAACATAGATATCGCCGGCGCTCATCTCGAATTGCTTACGTGCAACTTCCTTAGAGACCTTCGCTGGCTCAACTAATCCAGGATAGAAGACTCGATATTGATCAGCCTTACCAATGCCGGCTGCTAATAAATCAACTTTTACTTGATTGCCAACTGCAACCAAAATGTCGGTGCGTTTAGCCAAGAACTTTTCGATTGCAATAACGAGCTTTACTTTCCACCCACTGAAATATCCATGCAGCAAATGGCCATGAAAGGTATGTACTCGCTTTGCACGACGGCCGGCCAAGATCGCAGCTAATCGACCAAGCACACCAGCTTTTGCGGTGTGGGTATGAATCACATCAGGTGCTATTTTCTTAATCATTCCAACGAGAGCGAAGAAAGCACGAATATCTGCACCTAACGAGACTGAACGTCCCAGGCCAGCAATACGTGTTGCCTTGATATCTGTTGCAACAGTCTCTAAATAATCGGCCTCTGATTCATCGCAATATCCAGTGATTAAGACCTGTTCGACCTTTGACGAATCAATACTGCGCATCAAGTCGGCAACAATGACTGCAGGACCTCCCACATTCATGCGGGCAATGATCTGCACGACCGTCACCTTCTTATTGCGTGCCTGAGCCATCTGAGCCATGTGGTTATCTTCTCGCAAAAGCAGGGATAATTGCGGACATGAGCACCGGCCAATTCGTATCGCGCTGCACCGCAGATGCGATGACATCGGCCGCCGCCTCGATCAAGAATGGAAATCTCGTTGCCTTTCCGACCGAGACTGTCTATGGATTGGGTGCTGATGCATCACAAGAAAGTGCCGTCGCCAAGATTTATGCCGCAAAGGGACGCCCTGCAGATCACCCACTCATTGTTCATATCTCCTCAATGGATGGAATCGGATATTGGGCAGATGAGATTTCTGAGTACGCCATCGCGCTAGCCCGCACATTCTGGCCCGGCCCGATGACACTTATCTGCAAGCGATCTATGGAAGCAAAAGACTTTATTACTGGGGGACAAGACACTGTGGGGCTGCGAGTACCCGACCACGTTGTGGCACTCGCACTTCTTGATGCAGGCAAAAAATTAGGTGTTCAGGGAATTGCTGCACCGAGTGCGAACCGATTTGGACATGTCTCACCAACTACCGCCGATGCCGTTCGTGAAGAACTCAGTGATTACTTAAAACCTGAGGACACAATCCTTGACGGTGGCCCATCACAAGTCGGCGTTGAATCAACCATTATCGATTGCACAGGCACCAACCCACACATTCTTCGTCCTGGTGCAATTACCCAATCGATGATCGAAGAAGTGACAGGACTTAAAGTCACCGATGCAGTTAATGAAATTCGGGTAAGCGGTTCACTTGAAAACCATTACGCACCACAAGCAACTGTTGCACTCGATACAACTCCACAAAGTGGTGATGGATACATTGCCATGAGTGATAAACCAACACCTGCAGGAGTTATTCGATTAGCAGCACCACAATCTGTCGAAGAATTTGCACGCATTCTCTACTCATCACTTCGCGATGCCGATTCACAAAAACTAACCCGCATCTGTATCGATCAACCACAGGGAGATGGCCTTGCCATCGCTATCTGCGACCGCCTGCAGCGCGCATCCCGTGGGCGCTAGAACAGGTAAAACTCCGCTAGAATTGGCGAGCATTTAGTTGCAGTGGGGCCTTTAGCTCAGTCGGTAGAGCAACGGACTTTTAATCCGTGGGTCGTCGGTTCGAGCCCGACAGGGCCCACTCCTGTAAAACATCACCCCATGACCAGACTTAGACCGGTCTAGATTTGACTGGTCATCCTGACTATTCTCCGCATAAACAGGTGACCATTAGCCGGTAATTGAAATACTGGTCAAATTAGTCTGGTCTATTTTTCGCAGCGGGGGCTTTCATGCACGACATTCGCTCCTTTATTGAGTGGCTCAGTTACCACCCAACGAGTGATGAAATCGCGCGTTCCTTTGTTATGGAACATCTGGCTCCCTTTGGCGCATGCTGTGCCCGAATTGGGCGATTGCACCCCAACGATTCACTCGAGTTCTTAGGTGAATACGGTTTTGATGCTGGCAAGGCCAAGCAAATTTTTCCGAGTGAAGTATGGCGATCATGGGATGACGACGAAGCGCTGATCGCATTGGGCAAAAGCGCAGGGGCCTGGAATGCAAAGGGCAATTTATTGATGATTCAACTGCGTGAACGCGGTGCAGTTCATGGATATCTCGTTCTTCGATTCTCTGAACCTGTTGCATCACAAGATGCTGTTGAAGAGATTGCGCGCAGCTATGCGGTTGCACTGAGCCTTTATCTCTCGCTATTGCACCATAAAGGTGCAGCAGCTCACTCACTTGTTGAACGCGGTGATACTGGATCAGATCAACTATCTCAGCGACAGATTTCTATTTTGCGCGGAATGGTTGAAGGAAAGACAAATCATGAACTAGCTAATGAACTTGGATTTAGCGTGAGCACGGTTCGCCACGAAACAATGCGGATATATCAAGCACTCGCTGTGAGCGATCGCAAAGAAGC
Organism: Candidatus Planktophila sp.; assembly: GCA_044373255.1. Taxonomy (GTDB): domain Bacteria; phylum Actinomycetota; class Actinomycetes; order Nanopelagicales; family Nanopelagicaceae; genus Planktophila. The sequence goes on along the minus strand of JBIPNL010000056.1, from coordinate 2,225 downwards.
TGCAAAGAAGGCGCTTTCCCTAGCTCTAATTTAAATCGCGCATGTGAAAGAATGTTCCTATGAGAGAGAGCAAAGCACAATCCTGGCTTGGGCTCTATATTGCCCTAGGAATTGTCTGGGGCTGCTCATTCATATTTATCAAACTCGGTCTTGAGTTTCTTACTCCATTCGGCGTTGCATTTATTCGGTGTGCATTTGGCGCACTAGCACTTCTTATTTATTTAAAGATAAAGGGGCTATCGCTGGTAAGGGATCGGAGAATGATTGGGCACCTGTGGGTTGTCGCTCTTCTGCTCAACGTGATTCCTGGAGTTTTCTTTGCTTGGGCAGAGACCGAAGTAACGTCGATTTTGGCTGGAATAATCAATGCTGTAACACCTTTAATGACTCTGATCGCCATCATGCTGGTTTCGCGAAATGAAAAACCTACTCGGCCACAGGTAATCGGTTTACTGCTTGGCTTTCTTGGTGTTTTGACTGTGCTGGGTGCATGGCAGGGGTTAGGAAGTAACCCACTCTGGGCAATCCTCATCCTCCTTGCAGCAGTTACATGTTATGGATTCTCATTTCCATACAGTCGTAGATTCATTTTGCCAGCACAACTGGCACCTGAAGTCATGGCCGCAACACAAGTCACACTTGGAGCTATCACGCTACTTCCTTTCTTTATATTTGATGGAATCGCTAAAAATGAGTATCCGCTTGGCCCGATACTTGCGATGGTGGCACTGGGAGTTTTTGGCAGCGGTTTTGCCTACATCTGGAACTTTACGATTATGCGGGCAGCCGGCAGTGCAATTGCAAGTAGCGTCACATACGTAACGCCAGTTATTGCTGTGCTTGTCGGATTCATTTTCTTGGATGAAACACCACATTGGTATGAACCTGTAGGAGCTGTGATAGTTCTTCTTGGAGCTGCGATTGCGCAGGGGCGTGTTCGGCTGGGCAGAAAAAACTCTAAAGAGTAAATCCAACCGGCATTTCTAGCCTGTGCTGTGCCAAGAGATTAGCGTCTTGCAAAATATCGCCTGTCTTTCCATCGGCCACGATTACTCCGCCACTTAAAATAACTGATCGCTCGCAGAGTTCGAAAGCGTATGGAAGATCGTGTGTAACCATCACAATAGTGACATCGAGTGAGCGCAAGATATCGGCCAATTCACGTCTTCCGGCAGGATCTAGATTTGAAGAAGGTTCATCAAGAACCAAAATCTCAGGCTTCATTGCAAGCACTGTTGCAACGGCAACGCGTCGGCGTTGACCAAATGAAAGGTGATGCGGAGGGCGCTCTTTGAACTCTGACATCTGCACCAGCGCTAGCGCTTCATCAACGGCCTTATCGAGTTCTGCTCCACGTAGCCCCATGTTGTAAGGACCAAAGGCAATGTCTTCACCGACTGTTGGCATAAACAATTGATCATCAGGATCTTGAAATACAACACCGACTTTGCCACGGATTCGGCGCAAGAGATCTTTATCTTTTGTATCAATCACTTCTCCAGCCACACTGACCTTGCCATGCTCTGCTGGATGGATTCCATTCATATGCATAACAAGAGTTGTCTTGCCAGCACCGTTCGGACCAAGCAGGGCAACGCGTTCTCCGCGTTCAACGCGCAGGTTTACGCCAAAGAGCGCCTGGTTACCATCGGGGTAGGCAAAAGCTAACTCTTCAATAAGCAGGCTTGGTGCGATTGTCATTTTTATCCGATCACAAGTGTTGAGATAAGTATAGAAAGCGCAAAGAGTGGCAGTGCAAGTCCCTGCAACCAAATCTTAAGTGGCGCACCTTCGCTTTGGTCATGAGGCAAGACGCCTGTATAGCCACGAGAGAGCATCGCAAGGTGCACGCGCTCACCGCGTTCATAAGATCGAATAAAGAGAGCCGATGCAGCAGTAGCAATGACTTTCCAATCCTTGATCCCTGTTGCAATAAACCCACGCGACTCACGGGCAACTTTCATACGTTCCATTTCATCGCTAATGACGTTGACATAGCGCAACATGAATGCGGCGATCTGCACCATTAACTTAGGCAGGTGCAGCTTCTCTAGTCCACGCAGGAGCTCGCGCGCGGTGGTACTTGTTGAGAGAACAACGGCGCTTAAGACACCGAGGGTTCCTTTCACAACAATTCCTGCCCCTGCTAGCAAGCTTTCACGATAGAGATTGAACGGTCCTGCTTCAAAGCGCTCACCGGTGCCAAAAAACGGCATAAGAATGGC
>JBIPNL010000055.1:0-7618 GCA_044373255.1 Candidatus Planktophila sp. | reverse complement strand
CCAGTCCTCCTTCATCAGCTTTCCAATCTCTCTTCGGGTCTTGGAAACTCGATAGTCATGATCACAATTCCATGGCTCATACTTGAAGAGACTGGCTCTCCTGCTTTCGCTGGATTAGTCGCTGCTATTTCTGCCTTGCCGGGTCTATTGATTTCACCCATCGGAGGTTGGCTAGTCGATCACTTGGGGAGACGTGCCGTGAGTATCGGAGCAGACTTACTTTCCTCATTAGCGGTGATTGCATTTCCGATCGTGGCGCTGACGACAGGATTGAATAGTTCAACAATCTTGATTCTTGCCGTAGTGGGTGCAATCTTTGATCCAGCTGGATACACGGCGCGTAAAACACTTTTGGCTGATGTAGCAAAGGCATCTGAGATCGAACTCGATAGATTAAATGGAATTCATGATGGCTTTATGGGTATTTCATGGATTCTTGGCCCAGCAGTCGGTGCTACTTTGATTTCAACTGTCGGAGCTGTTAATTCATTCTGGGCCTCAGCTGGCCTTTTCATCGTTGCCGCATTGAGCATCACATTCTTACGAGTGGGCAATCTTGGTAGAGAGGCACGCGAACTAGCGCAAGAAAATGGCGAAGTATCAGATCGCAGTATTCGAATAGGTTTTCAGGTTCTTTGGAATGACAAACTACTTCGCACAATCACAATTTCAATTTTGATTATTGCCACTGTATATTTGCCTACCGAAACTGTAGTGCTATCTACTTACTTTGAAGATTTAGGCCAACCTGCCAGTCTCGGAATTGTGATTTCAGCACTCGCGGCTGGTTCTGCCATTGGATCCTTTGGTTATGGATGGATTAGTGCGCGACTTTCTCGCAGAACACTTATACGTACAATCCTTATCTCGACAGCCGCCAGCATTATTCCAATGGCCTTTCTGCCGCCACTGCCAATATTGGCTGCAGCAGGTTTCTTCCTCGGCCTATCGTGGGGGCCGTTTAATCCATTGATAAGTTCTCTCATTCAACAGAGAGTTCCAGCCGATCAGCAAGGAAGAGTTTTTGGCGTACAAACTGCAGTTTTTTACGCCGCTCCGCCTCTCGGAATGGTGATCGCAGGAATTTCGGTTGAGGAATATGGGGTAGGTCCTACGTATTTAGTGTTGGCAGGGATTCTATCTGTGACATCGCTTCTTGCGCTTTTGACGAAGTCACTTCGCTCTCATTTCTAGTGCATGAGAAATTAAGAGTTGATGTTTTTAACAATCCATTCGCGAGAGATATCTGAATCAACTAGCTGTATGTCATTATTTAGTTTCTCCGACAGTGAATCAAAGATTAAGTGATCTATCTTAAAGACTCCACCCATGGCTACGAATTTGGTAGTACCTAATCGTTCTTGAAGCTCTAGTGCGAGCTTTGCGAGATGACTCCCGGCTTCACGGAGAATTGATGCAGCGGCTTCAGATCCTTCAGATTTAGCTTTGGCCACTTCTGGAGCAAGAGTTGCAACTGCTTGGCGACCACCGCTGTATACGAATTTGCGAAGTCCATCCCAATCCTTGGCATCGGCTTTATTCATCGTCGCAGCGACCAACGGATCACTCCAATTAAGAGCTCCTCGATCCCAATTGCTCGTCACGTGTTTCAACGCTTGTTGCCCGATCCAGAAACCGCCACCTTCATCTGCAATGAGATAACCCCAGCCGCCTGCGCGTTGGAAAGTTCCATTTTTATCAATACTTGCAGCGACCGAGCCTGTTCCGGCGTAGATAAAAACGCCTTCTCCAGGTGAGAAAAAGGCAGAGAAAGCTAACTCCATATCATTCATGAGCGTGATCTTCTCGATTGCGAAGATCTTCTGTAGCAATACATTCAGTTCTTTCGAGACTTGGTTGGTGGAATCAAGTCCAGTGACCCCAATAACAAATTCATCGATCTCACCTATTTGATTTTTGATCTCAAGGAATACTGAGTTCACTCGTTGCCATTCAGCATCGTCAAAAATGTGTCCTGTTATATGAGGGGCTTTACCAGATATCAACGAACCATCTTTGGCACGCCAACTCCACTTTGTCGAGCTTGCACCACAGTCGATACAGAGAACACTTTTCATAGCTCAACCGACTTTAAAATATCTCTGAGGATAGTTTGTGGACTAGTTACCGCTCGCCCAATTACTACTGCATATGCTCCGAGATCAAAAGCTTGACTTATGTGCTGAGCAGTAGAAACGCGACCTTCAAGCACAGTCTTGCCTCCTAGCCCAATCACTTTTTCCAATAACTCAAAATCTGGCCCAGCAGTTGCTTCACGATCTTTAGTGTAGCCAGCCATAGTTGTCGCGACGTACGTTGCTCCTCGATCAAGAGAGGCTTTTGCTTCATCGAGAGTGGCAATATCGGCAAAGATCTCCAATTCGCTGCTGAGCGCAGTTTCAAAGAGGCTCTGAAGAGGTTCTGGGCGATCGCGGTGCGTTGCATCAATTGCGACGATATCTGCCCCGGCGTCTTTTAGCTGGAGTATTTCTTGTGCGGTTGCAGTAATCCGTGGTTCAAAATTTTCTCGCTGAGTCTTGATTAAACCGATGATCGGAACATGTACTCGGCTCTTTGCCAATCTCACAGTATCTGCGCTAGCTAAGCGAAGTGCAGTAGCACCTCCTGCTATCGCATCTATTGCGATGCGAGTAAGTGCTTCTGGATCATGAAGAACTGATCCAGCTACAGCCTGAGACGAGACAATAATCTCTTGAGATTTAAGAATTGATGGCTTTGACATCATCCTTTTGTTGCACCAGCCGTAAGACCTTTAATGAACTTACCGCTGAGGATCACGTAGAGAATTACTAATGGAAGTGCCGCCATTGTTAAGCCGGCAAAGAGTGCTCCCCAATCAGCTCCGTACTCTCCAAAGAAGACTGATATACCTTGCATAATCGTCATCTTCGACTCGTCCCTGACAAAGACCAGAGGTAGGAGGAAGTCATTCCAGATTGGAATAGCTGAATAGATGCCTACAATTCCAGTCACAGGAACAATCAAAGGCAACATCACCTTTGTGAAAACTTGATACTCCTTAGCGCCATCGATTCGTGCAGCATTATCTAGATCTGCAGGCAGCGCTTTAATAAAACCTGTGAAGATGAATACAGCTGCAGGCATAGCACCTGCTGCATAGACCAGGATCAAGCCTATTCGGCTATCGAGTAGCCCCATATTCTTCATCTGAATAAAAAGCGGAACTAATGCAAGCTTGGCAGGAATCAGGAGTCCGGCAAGGAAGAAAATATAGATAACTCCATTGAGTTTGAATGAATATCGTGCCAAGGCATACGCCGCACTTGAACCGAATACGATCACGATCGCAGTTGCTGAGAAGGTGATAATAAAAGAATTCATAAAGAAATTTACAAAGTTACCTTCTGTTAAGACCAGTTTGTAATTTGTGAGATCAAATGATGATGCGGGCTGCAAAGGAGATGTAAAGAGCTCTGCTGAAGTACGGAATGAGGAGTTGATCATGAAGACAAGCGGCAGGAAGACACCTAGCGCATTAATAATGAGTGCTCCTTTGAGGAGTACCTCAGTTCCAACATGGGTGACTTTATTGCCGGCTGGGGCTTTTATCTTGCTCATTGCTGGACTTCCCGTTTTCTGAGGTAGTACGAGCCCAGAGTGGCTCCAATTCCGACAAAGACAAAGAGAACCACACCGATTGCAGAACTCATTCCAACATCAACGGTTGCGCTATCAACAGTTCCGAATGCAAGTCTGTAGAAGAGCAGTGCCATTGTGGTTGTACTTCCGCCAGGCTGACCTGTAACACCGCCGATGACATATGGAAGTTCAAACCATTCAAATGCACCAATAAAGGTCAGGATTGCGATGATAGTGAAGGAAGGCGCCATCAATGGGAAAATAATCTTCCGGAATATCTGACCTTCTGATGCTCCATCAATTCGCGCCGCTTCCAAGAACTCATCATTGATGCTATTCATTCCCGCGAGGAAGACAATTGCTGGAAAACCTACCCATCGCCAAAAACCGATGAAAATAAGCGTGTACAGAGCTAAACCAGGTTCACCTAGCCACGGCTGGTTAAGCCAAGGCCAATCCATTTGCACCGCTAACGAATTGATTGGGCCGAAAAGAGGATCAAAAATAAGTTTCCAGATGAAGGCCACGATTACCAAGGAGAGAATTACAGGCAAGAAGACAACGGCCTGGAAGAATTTCTTTCCTCGCTTGAGCGTGTAGATGGCATAGGCCAATAAAAGGCCCACAGATGTTTGGACAAACATAAGAAGAAAGAAAACCTTGACGTTATTTGAAAAAGCCAAGGTGAAGTCTTGCCTAAACGGGAATTGAGTCAAACGTTCGAAGTTGGCGAATCCAATGAACTCTATTCGCTTAAAACTCTCCCAACTAAAGAGACTGTAACTTAACAGCGTCATTGCAGGAATCACAGTGAATATGAAGGTCAGGATGAGTGCAGGAGCTATAAAAAGCACTATCCATGGTTTTTGATAAGAATGGATCGAACGATTTTTCAAAGTATTCCTTCTTCGTTAGGTCTATGAGGGAGAGCCGCGAACGGCTCTCCCTCACCAGACTAAGTCATCTCAACGAGATGGCTGCTAAGGGGTTGCGATCTTTCCTGCAAACGGTGCAAACCAAGCGCCCACACCCTTATTTACATCTTCTGCTACTTGCTTTGCAGTCTTTGATCCATTAAGCATATTTGGTATGCCTGTCTGAAGTAGAGACGAACCTGTTGGGTTCTTGTAACGGAATCCAACGAGCATGATGTAAGGAGTTCCAAACTTGATTTGTGCAGATGCTGCCTTACCAAGCGTCATGTCACGGACACGTACTCCAGGTACTGCAGAGATCTGTGAGATTGTGTCTGTGAAATTCTGTCCGAATTCCTTTGAAGCCAAGTAGTTCAAGAACTTGAGAGCTTCTGGACGGCTCTTAGTCTTGGAGTTAATGGCATAACCGCCATCAGCCCAAGTTGAGACGAACTGCTTTCCACCTGGAGTCATTGGAGGTGTAGGCATGAAGTTGAACTTGATCTTTGGATTCTGGGTACGGAAGTAACCTAGTTCAAAGATTCCACCCATGAAGAATGCAGCTTTTCCACTAAAGAAAAGCGCACGGGAAGCATCGTATGACACTGCGGTTGCATTGTTTGGCATGTAAGGAAATAGCTCTTGCATTGCCTCGAGTGACTTTATAAATGCGGGATCGGTGAATGTCTTCTTACCGTCGACAACATCATCAAAGAATGTAGTTCCGCCGTAGAACATCGGAGCGATTGTTCCCCACATTTGTTCAATGTGTGTAGAACCACCGTTAGCAAGGGCCTGGCGGCCTGAAGCCTTTACCTTCTTGAGTTGTTCAAGGAACTCTGGGTAAGTCTTAGGTGGTGAGAAGATTCCTGCCTCGCGAAGATAGGCAGCGTTGTAAAAGATACCTAGGTTCTGTGTTGCAAAAGGAACACCAAATAGTCTCTTATCGCTGAATCCACGCTGTGAGTTCAATAGATCCTTTGAATACTTATTAAGACCCTTTACCTCACTCATTTCCAATGGGCTTAGGTAGCCAGGCACAACGAGTTGATCAAGTGCGCCATAAGCACGTACGTGCACAATATCTGGACCCTTACCAGCTGCCATCGCAGACATCAGAATTGTCTGATAGTCAGCAGATGGGAATGACTGGTAGTTAATGTTAATTCCTGGATTTTTTGCCTTGAATGTCTTGATGACATCTTCGTAGAAGACCTTGTCTTCTACGCGCCAGCTGTACATAGTCAAGTCAACATCTGCAGCTTTCGCGCTGGAGACAGCAAAAATGCTTCCCGAGACCGCGATAGCTACTGATAATGACATTGCTACAACACGACGTGCCAATGTATTACCTTTCATTTTTCCCCCTTACAGTGGATGACTTACTAACCCTTGCGGGTATTGACCCTTGTTTGGACCAATTCTTAATGTCGACCGACGTTGCATTATTGCTACGGGTCACTGCATCACTCGCGGCCTCTGAGGCCGTTTTTGCTGAAGCCCATGAGCGTTGAGCCCAGGCCATCGTCAAATAATCAACAATAAAGAGTTGTGCGACTCGACTGACGGTCGCTCCGATTCGAATCGCTCTACGTTCTGCCTGAGTCAAGAGCACAAAATCTGATTGCCTTGCTAGCTGACTATTTGAATCATTGGTTATGGTCGCAATCAGAACTCCCTGAGCCTTGAATTCATTCATTACCGTCAACAGCTCAACGGTTTTACCGGAATGGCTCACCAGAATCAAGATATCGCCCTCTGAGAACATTCCAATTGAAGAGAGTGCCTGATGATTGTCATGGAAATGGATTGCCGCTTTTCCAAGTCTGGCAAATTTGAGTTGGCAATCTTTTGCAACAAGATTGCTGGCGCCTGCACCATATGTGGCAACAAGATTGGATTTCGAAATCTGTTCGACTAATCTCGCTATCTCATCCTGATCGACAAGATTGCGCGTCATTCTTACAGTTGAAATTGTGGTGTTCATTAATTTTTCGATCATCGTGTCCATGGGATCGTCAGGCTTGATTCCTAGCTCGAGCTCCTCTGCACCTTGTGCTTGAGATCCCACTTGAAAACCCATGGAGGCAACAACGGCTAATTTGAGGTGCGGATAACCAACGAATCCAAGTTTCTTAGCAAATCTCACAACCGTGGCCTGCGAAGTCTTGGCATAGTCTGCAAAATCTGAGATTGACGAACGAATGATTACAGATGGTTCGTTGATAAGAATTAACGCACATCTCTGTTCTTGATCGCCAAGATCTTGAAAATTATTCTTTGCAGATAAAATTGGGTTAATCCGATTAAATTCAACGATTGATTCGCTACTTGCTCTCATACGTGGGCCATCCTGGCGCTTCTTTTGGCCCATGCACACATGTAGAGAAGTTTTACAGAAAGCCACTTTCAATGCAAGGCTCTTTCAGCTAAAGTCTTGCTTCGTCGGGTCGATCTCAAGCCTGAAATAGACTGAAATTCGCTGTGAAGATGGGACGATGATGGGTATGTCGCTTCGAGTCTTGATCACCGGTTGCAATGGGCTTCTCGGTACAGCGATGGTTCAACAGTTCAACTCCGTCGGGTTCACAACGATTGGTGTAACAAAAGATGCAGAGACTCCAAGCCTGTGTTCACAAACATTCTATGGAAGTGCCACTGATGCAGAACTGATCTCTGAAGCTATGGTCAACATCGATTGTGTGATTCATCTAGCTGCTATACGAACACCACGAAACGATCCGCCACGAGAGGTATTTGAGAAAAACTCGGTTTCTTCATTCAATGTTCTCACCATGGCAGCAGAGCGCGATGTGAAAACAATTATCCACGCCAGCAGTATCTCGGCATTGGGTTTTTCATTCTCTCAAACGCCCTTAGCCCCCATCTATTTTCCCATTGATGATGAGCATCCTTATCGTGTCTCTGACGCTTATGGACTCTCGAAGGTTGTCGACGAACAAACCGTGCGCTACATCAAGCGCCGCTATCAATCGAATATATATGCAATCAGGTTCCCTTATGTTGGTGATGCCGCTGTTTTGCTTCCTGAGAGAGCAGAAAAAATCGCAAATGATTCAAAT
>JBIPNL010000006.1:0-24849 GCA_044373255.1 Candidatus Planktophila sp. | reverse complement strand
CTCTTTCGGGTGCGCCAAAACCTCGTGCCATGGAAATTATTGAAGAGCTTGAGCCACATCGTCGCGGTCTTTATGGTGGCGCAATCGGATACTTAGATTTCACTGGAAATGTAGATACATGTATTGCGATTCGCACAGCTCTACTCTTTCAAGGGCGCGCCTACGTTCAAGCAGGTGCCGGTGTAGTTGCCGATTCGGTACCTGAATCTGAGAATCAAGAATGTATCAATAAGGCTGCAGCAGTGTTAGGTGCAATTAACGCTGCGCAAGCAATGGTGAGTAAGAGATGATCGACCTCCTGCCAGTTGCAATAAGTGCAATCATCATTTCATTTATCGTCGTGTTAATCAGTAAGAAATTCTCGCTCTCATCACGTTATGAACGTAAGCCGAGAACTCGATCTCTCTGGAGCGCACAAGATCATGGGATAGATCCAACAGATGAGGCACACAATGAGCGTCCTTGACTCAATTATTGAGGGAGTGAGAGAAGATTTGGCAGCACGAAGACTGCCGCTTCATGATCTGCAAGAAAAACTCGAACATGCACCCGCACCAATCGATCCTCATGAAAGCTTGCGTGGCGATCTCGTATCTGTGATCGCAGAGGTGAAGAGATCATCACCCAGCAAGGGAGTTTTGGCAGATATTGCAGATCCAGCATCACTTGCCTCGACCTATGAAGAAGCGGGGGCAAGCGTCATCAGTGTGCTGACAGAGAAGCGCAGATTTGGCGGCTCACTTGAAGATTTAACTGCCGTGCGCTCTGCGGTGAAGATTCCAATTCTGCGAAAAGATTTTATGGTTGATGAGTATCAATTTTATGAAGCGCGTGCCTATGGTGCAGATGTAGTGCTGCTGATAGTTGCTGCGCTATCTACGCATCAACTGAGAGATTACTTCGAGATGGCCACCGAGTTGGGTATGGCAAGTCTGATCGAAGTGCACACCCACGATGAGCTTGAGCGAGCAATGGAGATAGAGCCGCGCATCATCGGAATAAATTCCAGAAACCTCAAGACACTTGAGGTTGATCAACGAGCATTCGTTGAATTATTGCCCGAGATTCCAGAGACGATTATTAAGGTGGCAGAGTCAGGGATCTCCACGCGAGCCGAGGTAGAGAGCGCGCAATCTCACGGCGCTGATGCAATCCTGGTGGGCGAGGCCTTGGTCCGCGCTGGCGACCCACTTTCTGCACTGCGCACCCTGCGTGGTCTCTAGTACCCTCAGCCCCATGACAACTCAAGTAGAGAAAATCATTGGTCATTTCGGTCCGTATGGTGGCCGCTTTGTTCCGGAAGCTCTCATCGGAGCGCTCGAAGAGTTAGAGCAGGCACATATTGCCGCATCAACAGATCCAGCATTTATCGCAGAGCTAGATCACTTACATCGCACATACACAGGACGACCAAGCATTATCACCGAGGCTCCACGATTTGCTGAGCATGCAGGTGGTGCGCGCATTCTTCTTAAGCGCGAAGATCTCAATCACACCGGTTCACATAAGATCAACAATGTTTTAGGTCAAGCGCTTTTAACTAAGCGTATGGGCAAGAAGCGAATCATCGCCGAAACCGGTGCAGGTCAACATGGAGTTGCATCTGCAACTGCTGCAGCGCTGATGGGTCTTGAGTGTGTTGTTTATATGGGCGAAGAAGATACAAAGCGCCAGGCACTTAACGTCGCTCGAATGAAACTTCTGGGTGCAGAAGTTGTTCCTGTCACCAGCGGTTCTCGCACTTTGAAAGATGCAATTAATGAAGCGATGCGTGACTGGGTAACTAATGTGGAGTCAACGCATTATCTTCTCGGTACCGTTGCTGGTCCACATCCATTTCCAACGATGGTACGAGATTTCCACCGGATCATCGGTGTTGAAGCTCGTGCACAAGTTCTTGAACTGACAGGCAAACTTCCCGATGCAGTACTGGCATGTGTTGGTGGCGGATCAAATGCCATTGGAATTTTCCATCCCTTTATCGACGACGTAAACGTTGCATTGATCGGCCTTGAAGCTGGAGGAGACGGAGTCTCTACCGGACGCCACGCCGCAACAATCTCAGGCGGAACACCAGGTGTTCTGCACGGAACTCGCTCATACGTTCTGCAAGATGAAAACGGACAGACTGTTGAATCTCATTCAATTTCAGCCGGACTTGATTATCCAGGCGTCGGCCCTGAGCACGCATTTCTTCACGATATTGGTCGAGCACAGTACCGCGCCATTACCGATGCAGAGGCGATGCATGCATTTGCGCTCCTTTGCAAAACTGAGGGCATTATTCCTGCCATTGAAACTGCTCACGCCTTAGCCGGTGCAATGCAAGTCGGTTTAGAGATGGGTCCATCTGCAACTCTCCTCATTAATCTTTCCGGACGTGGTGATAAGGATGTTTCAACTGCAGCTGAATACTTCGGAATAAAGCTTTAACGTGTTATTGGATACGGGGCTCGATAAGGTTCTTGCTCGAGCAAAGAGTGAAAATCGAGCAGCACTTATTGCATATATTCCTGCAGGATTTCCCAGTCACGAGGGCTGTAAGAAAGTAATCGCCGCCTTTGCCGCCGGTGGAGTAGATGCTATAGAAATTGGATTTCCATATAGCGATCCCGTAATGGATGGTCCAACGATTCAAGCTGCAGCGGTGCAGTCCTTAAGTCAAGGAACGGGTGCGAAAGAGGTATTTGAATCTCTCAAATGCGCAACAGATCTTGGAGTTCCAGCAGTTGTTATGACTTACTGGAATCCAATCGAGCGTTATGGTGTTGAAAATTTTGCAGAATCCATTGCCGCTAATGGGGGATCGGGAGTGATTACTCCAGATCTTACAGTTGAAGAATCAACGGCTTGGATTGCTGCCACTGATCGTCACAAAATCAATCGAATTTATGTTGTCGCACCGAGTACTTCGGATAAGCGATTACCATTTGTCACTGAATCTTGCGGTGGATTTATCTATGCAGCAAGCCTGATGGGTGTGACCGGTACTCGTTCAAGTGTCTCTTCATCTGCTGCCGATCTTGTCGCCCGAATCAGAACGACTACCGATACTCCGGTGAGCGTTGGACTTGGTGTCTCAACTCGAGAACATGCCCGATCAGTTGCCGCGTACGCCGATGGTGTGATCGTCGGCTCAGCCTTTATCAATGTCCTTTTGGAAGCAGCAGATGAAGAATCCGGCCTCAAGGCGGTGCGAGAATTGGCTGAGCAATTGGCCTTGGGAGTACGTGAGGGTCGATGAAAGATTTATCGATCTCTCCCAGTGTTTTCAAGTATCCTTACGGAGAATTTTCCCTCGAAGAGCAGTCCACAGTACATCTAACAAGTGAGGTTCAATGATGAGCAAAGTGAAGAAGAACTCTGTTAAAACCCAAGGCGGCGATCCATTTACACGCTGGCTTGTCATCGGCATGGTTGCACTCGTTGTTGCAGTGGGAGCCTTCTTTTTTCTCACAAGTGAAGAAAAAGAAAGCAACGCTTCGCTCGTAGCTCTTGAATCATTTTCTCCGATTGGAAACGTTCCAGCCACAGTTGATCCAGCTCAAGGAGATGGCATTGTCTTCAACGCAGGTCTGCCATTGCGCATTAATGTCTTTGAAGATTTCCAATGTCCTGTCTGTAAGTTCTTTGAAGATCCGATCGGCGGGTATCTCACATCACTGATCACTGAGAAGAAGGCAGAAGTTGTCTATCACCCTTTGTCATTCCTTGGAAACGGCCAAAAAGATGATGAATCTATCGGTGCGGCTAATGCTGCATATTGCGCTGTTGATGAAGGTAAGTTCATAGATCTTCACAAAGCGCTCTATGACGTTCAATCCAGCGTTGAAAATTCAGGCTTTCTCAATGACGATAACTTGATCGCAATTGGAGAGAAAGTCGGAATCTCCTCTCAATCCTTCTCTGACTGCGTAAAGAATAAATCTAAGTTGGTTAATGTCGCTGCAGCTATGGAGTCTATGGAAGGCTACGGGGTTCGTGGCACGCCAACGGTGTTGATTAACGGCAAAGTGTGGAATCGACAGAATCCAAACTTTGATGTCAATGAGTTTAGGGCCGCGGTTGAAGCAGCAATAAAGTAGCTCGAGAGTGATGTCTCGAAACTTTACTCATTCAATCCCTTCGCCTAGTTCGTCCTACCTTGAACTAGGGCCGCTGACGCTACATTTTTACGCGCTCTGCATCATTGCCGGAATCGCTGTTGCCATCTGGCTGGGGGATAAACGCCTTCGCGCAGTCAATCCAGAGCTCACATCTGTTGTCGCAGATGTTGCTTTCTTTGCTGTGCCTTCAGGAATTATTGGTGGGCGTATCTACCACGTGATCTCAGATCCTTCGGATTACTTTGGAAGAGGCGGTAATTTTCTCGACGCCTTTGCCATCTGGAAAGGTGGACTCGGGATTTGGGGAGCCATTTCACTCGGTGCCGTGGGTGCATACATTGGTTTCATACGAGCGAAGAAATCTCGACCTGAAGTTGATTTTCCAACATTTCCACAATTACTCGATGCTCTTGCTCCCGGAATCTTGATTGCGCAAGCTATCGGTCGAATTGGTAATTGGTTTAATGTCGAGCTTTTTGGAGGACCTGCACAAGGATGGTGGGCACTTGAAGTACCACTACGTTCGCGGCCCCGCGGTTATGCCGAATTTGAAACTTTTCATCCGACCTTTGCTTATGAAGCCATCTGGTGCCTTCTGATTGCAACTCTCTTGATTATTTTCACATCACGGTTGCGGCACGGTCAGACTTTCGCACTCTATATCGCCTTGTACTGCCTGGGAAGATTCTTCATCGAAGGTGTACGGATCGACTCTGCCAATGAATTCTTTGGATTGCGCCAGAACGAGTGGGTGAGCGTCGTTATCGGACTCGCCGCACTTGTAATTTTCGCCAAATTACAGAAAAAGAGTTCAAAGATTTAATCCCTCAGGTACTCTTACCGACATGGGATTAGAGGATGTCTATCAAAGAAATCGTGAACACCGCGCACATCGCGCTGGTTGGTTACGGGCAGCCGTCCTTGGCGCAAATGATGGAATCGTTTCAACAGCAAGCTTAATGATTGGTGTCACAGCAGCCGCTCCAGATGAAAGTGGATTTATTGTCACCGCAGGTGTTGCAGGAATTGTTGCTGGTGCAATGTCGATGGCAGTGGGTGAGTATGTTTCGGTTCGTTCACAAAATGATGTGGAAGACTCTGATCGTCATTTAGAGATTGAACATTTAGCGATAGATCCCGAAGGGGAGTTACTTGAGCTAACCCAGATTTATATGGAGCGAGGCCTCACACCAGAGTTGGCAAAGCAAGTTGCACAGCAGATGCACGATCGCGATCCGCTCGAGGCACATCTTCGTGATGAGTTAGGGCAGACACCACATAGCAAGGCTCGCCCTATGCAAGCTGCCATGGCATCTGCCGCCAGTTTTACATTGGGAGGACTCGTTCCATTCGTTGGCGTTTTTGCTCCAACACCTGGTGCGATTGCTCTGAGTATTGTTGTATTTGCCCTCATTGGTCTTCTCTTCACCGGTATTACCAGCGCAAAGATTGCCGGTAAGCCAGCTATGGGCCCTACCGTCAGAGTGCTCATTGGAGGTTCGCTCGGCATGGTGGTCACAGCTGGAATCGGCCGACTCTTTCACATCACCCTTGGCTAAGACCGAAGAGCGCTTCACCTACCATCCTCGCCTCTGAGTTGATACCCTTTTCTTCGGGTCAGCGTTGTCCCGTTGATGTAACGGAACACGACAACAGGAGATTTATCCCATGGCTCTTCCATCGACATTTCCAGCAGCGCAGGGGTTATATAACCCTGCAAACGAACATGATGCCTGCGGTGTTGCGATGGTTGCCACTCTTAACAAAGTTGCAACACACGACATTGTTGCCCAAGCCCTGACCGCACTTCGCAACCTCGAACATCGTGGCGCAGCAGGTGCCGAACCCGATAGCGGAGATGGTGCAGGAATCCTTATTCGTATTCCAGATGCCTTTTATCGCGCCGTCACCGCATTCGATCTACCTGTCGAAGGAAGCTATGCAACGGGTATTGCATTTATTCAAGAAGGTTTCGATCCCACATCACTTTTCCAGAAGTTAGCAAAAGAAGAAAATCTCGTCGTTATTGGTTGGCGGGACGTTCCGACAAATCCTTCATCAGTGGGTTCAACCGCACGATCTGTAATGCCAATCTTTAAGCAACTATTTGTTAAATCACTTAATGGAGAAAGTGGAATCGCACTTGACCGTATGGCTTTTGCGTTGCGCAAGCAAGCAGAGCACCAAGGCGAAATCTACTTCCCATCATTTTCATCTCAGACAATTGTTTATAAAGGAATGCTCACCACTGGCCAGTTAGAGGAATTCTTTCCAGACCTCAGCGATGAGCGCGTAGTTTCACCTTTAGCACTTGTTCACTCAAGATTTTCTACCAACACCTTTCCGTCTTGGCCATTGGCCCACCCTTATCGCTTTATTGCTCACAACGGCGAGATCAATACTGTTAAAGGAAATCGCAATTGGATGCGCGCGCGTGAATCACTTCTAGCAAGTGATCTGATCCCTGGTGATTTATCTCGCCTCTATCCAATCGTTGAAATGTCTGGAAGTGACTCAGCATCCTTCGATGAAGTTCTAGAGTTGCTCTATCTTGGTGGCCGATCATTGCCACACGCAGTACTGATGATGATTCCAGAAGCTTGGGAGAATCATGCAACGATGTCGAAGAAGCGTCGCGATTTCTACGCATTTCATTCATCCTTGATGGAACCTTGGGATGGACCTGCCTGTGTGACATTTACAGATGGCAATCAGGTGGGTGCGGTCCTTGATCGCAATGGATTACGCCCTTCCAGATTCTGGGTAACACGTGATGGCCTTGTCGTTCTGGCATCCGAATCGGGAGTACTTGATTTTCCAGCAGATTCCATTGTTCGCAAAGGTCGCTTGCAGCCAGGCAAGATGTTTTTAGTTGATATCAACGCTGGTCGAATTATTGAAGATGATGAAATTAAGGATTCATTGGCTGATGCCGCTCCGTATGGAAAATGGGTTGAAGATGGCGTAGTCAAACTCTCTGATCTTCCAGCGCGTGAGCACATCATCTATCCGCACTCATCAGTACTTCGGCGTCAACGTGCATTTGGCTACACGGAAGAAGAGTTGCGCATCATCATCACACCAATGGCAAAGGGTGGGGGAGAAGCGTTGGGTTCCATGGGAACCGATACGCCAATTGCTGCGCTCTCAAATAAGCCTCGCGTACTCTTTGATTACTTCACGCAACTATTTGCGCAGGTAACCAATCCGCCGCTGGATGCAATTCGCGAAGAGCTTGTCACCAGCTTGGCCGGATCAATTGGACCAGAGCACAATCTGCTAGATCCTGGCCCACAATCCTGTCGCCAGATTAGTCTTCCTTTCCCTGTTATTGATAATGACGAGCTTGCCAAGATCATCAATGTAAATGCTGATGAGGATTATCCAAATCTTCAGTCATATGTAGTGCGTGGACTTTTCCCTGTCTCAGGTGATGGAAACACACTACGTATGCGCCTTGAAGAAATTAAATCTGAGGTAAGTGCAGCGATCGCAGATGGTGCGCGCATTATTGTTCTCTCCGATCGCAATGGAGATGCCGAAGACACACCGATTCCATCACTCCTGCTCACAGCTGCAGTTCATCACCACCTGATTCGTGAGAAGACTCGAACCAAAGTAGGCCTCGTAGTAGAAGCCGGAGATGTTCGTGAAGTACATCATGTGGCACTACTTATTGGGTATGGAGCAGCAGCGGTAAATCCATATCTTGCAATGGAGAGCGCAGAGGATCTCGTTATTCAAGGAGTGATTACTGGAATTACTCCCGAGAAGGCAGTTCACAACATTATTAAGGCACTTGGAAAGGGTGTCCTCAAGGTAATGTCGAAGATGGGTATTTCAACGATTGCTTCCTATACGGGCGCACAAGTCTTTGAGGCAATTGGTATCGCTCAGGATGTCGTTGATGAATTCTTCGTTGGTACAACCTCGCGATTGGGCGGTGTTGATCTTGATGTGATCGCCGAAGAAACCATTAAGCGTCATCACATTGCATATCCACCGGGTGGAGAAGTCCCAGGAACCAAGCGACTTCCTATCGGAGGCGAATATCAATGGCGTAGAGATGGTGAGCCACATCTTTTCAATCCAGAAACTGTCTTTACTTTGCAGCACGCAACTCGCTCGAAGAGATACGACGTATTCAAGCGCTACACAAAGGCGGTAGACGAGCAGAGCAAAGCGCTCATGACCCTCCGCGGACTCTTTGCCTTTAGTACAAGCGCTGGCAAGCCGATCTCTATCGATGAAGTTGAATCGGTTGCAGATATTGTTAAGCGTTTTTCAACTGGCGCGATGTCATACGGTTCTATCTCCCAAGAAGCGCATGAAACGTTGGCTATTGCAATGAACCGTTTGGGTGCAAAATCCAATACTGGCGAAGGTGGAGAAGATCCATCACGATTTACCCTCGAAGCAAATGGTGATTCAAAGCGAAGTTCAATCAAGCAGGTAGCCTCGGGACGTTTCGGTGTTACCAGTGAATACCTTGTTAACGCCGATGATATTCAAATCAAGATTGCTCAGGGAGCTAAGCCGGGAGAAGGTGGACAGCTTCCCGGAAACAAGGTCTACCCATGGATCGCACAAGTGCGGTATTCGACACCTGGTGTTGGTCTCATCTCGCCTCCTCCACATCACGATATCTATTCCATTGAAGATCTCGCACAACTTATTCACGATCTCAAGAATGCGAATAAGAATGCTCGCATTCACGTCAAATTAGTTGCAGAAGTCGGAGTCGGAACCGTTGCGGCTGGAGTATCAAAAGCTCATGCTGACGTTGTCCTAATTTCTGGACATGATGGTGGCACAGGAGCATCACCTCTTACTTCACTCAAGCATGCTGGCGCACCATGGGAACTTGGTCTGGCAGAGACGCAGCAGACTCTTCTTCTCAATGGTCTACGTGATCGCATCGTTGTACAGACTGATGGGCAACTAAAGACAGGCCGAGATGTTGTTATCGCAGCCCTTCTCGGTGCCGAAGAGTATGGATTTGCCACTGCGCCACTGGTTGTATCTGGTTGCGTCATGATGCGTGTATGCCATCTAGATACATGTCCGGTGGGAGTTGCAACGCAGAACCCAGAGTTGCGTAAGCGCTTCACAGGAAAGCCAGAGTTCGTAGAAACCTTCTTCGAATACATCGCTGAAGAAGTTCGCGAAATTCTTGCATCCCTTGGTTTCAAAACGCTACAAGAGGCAATCGGCCATGTTGAATACCTTGATACCAAAGGTGCAATCGATCACTGGAAGGCGAGTGGTTTAGATCTATCACCACTACTTGCTCGTCCTGATGTTGAGAGCGCGCTCTACCAAGTAACAACACAAGATCATGGACTTGAAAATGCGCTAGATAATCTCTTAATCAGCCAGGCTCAACCAGCGCTTACATCTGGAACAGCTGTATCTATTTCATCGCCAGTACGAAATGTAAATCGCACCGTTGGAACGATGCTGGGCGCTGAAATCACTCGTAAGTTCGGCGGTAAGGGACTTCCTCGAGATACTGTTCAAGTAACTCTTCGAGGATCAGCCGGCCAATCACTCGGAGCATTTATCCCATCGGGCTTAACACTCAAATTATTTGGTGATTCTAATGACTACGTCGGCAAGGGAATATCTGGCGGTCGCGTCATCCTCCGTCCAGATGAGAGCGCGACATTTAATTCTCATGAGAATGTCATCGCCGGAAATGTCATTGGTTATGGAGCGACTTCCGGTGAACTCTTCATCAGCGGCATCGTTGGAGAACGTTTCTGTGTGAGAAATTCCGGAGCTACTGCAGTTGTTGAAGGAATCGGCGATCATGGCTGTGAGTACATGACGGGCGGAACCGTGGTTATTCTCGGTAACACTGGCCGTAACTTTGCTGCAGGTATGTCAGGTGGTCGTGCCTTCGTCCTAGATCTCAATCCGGATCTGGTAAATAAAGAGATGGTCGATATCTTGGCTGTACCAGCAGATCAAAAAGAGTCGCTGCGCGCGATAATCACGAGCTTCTTCAATGAGACGGAGTCACAAGTAGCAGGAAATCTCTTACTCGATTGGGAAAACTCTATCTGTCGAATTTCATTGGTAATGCCGCGTGATTATGCGCGCGTACTTGCTGCGATGGAGAAAGCTACGCGAGAAGGTTTGCCTGTCGATCAATATGTAATGGAGGTTGCAGCAAATGGCTGATCCAAAGGGATTTTTGACAACACCTCGAGAGGTGCCAAAGCGTCGACCAGTTGATGTGCGAATCAAAGATTGGCGAGAGGTCTACGAACCACAGAGTCTGGAGCATCTACAGAAGCAGGCAGGTCGCTGTATGGATTGTGGCATTCCTTTCTGTCACTCGGGGTGCCCACTCGGTAATCTCATTCCAGAGTGGAATGACCTCATGTGGCGTGGCGATAAGACAGAGGCCGTCGCTCGCTTGCATGCAACAAATAACTTCCCTGAATTTACTGGGCGACTATGTCCAGCTCCATGCGAAACAGCATGCGTTGTCGCAATCAACGCTGATGCAGTCACCATTAAGCAGGTAGAACTCCGTACGATTGAAGAGGCATTTGGTTCAGGTGACGTGAAGCCACTTCCGCCAGATCGGATCACAGGAAAAACAGTTGCAGTCATCGGATCTGGGCCAGCAGGCCTTGCCGCCGCACAACAACTTACTCGCGCTGGACATACAGTCGTCGTATACGAACGCGCTGACAAGATCGGCGGCCTTCTTCGATATGGCATTCCAGAATTCAAAATGGAGAAGAACATTATTGATCGTCGTCTCACTCAGATGGAGAAAGAGGGCACGCGTTTTCGTACAGGAGTAAACGTAGGCGTTGACATTACCGGCTCAGAACTTCGTCAAAAATACGATGCTGTTGTTCTCGCTCTTGGTGCTACCCAATGGCGCGACCTACCGATTAAAGGTCGCGAGAATAAAGGAATTTATCAAGCGATGGAGTTCTTGCCATGGGGGAATAAGCAAGCCCTAGGTGAGGTAACAAATCCAGAAATTAATGTCGCTGGTAAGCATGTTGTTATTTTGGGTGGAGGAGATACAGGAGCAGATTGTCTTGGAACTTCAGTTCGTCAAGGCGCAGCGAGTGTGACTCAACTTGAAATCATGCCTCGACCAACCGATGAACGTCCGGATGCGCAGCCATGGCCTATGTACCCAATGATTTATCGCGTTTCTAGTGCACACGAAGAACTTGATCAGCGGGTATTCGCCGTCAGCACAGAGGAATTTATCGGTGACGGAAATGGAAATCTGAAAGCTCTGAAAATTGTTGAAACCGAAATGGTAAACGGAAAATTCCAGCCAGTGCCGGGGACAGAACGTGAACTTCCAGCCGATTTCGCATTCCTTGCAATGGGATTCACTGGTACGCAGAGCACTCCACTCTTTGATCAACTCGAGGTTGAGCTTGATGAACGCACCAATGTAAAGCGTGACGAGGGATACCAGAGCACATCCGAGGGGATCTTTGTCGCCGGAGATGCTGGGCGCGGACAATCTTTAATTGTCTGGGCTATTGCAGAAGGTCGTAGCGTTGCAGCTTCTGTTGATCGTTATCTCGAAGGAGAGACACAGTTGCCGTCTCCTATCGAGCCAACGGCGCGACCTCTTATGGTCTAGCGTTAATGTGGTCAAACACTAATAATGCAAAGAATCTTGCGAACGCATTGGTTTTCACCGATGATAGATAGGATCTGAACATGCGCCGCGCGAAGATTGTTTGCACATTGGGTCCAGCTGTTGATTCACCTGAAAAGATTCGCGACTTGATTGCAGCGGGCATGAATATGGCACGCCTTAATCTCTCCCATGGAGGGTATGTAGAGCATCAGAAACGGCTGGACCAAGTTCGTGCCGCCGCCGACAACGCAGGCGTACCCATTGCAATTCTCGTTGACTTACAAGGCCCGAAGATTCGCTTGGGTCGATTTAAAGACGGGCCTCATGACTTAGAACGTGGTGATGTCTTTACGATCACAACAGATGAGATTGAAGGTAGTAAAGATCGAGTGGGAACAACCTACAAAGGCCTTACTGGGGATTGCAAAGCTGGTGATCGTATTTTAATCGACGACGGCAAGGTAACGGTTGAGGTAACTAGCATCGTTGGAAACGATGTCATCACTCGCGTAATCGAGCCCGGTACGGTGAGCAATAACAAGGGAATCAATCTTCCTGGAGTCGCAGTGTCTGTTCCGGCGCTTTCCGAGAAAGATATCGACGATCTTCGCTGGGGACTTAAGGCAGGAGCGGATTTCATCGCGCTCTCTTTTGTGCGCAGCGCCGAAGACATTAAAGATGTACATCGCATTATGGATGAAGAGGGAATCAGGATTCCGGTGATTGCCAAGATTGAAAAACCGCAAGCAGTAGAAAATCTCGTAGGGATCGTTGATGCTTTTGATGGAATTATGGTGGCTCGAGGTGATCTTGGAGTTGAGTTGCCGATTGAAGATGTGCCTTTGGTTCAAAAGCGTTGTGTCGAACTTGCGCGCGATGCCGCAAAACCTGTCATTGTCGCCACGCAGATGCTTGATTCGATGATTACAAACTCTACGCCGACTCGAGCAGAGGCGACAGACTGCGCTAATGCTGTTCTCGATGGCGCAGATGCGCTCATGCTTTCAGGTGAAACCAGCATCGGAGATTTTGCTCTCGAAGCGGTGCAGACGATGGCTCGAATTATTCAGCGAACTGAAGAGGGTGGGCTTGAGAGAATTCGCCCTTTGAAGCATGAACCGCGCACTAAGGGTGGTGCGATTACAAAGGCAGCGGTTGAAGTAGGAACGATTGTTGGCGCGCAATTTCTTGTTGCATTCACGCAAAGTGGTGACTCTGCTCGTCGCATGTCTCGCCTTCGCTCGCCGATTCCTATTCTTGCTCTCACTCCAGATCGTGGAACCTATAACCGCCTAGCGCTGACGTGGGGTGTGGAACCAATGATTACTCCAGTTGTCTCTCATACTGATGAGATGGTCAAGCAGGTCGATGGCCTTCTTCTTGAAAGCAAAAGAACGACTATCGGAGATAACGTCATTATCGTTGCAGGATCGCCTCCTGGAATTCCTGGTTCGACCAATGCAATGCGTGTGCACCGTATGGGCGATGCCGTTGCTGGCGTCGCTCCTGCATACCGATAGACCAAGGATTCGGCGCACACTCGAAAACGGGTTAGGATTAGTCTCATACGCCTCGGTACTCCAACGGTAGAGAGGGCAGTCTCAAACACTGCATAGTGTCGGTTCGAATCCGACTCGGGGCACATGAGCAACACTAAGAATCAATCCACACAGAATCCTCGTGTGCGAATAGTTGTCGCTGAAGATGAAGCGCTGATCCGTATGGATCTAGTTGAAATGCTGATTGAAGCTGGTTACGAAGTTCTTGCCCAAGCAGCCGATGGTGCGCAGGCGATAGAACTTGTTAAGGAACATCAACCAGATCTTGCGATCCTAGATGTGAAGATGCCGATTCTTGATGGAATTAGCGCAGCAGAAGAAATTATCTCTTTCTGCCCAGTCCTAATGCTCACCGCCTTTAGTCAACGAGATCTGGTTGATCGCGCACGTGATGCGGGAGTAATGGCATATGTACTTAAACCTTTTACGATCAATGATTTGATTCCTGCCATTGAGATTGCAATTAGTCGCCATGTGCAGATGAAGTCACTTGCAAATGAAGTAGCAGATCTTCACGAAAGACTTGAGTCGCGGAAAGTTATCGATAGAGCCAAGGGGATCTTGATGGCTGCTCTCAACCTCACCGAGCCAGAGGCCTTCTCCTGGATTCAGAAGGCGGCTATGGACCGGCGCATGACCATGAAGGATGTGGCGCTGGCTGTGGCCGATCCAGACCAGGCGAGGAAGCTGAACTTCTAGAAATATGCATCTGAGGGCTCCTTGATGGGGCCTTCATACGAGTCTTTACGCCGATTCCATTTACCTTTGCCCTTGATGCAGTTATGCTTTCCCGATCTATCTACATGCTTTATCCCGAATGTGCGGATAGGGGTGTTCAAGATGGTACTTACCGAAAGGAAGAAAATGCAGAAATTTAATAGAGCGACCATCGTGGTCGCTGCGGCAATTGCAAGCTTAGTTCTTGCTGGCTGCTCAAGCGATAGTGGTTCAAGTGCACTGAAGATCGGTTCACTTCTACCAGAAACAGGAAGCCTTGCTTTCCTTGGACCACCTGAGTTCGCAGGCGTTGATTTAGCTGTTGCTGAAATCAATGCTGCAGGTGGAGTACTAGGTGCAGATATTGAGCACATTCGTGGCGATTCCGGAGATACAAGCTCTGATATCGCACAGCAGACAGCTGACTCTCACATCTCAGCTGGTGTGAGCGCAATCGTCGGTGCTGCTTCTTCAGGAGTTTCCTTTACAGTAATCGATAAGATTTCAAGTGCTGGAATTGTTCACTTCTCTCCTGCAAACACATCACCAGACTTCACAAACTATGCTGATGATGGCTACTACTTCCGTACCGCTCCATCAGATACATTCCAGGGAGCAGTTCTTGGACAGTTGATGGCAAAAGAGGGTGCAAAGAACATTGTAGTTCTTAACCTTGATGACGCTTACGGAAACGGTCTTGCTAAGTACGCAATGGCTGCTTTCTCAGGCACATCAACCAACATTGTCTATAACCCAACAGCTGCTGAATTCTCAGCAGACGTTGCAAAGGCTAAGGCTGCAAAGCCAGACGCAATTGCAATCATCGGATTCGATGAGACTGTAAAGATCTTCACAGAGTTGATCAAGCAGGGAATCGGTCCAGATAAGGTAAAGACATATCTTGTTGATGGAAACCTTTCAAGTGGTGCTTACGCGGATCTTCCTGCAGGAATCATGAAGGGCGTTAAGGCGACTCTTCCTGGTGTATTTGCAGATGGAAGCCTCCAAGAGCGTCTTCTTGGAGTAGATCCAGCACTTACCGACTTCTCATACGCTGCTGAGTCATACGATGCAGTGATCCTGATTGCACTCGCTGCAGAGCAGGGTGGAGCAACAGATGGAAAGACCATCCGCGATAACCTCGTCTCAGTTTCAAAGGGTGGCACTAAGTGCACAACCTTCGCTGAGTGCAAGGCTTTGATCGCAGAAGGAACTGACATCGACTACGACGGCGTTTCTGGCCCAGTCGAGTTTGCAGATAATGGAGACCCTTCATACGCAACAATGGGTATCTACGAATACACAGCTAATAACAAGTACGTAGCGCTACCAGAGCAGTTCATTTCTGGTGATGTTCCTGCGGGCGAGTAACTAGCTCAAGAAAGTAAGAGAAGGCCCCCCGGATAACCGGGGGGCCTTCTTCTATATACAGATTATCTTGCCTGAGTTTTTATTTTGCCAGAGTTCCGAGATAGAGCTCGATCACCTTTGGATCTGTAGAAAGCGATTTACCTGTACCTTCATATGCATTCTTGCCCTGGTCTAGCACGTAACCGCGATCAACAATTTGCAGGCAGCGGCGGGCATTCTGCTCAACCATGATCACTGTGACACCAATCTTGTTGATCTCGCGAACGCGAACGAAAACTTCATCTTGTAGTGCAGGGGACAATCCAGCGCTTGGTTCATCGAGAAGAAGAACAGAAGGGTTCATCATCAGTGCGCGGCCCATCGCCACCATCTGACGTTCACCGCCTGAGAGGGAGCCTGCACGTTGCTTGCGACGAGTCCCGAGGGTAGGGAATAGGTCAGTAACAAATTCAAAGCGCTCAGTAAACGAAGCGGAGGATTGGAAGGCACCCATCTGAAGATTCTCTTCAATTGTCAACGATGGAAACACGTTATTGCTCTGCGGGACAAAACCGATGCCACGTCCAACGAGTTCATCGGCGCGCATATTTGTAATCTCTTCCCCCTGAAGGGTGACGAATCCTTCTCGAATCTTCACTAGTCCAAAGAGTGCTTTAAGTAGAGTTGACTTACCAGCTCCATTTGGTCCGATGATTCCAACTAGCTCGCCTTGATCGGCATAGAGATTACATCCGTTAAGGATGTTAATTCCAGGAAGATATCCAGCTATGAGGTCCCTAGCCTCGACCAATCTCTTGCCATGGCCGGTTGTATTCATAGATACATTCATTATTTCTTCTCACCTTCTGCGGAGAGATCTACATCGTGGTGAGCACCCAGATATGCCTCGATGACGTGCTCATTCTTCATAACCGACGTCGGGGTTCCTTCTGCAATAACTTGACCCTGAGACATAACAATGACCCAATCACTGATCTCATGGACCATATCCATATCATGTTCAACAAAGAGTACGGTCTTTCCTTGATTGCGAAGTTCCTTAATATGCTCAAGGAGAGATTGCTTGAGTGCCGGATTAACGCCGGCCATTGGTTCATCGAGCATTACCATCTCCGGCTCGACCATCAGCGCACGAGCCATCTCAAGTAACTTTCTCTGACCACCTGAGAGCGCTGCAGCAAAATCGTCTTTCTTATCAATGAGTTTAAAATTAGTCAGGATAGAGATGGCTTTCTCCTGAATATCACGCTCTTGCGCCTTCCACACCCAAGGAAAGAGTGAAGTCAATAGTGATTCACCCTTCTGTCCTCGAGCTCCCAGAGCCATATTCTCAAGAACTGTCAGACGATAGAGCGCTTTCGTTAATTGAAAGGTGCGCACCATTCCTAATCGCGCAACTTTGTGCGGAGGAATTCCGTTAAGTGCCTTCTCATTGAAACTCCAGGTCCCAGAGTTAGGGGCGTCATAACCGGTGAGAAGGTTGAAGAAGGTTGTCTTTCCAGCGCCGTTAGGACCTATGAGTGCGGTGATTGAACCGCGCTGAATCTCAAGGTGGTCGACGTTGACAGCGGTAAGTCCTCCGAAGGTACGGGTGATGTGATCTGCAATCAAAATCGGATCTGGCTTTGCCGATCCTGGAGTTTCTGCCGTTACTGCAACGAAATCGTTGCCACTCACACTATGCCTTTGCATCGAGGGCCAACTCCTTCTTGTCACCAAAAATTCCTTGCGGGCGGTAAATCATGAGGAGCATCAAGCCGATTCCCATCAGCATGAAGCGAATCTGGCTCACCTGATTGGCACCGATCAACCAATCAGGGATGAGATCGTTGGTTACCCCTTGACGGAGAACTTGTTCGATAAAGACAATCAAGAACCAGAAGATCATCGCTCCGATGACAGGAGAGAAAACGCGTGCTGCGCCACCGAGGATTAGCACGGTATAGGCGAAGAAGGTAAGCGCGGTTCCATAGTTATCTGGCTGTACTGATTGACGTGAAAGCGCGTAGACAAAGCCACCACATGCTCCAATGACGCCACCGATAATCAGAGATTGCATCTTGTAGAGGTAGACATTTTTGCCCAACGATCTGACTGCATCTTCATCTTCACGAATAGCTCTCATCAGGCGACCCCAAGGAGAGTTCACCATAATCCACATAATGAAGACGATGAGAGCAACAAGTAGCCAACCGGTAATCACAACCCAGAGATCATTTGCATTGAAGCGAAGGATCGGAGTATTGAGTCCTGACTTAAATGGATTAAGCGCGAAGAATTCTGCACCGAATTTACCTGTAATACCGTCAGATCCACCCAAGGTCGAGTTGAAGGTTGCTGAACGTGCAATCTGGCGAACAATTTCCGCCGCAGCAATGGTCACGATCGCCAGATAGTCGGCACGAAGACGGAGGGTCGGTACACCAAGTATCAGTGCGAAAATTACTGAGTTGAATATTCCAATCAGGAATGCCACCCAGAGAGGTAATCCGAAGGAGATCACAGGAACTGCAACGCTATATGCGCCGATCGCAAGAAAGCCTGCCTGCCCGAAATTGAGAAGGCCGGTGTAACCAAAGTGCATATTCAATCCGATTGCAGCCAGTGCAAAGATGATTGTATTTACGCCGATGGTGGCACTCAGCGTTTGTTGGATAATAAATAGAAAGTCCATTTATCCAATCCTCTCCTTCTTACCCAGAATTCCTTGCGGTCTGATGACGAGGATGAGAATGAGTACGATGAGGGCGCCCACGTACTTGAGTTCCGTGGGAATAAAGAGGGTCGATAACTGAACAAAGAGACCGATGATCAGTGATCCAACAAGTGCCCCGTTAGCAGTTCCCAATCCACCCAGAGTCACTGCAGCAAAAATGAGCAGCAACATATCTTGACCCATCAAGAAGCTCACCCCTTGATTGACCGTCACCATAACTCCGGCGAAGCTAGCAAGGGCAGCTCCGAGTATCCATACGGCGCGAATCACCTTCTGCACATCAATTCCTGAAGCTGATGCCAATGCAGGGTTATCGGCAACTGCCCGACTGGCCTTGCCCATACGGGTGCGAAGAAGCCAGAGAGTTGCACCGATAATAAAGACAACACCTATTGCGCTTGTGAGAATTGATTTAGGGGTGATGTTAAGGAGTCCAAATTCGAGCCCTGCTTGCCCGGCATATTGCGGTAGCTGACGAGTGTCTCCACCAAAGATAAAGAGGAAGAAATAACGAAGGAAGATAGCAAAACCAATTGAGACCACGAGCATGGCAATAAGGCCAGTACCACGACGACGCAATGGTTTCCATAAGTATTTATCTTGCAAGTAACCAGAGATGATGGCCCCGAGTATCACGGCAAGAGGGGCAGCGACTAACACCGGTAGTCCAGCGATCGCGCTTAAGTAATAGGTTAAAAGTCCAGCGAGGGTGAGAATTTCACCGTGTGCAAAATTGGTTAATCCGGTAGTTCCAAAGATCAGACTGAGTCCCAGCGCTGCTAACCCAATAACCAAACCGAGAAGGATTCCATCGAGAGTAAGTTGGGCAGAACGCTCGAGAAGCGATGCTTGTTCTACACCTGGTCCCACAGGAAAGAGAAGGCGAAGATCGACGCCAAGCATAAAGACATTTGCCTTGACTGTGCCTTTCGTCGGATCGGTTAAGGCTTGACCTTCTGGTAAGTCGTCAATGTTGATAGTTGCACTGAAAGATCCTTTGGTGAGAATTGGAACTTCCCAGAGCCCTTGCTCATCGGTGGAAACAGCGGCCGAAAATCCTTCTGGACCAAGCACAGAAATTCCAACGCCTGGTATCGCAGCACCCTCTGAATCGGTAACGACTCCATAGAGCTTTGTTGGCGTCTCGGCATGCACTGGCGCTGCGAGAAATAATGGGAAGGTGATTGCAATGATAAAGAGGAGTGCGGATCGACCAACAGTGTGGAGGTTAAAATTTCTGGCCATAGCACTCTCCAATTCCGGTCACGCTGTTGGGAGCTAGGACGCCTCCTTGGGGCCTAACCTTAGCGAGGACCCCTATCTTTCGGCAAGAATCATGCAGGTAATTCGGGCAGTACACGTACGTTGACCCTGATCATTTGTAATGACAATTTCATACACGCAAAGAGTCTTGCCAAGTGAGGCCGCTGTCGCAACGCCCGTTACGAAACCCGATGTCGCTGACTTGTGGTGGGTAGCGTTGATATCAACACCGACAACGCGGCGCAATGGACCAGCATGAAGTTGAGTTCCAATAGAACCGAGTGATTCTGCTAAGACGACGTTTGCACCGCCGTGCAAGAGGCCGATTGGTTGAGTATTACCCTCAACCGGCATCCGTCCCACAAGGCGCTCAGGAGATGCCTCAATTATTTCAATCCCCATCTTCTTGTCGAGCGCGCCACTACCGCGTTCACGGATTAACTGTAAAAAATCAGGTTGCGTCATAGCAGGCAACTTTATACCTAAGATTGGTCTCATGGCGATGAAAGAGAAGCGGCTTCTTCTCATCGATGGTCACTCAATGGCCTATCGCGCCTTTTTTGCCCTACCAGCCGAAAATTTCACTACTGCAACCGGACAACACACAAATGCCATTTATGGCTTTGCGACCATGTTGATCTCGCTCTTGAAAGAAGAGAAGCCAACCCATGTTGCAGTGGCATTTGATGTCTCACGAAAAACTTTCCGAACTGAGATTTTCCCAGAGTACAAGGCAAATAGAGCGAAGACTCCTGATGAATTTCGTTCACAGATGTCATATCTACATGACTTGGTTTCCGGATTCGGAATAACGCAATTTTCTGTTGAGGGTTTTGAAGCTGATGACATCATCGCGACGTTGGCAACTCGTGCGGCCAACGATGGCTTCGAAGTCCTTATCTGCACCGGAGATCGCGATAGCTTCCAACTTGTTACAGATTCGATCACCGTGCTCTATCCAAAACGTGGCGTCAGTGAACTAGCGCGGATGACACCTGAAGCGGTGCTTGAGAAGTACTCAATGAGTCCTGCGCAGTATCCAGATTTTGCAGCGCTACGTGGTGATCCAAGCGATAACTTACCTTCAGTCCCTGGTGTCGGAGAAAAAACAGCGGCCAAGTGGATTATTGAATACGGTTCACTTGAAAAGTTATTGGAAAATGCAGAGAAGGTTCCAGGTAAAGCCGGGGCATCACTTCGGGAACATATTGAGAGCATTAAGTGCAATCGCGAATTGACTCAACTTATCCATACCGTTGATATTGCGTCAGATCCGCAGGCTTTAGGGTGGAGCGGAGTTCGGGTTTCTGACCTTGCATCACTCTTTGAAACTTTGGAATTCCGTACGCTCAAAGATCGCGTTGCAGCGATTGCGATTGCAGAAGATGATCACACACTGATTACAGAGACTCCATCGCTCTTTACTCGTGAATTTGATCAGAGCGTCCTCACTCCACAGGAGTTGAGCAAGAAGATAGATTCACATAGCGGAGATCTTGCGATCGCATACGAGATTAAAGATGGAGTACTGCACCGGTATGCCGTGGCTTTTTCAGCTGCACAGGTATACATCGTTCACTCCGGAGAAATTGGTGCGTGGATCAGTGATGCGACAAAGAGAAAAATTCTTCATGACGGCAAGACTTTATCTCGGCTCCATGAGATTGAAGGAATCACCTTTGATACAAGCCTGGCCGCCTATGTTCTTAATCCAGGAGTTCGCACCCACGAGATTGCTGATCTGCTCGAGAGGTGGGGCGATGGCGCAACCCTTGATACAAGTTCAGAAGAAAGCATTCTCGCTTCGACTGCCACTGCGCTCTTTATGCTACAAAAATCCTTGCATAGCGAATTGGAAGATCGCGGTATAGCAAGCCTTCTCTATGACGTCGAACTCCCTGTCGCGCACCTTCTCGCGCTGATGGAGCGAAGGGGAGTAGCTGTCGATGCGAAAAAGCTCTCGGCGCTGCTTGATTACTTTGAATCTGAAGTAGCGACTCAAACATCCATCGCACATGATTCTGTCGGGCATGAGTTCAATGTCGCATCCCCAAAACAATTACAGGTTGTTCTCTTCGAAGAGTTGGCCTTGCCTAAGACTAAAAAAATCAAGACTGGTTACACAACTGATGCTGAAGCGCTGGCCTGGCTCTTTGAGAAATCAGGGCATCCTGTATTAGGCGCGCTCCTTCGTATTCGAGAAACTAAAAAACTAGCAACAACCATTGAGGGTTTGCTGGCCGAGATCGCTGCAGACGGCAGAATTCATACGCACTTTGCCCAAACCGTCACCGCAACAGGTCGATTGTCTTCAGTTGGTCCGAATCTGCAGAACATTCCTGTGCGCACTGAAGAGGGTCGCAAAATCAGGGATTGCTTTATCGCGGGCAAAGGTTTTGAGCTTTTGATCACCGCTGATTACAGTCAAATCGAGATGCGCATCATGGCGCACCTCTCACACGATGAGCACCTACTTGCGGCGTTTTCATCAGGTGAAGATCTACATGCAACTGTTGCTGCAGAAGTCTTTGGAGTGAGCGCGTCAGAGGTTGATCCAGAAATGCGGCGACAGATTAAAGCGATGTCGTACGGCCTTGCTTATGGGCTTAGTTCCTATGGCCTAGCTGCACAGTTAGATTTAACACCACCTGCAGCGCAAGATCTCATGGATAGATACTTCCTCCGTTTTGGTGGAATTCGTGATTATCTTAAGAGCGTTGTAGAGCAGGCGAGAAAGGTCGGTTACACAGAGACAATTCTGGGACGACGACGTTATCTCCCAGATCTCATGCAAGATAATCGCGCGCGGCGAGAAATTGCAGAGCGAATGGCACTTAATGCTCCGATACAAGGCTCAGCCGCCGACATCATTAAAATTGCGATGCTCAATGTTCAGAATGAATTAATGGCTCAGAATCTTCGCTCGCGCCTACTACTTCAGGTGCATGATGAGTTAATTCTTGAAACAGTTTCAGATGAAGTAGAGGTTGCCACCGAAATTCTTCGACGAGAGATGGGATCTGCTTATCCACTCAAGGCACCGCTAGATGTCAATGTTGGAGTAGGTGTGAGTTGGAATGATGCAGCACATTAAGGCTACTTGTTAGGGTCGCTCAGATCCTCAATAGCGGCAAGATCTTCTTCCTCAGTCGGTATGTTATTGGCGGCAAAAAGGCGTCCTTTACCAATTGTAAGAATGATGAAGCTGATAAAAATCATGAACGGCAATAATCCAAGGCCTATTCGGGGAGAAATATGCTCGGAAACAATTCCACCCACTGCCGCACCTAGTGCAATAAACATTCCCTCAACGCTCCAGATCCAACCGAGTGATGACACCTGTGAACCTTTTGGTCTTACCGCCTCTAGGACTTCAAAGTAGAACACTTGAACAGCTCCACCCAAGAAGCCAATCGATGCGCCTACAAGAGCCATAGTCCAATCTGGATAAGTAAATGCAATCGGGATACAGGCAATTGCCCACAATAAGTAGGCACGACGGAGCGCTGAAAGTGGAGCCAATTTCTTTGATACAAGCCCACCAAGTAATCCTCCAATTACATTGGCAAGACCAAAGGCAGCAAATATCCAAGCAACACGGTGAGGAACATTCTCTTGTGTTGCAAAAGCTGGCACCGACACATCAAAGACGCCCCAACCAAATCCAATAAAACATCCTTCAAACATCAATAGCTGAATCGCTCGATTCCTAAATAGTACCTGTTGCCCCTTGTCTCTCTTCTCGGGAATCCAATTGCGCGATACAGGAGTAAAGGCAAGTGCGAGTCCGCCTGTAAAGATGAGAGCCGCAACAGCATCGAGTGCTAAATGCGGTCGAGACGATAGAGCTAATGCTGTGACAATAACGGGTCCAACAACTTTGGTTGAACTCATCATTGCTGAATCAAAAGCGTAGGCAGTCCGTAAATACGTCTGCGGAACAATATCTTTCCACAGCGGTCTCACTGAGAGATTAATTGGGGGTGCAGTCATTCCAAGAACAAAGGCAGAGATAAGAATTGCTCGCGTGGAATCCGTCTGATTGAGATTCAAAACCAACATTGTGTATATCGGGACAAGAATCCTGAGAGGCCATTTCTGACCCCAACGATCCATGATGGATCCTCGGATGCCAGCAGTTGATGCGGTAGCAACAGAGGCTAAGCCAATTGCAAAACCTGCAATCGCAAAAGATCCCGTGGTCTGTTCAGCCTTGAAGAAAATGCCAAGTCCGAGCATGCCGTAGGCCAAACGCGCGGGAAAAGCGGCAATTCCAAGTCGGATGACTTGAGGGAAAGCAAAGAGCTCTCGATAGCGCTTCATAGAGTGATTATCTTACGCAGGGATTTGCTGGCAGATAGGAGACCCGCGTACCCTTCACCTGTTCCTCAGGCAGATCGCTTGGGTCCTATTACTTATCTATCCCTACGGAGCTCACTTGTCTACATCACCAGTAATTGCAGTTAATGACATCGGATCAGCAGCAGATTTTCTTGCAGCAATCGAAGGCACAATCAGAAATTTCAACGACGGAGACCTCGTCGAAGGTACGGTCGTTCAGGTAGATCGCGAAGAAGTACTTCTTGACATTGGCTACAAGACAGAAGGCGTAATCCCTTCACGCGAACTCTCAATCCGCCACGATGCAGATCCAAATGACATTGTTAAAGTCGGTGACAAGGTTGAAGCCCTCGTCCTACAGAAGGAAGATAAAGAAGGACGTCTGATCCTCTCGAAGAAGCGTGCACAGTACGAGCGTGCTTGGGGAGAGATCGAAGGAAAGAAAGAACGCGATGAAGTTGTCATCGGAACAGTTATTGAAGTTGTTAAGGGTGGACTTATCGTCGACATCGGATTGCGCGGCTTCTTGCCAGCATCACTGGTTGAAATGCGCCGTGTCCGCGACCTTACTCCTTACATCGGCAAGCAGGTTGAAGCCCGCATCATCGAACTTGATAAGAACCGCAACAACGTTGTTCTCTCACGTCGTGCGTTTCTCGAGCAGACACAATCAGAGTCACGTACAACATTCCTTAACCAGCTACAAAAGGGCCAGGTACGTTCAGGCGCTGTCTCATCTATCGTCAACTTCGGTGCATTCGTTGACCTTGGTGGCGTAGATGGTCTTGTTCACGTCTCAGAGCTTTCTTGGAAGCACATTGATCATCCAGGTGAAGTTGTTGAAGTGGGCGATGAAGTAACCGTCGAAGTTCTCGAAGTTGATTTCGAGCGCGAGCGTGTCTCACTCTCACTTAAGGCGACGCAAGAAGATCCATGGCAAGCATTTGCTCGCACACACACGATCAACCAAGTTGTTCCAGGTGTTGTCACCAAGCTTGTTCCATTCGGTGCATTTATTCGTGTTCACGAAGGCATCGAAGGACTTGTACATATCTCAGAATTAGCTGAACGCCATGTTGAAATTCCTGAGCAGGTTGTTGCAGTCGATGATGAGCTATTCGTGAAGATTATTGATATCGATCT
>JBIPNL010000092.1:0-4896 GCA_044373255.1 Candidatus Planktophila sp. | reverse complement strand
TCATTTACTGCGCCAAGTAGAGAACCTTTGGGAGGGTGCGCTAGCTGATCTCACATCAAAGCGATCACGCTAGTAGGCTAGAGCGATGTCACGTACTCCAGATATCGCATCCGGTGGCGGACCATTTCAGGTCATTTCCGACTACGTACCCGCTGGAGACCAACCCCAAGCGATTGAAGAGATTGCACGGCGAATCAATTCTGGTGAGAAAGATGTCGTCCTTCTTGGTGCCACAGGAACAGGAAAGTCGGCAACAACCGCGTGGTTGGTCGAGCGCTTACAGCGTCCGACTTTGGTGTTAGCTCCAAATAAAACACTGGCTGCGCAGTTAGCAAATGAATTCAGAGAGCTACTTCCAAATAATGCGGTCGAATACTTCGTTTCATACTACGACTACTACCAACCTGAAGCATATGTACCCCAGACCGATACCTTTATTGAGAAGGATTCGAGCGTTAATGACGAGGTTGAAAGGCTGCGTCATTCGGCTACCAATGCGCTTCTGACTCGCCGAGATGTCATCGTTGTGGCGACGGTTTCCTGTATTTATGGATTAGGTACACCTCAGGAGTACATCGATCGCATGATCCATCTCAAGGTGGGCGATGAGATTGAACGAAATGCCCTCCTTCGCCGCTTTGTAGATGTCCAGTACAAACGTAATGACATTGCATTCGAGCGCGGAACGTTTCGAGTACGTGGAGATACGATCGAGATTATTCCGATGTACGAAGAGCTTGCGATCCGCATCGAAATGTTTGGCGACGAGATCGAGAAGATTATGACTCTTCACCCTCTGACGGGGGAGATTCTTCGCGATGAAACTGAGATTCATATCTTCCCTGCCACGCACTATGCGGCAAGCCCTGAGACGATGAAGCGTGCCATCGGTGATATCCAGGACGAACTTCAGATTCAGCTCAATCTCTTTGAAAAGCAGGGAAAGTTACTTGAAGCCCAGCGACTTCGCATGCGTACGACATTTGATATCGAGATGATGGAGCAACTCGGTTTCTGTTCGGGAATCGAAAACTACTCACGGCATCTCGATGATCGCACACCAGGATCGGCACCACATTGTTTACTCGATTATTTCCCTGATGATTTTCTTGTAGTGATCGACGAAAGCCATGTGACGGTTCCTCAGATCGGCGCCATGTATGAAGGCGATGCATCAAGAAAGCGCACATTGGTAGAACATGGTTTTCGCTTGCCAAGCGCTCTCGATAATCGACCACTGAAATGGCCCGAATTCTTGGAGCGAGTCGGACAAACTCTCTACCTTTCTGCAACACCCGGAAAGTACGAAATGGAGAAAGTCGGGGGAGATGTTGTTGAGCAGGTCATTCGACCTACAGGATTGGTTGATCCTGCAATTATTCTTAAACCAATTAAGGGTCAAATTGATGACCTACTAGAAGAGATCAACATTCGCGCTGCAAAGAACGAACGCGTCCTTGTGACAACACTGACAAAGAAGATGTCGGAAGATCTCACCGATTACCTGCAAGAACGAGGAGTGCGTGTTCGTTACCTGCACTCTGAAGTCGATACCCTGCGACGAGTGGAGCTTCTGCGAGAGTTACGAACAGGTGAATACGATGTTCTGATCGGTATCAACCTTCTTCGAGAAGGCCTTGATCTCCCCGAAGTTTCATTGGTTGCCATTCTCGATGCGGATAAAGAAGGTTTCTTACGCTCTGCGACCTCACTGATTCAGACAATCGGACGTGCTGCCCGAAATGTGTCAGGCGAAGTCCATATGTATGCGGATAACATCACGCGATCAATGGCGCTAGCTATCGACGAAACTAATCGTCGTCGAGCAAAACAAGTTGCCTACAACCTGGAAAGAGGCGTTGATCCGCAACCATTACGTAAAAAGATTGCCGATATCACCGATCTCATCTCTCGCGAGAGTGAAGACACCTCGGCCCTATTGGCGAACGAGAAGAAATCAGGCAAGCGCAGCAGCGAAGGGCTATCGGCCGGCCTCAACGCTAAAGGTGTGGTCTCTCTGCCTCGAAAAGACTTAGTCGCCTTGATAGGCTCGCTCACCGATCAGATGCGAAGTGCAGCTGGAGATCTCCAATTCGAAGTAGCGGCAAAGCTTCGTGATGAGATTCGAATTTTAAAGAAGGAACTTCGGTCGATGGAAGAGGCGGGTGTCTAAGTGACTATAGAAAAACTCGTCATACGTGGTGCTCGCGAACATAACCTCAAGGATGTCTCCCTCGATCTTCCAAGAGATGCTCTCATCGTATTCACAGGTCTTTCAGGCTCCGGAAAATCAAGCCTCGCCTTCGACACAATTTTTGCTGAAGGTCAGCGCCGCTACGTCGAATCGCTCTCTGCCTACGCGCGTCAATTTCTGGGCCAGATGGATAAGCCAGATGTAGATTTCATTGAAGGGCTATCACCTGCAGTCTCTATCGATCAAAAATCTACAAATAGAAACCCGCGCTCAACAGTTGGAACTATCACCGAGGTGTATGACTATCTGCGTCTTCTCTTCGCGCGTGCGGGAAGACCCCACTGCCCACAGTGCGCAAAACCTATTTCACGTCAAAGCCCACAACAAATTGTTGACCAAATCCTTGAATTGCCACCTACGACAAAATTTCAAGTTCTTGCACCTGTTGTTCGAGAGCGCAAAGGTGAGTTCGTTGATCTCTTTGTTGATCTTGTAAAGCAGGGATATTCACGTGCCATTGTTGATGGAGAAGCGGTATCACTCTCCGAGCCTCCCAAGCTGAAGAAGCAAGAAAAGCACACCATTCAGGTCGTCATCGATCGTTTGACTGCGAAGGCAGATTCTAAATCTCGCTTAACCGACTCTATTGAGACCGCGCTGAGACTCTCCAGTGGAATAGTTCTTCTGGACTTTGTCGATAGTAAGAACGACGAAGGAAAAATTCAGACTTATAGTGAGCATTTAGCCTGCCATGACTGCAATCTCTCATTCGAAGAACTTGAACCGCGCTCCTTCTCTTTCAATTCGCCTTTCGGTGCGTGCCCTGACTGCTCCGGGATTGGAACCAAGCTAGAAGTAGATGAAGAACTGATCATTCCTGATGATTCATTGACCATCAATGATGGTGCGATTGCTCCATGGGCAGGCGGTCAGTCAGCAGATTATTTTCTACGCCTGCTTGAAGCACTAGGCAATGACATCAAATTCTCTTTAGATACGCCCTGGAAGAAGATAAGCGCTAAGGCGCAAGATGCGATTCTTAACGGGTATGAATATGAAATCAAGATGCGCTACAAAGGTCGCTATGGTGCTCGGAATTACACGACAGGCTTTGAAGGAGTAATTCCATTTATTCATAGAAGGCATAGCGAAACTGATAGTGATTACAGCCGTGACAAGTACGAGGCCTATATGCGGCAAATACCTTGTGCGACATGTAAAGGTGCACGTCTCAAGCCTGAAGTTTTATCGGTAACCATAGGCGAAAAGAGCATTGCTCAAGTCTGTGAACTTTCTATTGATCAATGCGCCATTTTCTTAAAGCAGATCACACTCTCAAAGCGCGAAGCACAGATCGCAGAGCGCGTTTTGAAGGAAGTCAATGCCAGGCTTGGCTTCTTACTCGATGTCGGACTCGACTATCTCTCTTTGGATCGCCCCGCCGGAACTCTCTCTGGAGGAGAAGCTCAAAGAATTCGCTTAGCGACACAAATTGGTTCTGGACTTGTGGGAGTTCTTTATGTACTTGATGAACCGAGTATCGGTTTGCATCAACGTGATAATCGGCGATTGATCGAAACTTTGACTCGTCTTCGCGATCTCGGAAATACACTGATAGTTGTAGAACATGATGAAGAGACAATTCGAACGGCTGATTGGGTTGTAGATATCGGCCCAGGTGCTGGCGAACACGGCGGCAAGGTGGTCGTATCTGGTTCATATGAAGAGCTCATCGCCTCGAAAGAATCAATTACCGGTGCCTACCTCTCAGGACGTCGCGCAATTGAGATTCCGAAGAACCGCAGAGCGATCGATTCAAAACGCCAATTAGTCATTAAGGGTGCAAAAGAGAACAACCTTAAGGATGTCGAAGTTTCAATTCCCCTCGGAACATTTGTGGCGGTTACTGGTGTCAGTGGATCTGGAAAATCGACCTTGGTCAACGACATCTTGTACTCGACCCTTGCGAATAAACTCAATGGCGCACGCATTGTTCCTGGTCGACATAAGACAATTACCGGCATCGATCAGCTCGACAAAGTGGTTCACGTTGATCAATCGCCGATTGGCCGGACACCCCGATCAAACCCCGCGACCTATACAGGTGTATTCGACAAGATCCGAGCCCTCTTCTCTGAAACAACAGAGGCGAAGATTCGTGGATATCAGCAGGGTCGTTTTAGCTTTAATGTAAAGGGCGGACGCTGCGAAAACTGCACAGGTGATGGAACGATCACAATCGAGATGAACTTCTTGCCTGATGTCTACGTTCCCTGCGAGGTTTGCCACGGCGCACGCTATAACCGAGAGACGCTGGAAGTTCATTACAAAGGAAAGACAATCGCCGAAGTTCTCGATATGCCGATTGAGATCGCTCACGAGTTCTTTGAATCAGTGCCGACCATTGCACGATTCCTCAAGACACTCTGCGATGTTGGCTTAGGGTATGTGCGCCTTGGACAATCTGCTCCAACCCTCTCAGGAGGAGAAGCCCAGCGCGTGAAGTTGGCAACTGAACTTCAGCGTCGCTCAACTGGGCGAACTATTTACGTTCTCGATGAGCCAACAACGGGACTTCACTTCGAAGATGTCAACAAACTCTTAGGTGTTTTAAGCCGTCTCGTTGATTCCGGAAATACTGTCATTGTTATCGAACATAATTTAGATGTCATTAAGTGTGCTGACTGGGTAATTGATATGGG
>JBIPNL010000096.1:0-4729 GCA_044373255.1 Candidatus Planktophila sp. | reverse complement strand
GAAGTCACTCACGGATGCCGATAGCTTTGATATCGAAGCTGCCGGAGCTCGTGGATATCACTATGAAGCTCTCGATCAGCTAGCTCTTGAGCACCTCATGGGAGTAAAGGGTTAAACCCACTCATCTCTTCAGGTTAACGTGACGCGGATGTTCGCTTTCGCGATACTGCATCAACAGTTGCAGCCATGATCAAAACTCCACCGGTAACGAGGAAGTTGATTCCAGCCGGTAGTCCGAGAAGGCCAAGGCCGTTATCGATTATTGCGATCACTAACGCGCCGACTGCTGCATGAATCAAGCGACCACGGCCGCCGAAGAGGCTTACGCCGCCAACGACTGCTG
The DNA here is from genome assembly GCA_044373255.1 of Candidatus Planktophila sp. Taxonomy (GTDB): domain Bacteria; phylum Actinomycetota; class Actinomycetes; order Nanopelagicales; family Nanopelagicaceae; genus Planktophila. The sequence continues at coordinate 4,386 of JBIPNL010000096.1, read as the reverse complement.
CTGCAACGCCTGAAAGCACGATCGCTTTTCCTGCCGTTGCTTCCACTGCGCCCACGCGACTGGCATTAAAAATTCCCGATATGACGGCAAGAAATGAGCAGAGCATGAAGGCAATGATTCGAATTTTCACTACCTTGATACCAGAACGTCGCGCCGCCTCAGGGTTTCCACCGACTGCATAAAGGTGACGTCCAAAACGTGTGCGATCGAGCAGCAAAGTACCGAGAAAGAGAACTGTCAGCGCAATCGGTACAACAATTGGAACGCCACTAATCTCTTTAATGGATTGGCTGCGGTTGGTGTTAAGGAGTGCAACAAGTGTTGCTCCAATCACAATGGAGACACCCAGTTTGGTATACATCAATGAAATTGGACGATTAGCAAGACCGTTACGTGCTCGAACGCTACGGTCGTAGAAATTCAAGAGCGCCATAACTGTGATTGCAATTGCCAGAAATGCCCAACCCATCCAACCAGGCAGATTGTCATTCATAATTGCTCTGATCTCTGGAACTTCAATTCGGTAGATGCCACCATCGCCTAGAAGTGCGAGCTGTAAACCTTGGAAACCAAGAAATAGACCAAGGGTCACAACGAAGGATGGAACGCCAACCTTGGCGACGAAGAACCCAATAAATGCTCCGATGGCAGCTCCACAAATCAAGCCCGCAAGAATTGAAATTCGCCAGTCGATTTCCCATCGATTTGTCATGATAATAAAGAGTGCCATCGCCACACCAGATGTGACACCCGCAGATAGATCAATCTCTGCGAGCAGAATGACGAACACCAGCGCCATTGCGAGCATCATCAACGTTGCAGTCTGAGTCAAAAGATTGGCAAAATTACCCTGGGTAAGAAAGAAAGGGTTGAGCGCTGCGAATAAGAATGTGAGAACAAAGAGTGAGAGCACTGAAGGAAGCGCGCCCATCTCTCCGCCTTTAACTCTTGCTTTGTAAGCGGTGAGTTGCTCACGAACATTTCCTTCGTGACCTGATCCGATTGTGACGCTCATTCTTGATCTCCCATCGTGCGAGAACCGGTGATGTATTGAACAACGTCAAGGTGATTAGTCTCTGTGGATTTAAGGTTTGCGACCATCTTGCCAAGATAAAGAACAGCAATATCGTCTGCCACCTTAAACACATCTTGCAGGTTATGGCTAATGATGATGACGGCAACACCTGAGTCAGCAAGGCGACGCACAAGGTTAAGTACCTGCTCGGTCTGGGCTACACCAAGGGCTGCAGTTGGCTCATCAAGAATAACAAGTTTTGCATTACGCAGAACTGAGCGTGCAATCGCAACTGTTTGGCGCTGACCACCAGATAGTGATGCAACTTTCTGACGCACTGACTTTACAGTTCGAACTGAGAGTCCGGTCAAAGTTTTTGATGCTTCAAATTCCATTTGTGGCTCATTGAGAGTTACTCCGAGCATGGTCTCGCGACCAAGAAACATGTTTTGAACAATATCTAAATTTTCACAGAGCGCGAGGTCTTGATATACAACCTCAATTCCGAGGGCTGCGGCAGCACGTGCACTTGGAAGCGAAACTTCTTTGCCTTCGAACTTAACAACACCACCGTCATACTCTTGTACGCCTGCAAGCCCTTTAATAAGAGTTGACTTTCCGGCACCGTTATCACCAACAAGTGCGGTCACCCGTCCGGCATATGCCGTGAAATCAATTCCCTTGAGAACATCAACCGGACCAAAACTTTTTGTAACTCCGATGAGCTCGACAATCGGTGTGTGCGATGTCATTTCAACCCCTTCAAAAAATTAGTTTAAATCTCTTCATTTCTTTCGTAAAAGCCTCCGCGCCGGCACATCAAGTGCCGGCGCGGAGGATCTACTTATTACTTAATTACGCTGTGACGCCGAACTCTTCACAAGCAGCCATAACAGCAGCTGTGCAAACTTCGTCGTACTTAGCATCTCCTGCAGCAACTACATCCTTAACCGCATCTGGTCCGACTGAGTTAGGAGTTACAGCAATGTATGGAGTTCCATCAGCAAGTGCCTTATCAGCTGTTGGTGTCTCGCCGTTAAGGAGAGCAATTGCCAAATCTGATGCAGCTGTTGCGATCAGTGTGTATGGCTTCCAAACAGTTGTTGTCTGCTTGCCGAGAAGAACATTCTGGAGACCAGCTGGTGAAGCATCTTGTCCTGAGACAGGAACCTTCAAGCCAGCCTTATCAAGAATTGTGATGATGTTTGCAGCGTTGTTGTCGTTTGGTGCAAGAACTGCATCAACTTTTCCACCAACAGCTGTAAGTGCCTGCTCGAACAATGTTCCGGCCTTTGCGCCATCCCATGTTCCGGCCATGCTAAAGATTGGCTTTACGCCAGCTGGCTCAAGAACTGAGAGCGCGCCGTCGTAGAACATCTTTGCGTTTCCATCAGTTGGATCTCCCTGACCGTAGATAACACGGGCAGTCTTTGGATCCTTACCTGCTGCAGCTAGACCATCAAGAATTGCTTGTCCCTGAAGCGCTCCGACTGACTCGTTATCAAATGATACGTAGTAGTCAGCGCCTTCGATTGGGCGGTCGTATGCGATTACAGGAATACCTGCTTCTTTAGCCTTTGCTGCTACCTGGATACCTGCACCCTGGTAATCAACAAGGATCATGACACCGCAACCCTTTGTAAGCATCTGATCTGCGATCGTTGCGTACTTAGCTGTGTCACCTTGTGCGTTCTGAATATCTGTTTCAAATCCTGCACCAACAAGTGCTGAATCCATTGCTGGGCGATCTCCGTTTTCCCAACGTGTTGATGACTCTGAGTCAGGAAGAATCATGCAAGCACGCTTGCCTGCTGAATCATCACTGCTTGAGCAACCTGAGATCAAAAGAGCTGCTGCTGCTGCGATCGCACCAGCAATAACTAGACGGCGCTTTGCCATATGTTTTACCTTTCGAAAGGTGTTCTCGCCTTTGGCCAAAACTATTTCAGCCAGACATGTAGGCGGGGACGTACCCGAGAGTAATGGGAATTTCCCCTAAGGTCACTAGTCGACAGGTCACGTTCTGGTAAAGGCATCAAGGCGCTTCGAACGGGTAACCTTGCATAATGCAGACGCTCTCTGGCTCAGAATCCCTCGAGGCGGCGATCCTTGCCGCGATCGCGCGCGCATTTGAGCGGGGCGATTTACTGGGAACGATACCAGCGGCGATTTCCTTGGAACGGCCAAAAAATCGGGACCATGGGGATTATGCGACGTCGATCGCCCTTCAACTAGCAAAGGCGGCGGGCAAGAGTCCGCGCGAGGTCGCCGAACTATTGCGCGCTGACATCGCGGAGTTGCCTGAAGTAAGTGCTGTAGATATTGCTGGCCCTGGATTTATTAACATTACTTTGAATCGAAGCAGTCAAGCAGAACTTGTCAGAACAATTCTTTCTGCGCCAACAACATATGGCACTGGTGATGCACTCGCTGCAATCTCAATCAATCTTGAATTCATTAGCGCGAATCCAACGGGTCCTCTTCATCTAGGACATACGCGTTGGGCTGCAGTTGGAGATGCGCTCGGTCGAGTTCTATCAGCAGCAGGTGCCAATGTCACGCGCGAGTTCTATATCAATGATCGCGGAAACCAGATGGAACTCTTTGGCCAATCTGTCGAAGCCGCAGCACTTGGGTTGCCCATCCCCGAAGATGGATATCAAGGTGCATATATTGCTGATCTTGCCACCCAAGTTGTAAAAGAAAATCCGCAGATCACACAGTTGGAAGGGCCGGCTCGTCGGGATGCTTTTCGCGAGGCTGCATACAAGGTACAACTAGCCCAACAACAAGGTGTTCTCGAGACTTTCAATACACGATTTGATATCTGGTTCTCCGAGCGCTCGCTTCATGATGCAGGAGCCGTTGAACACGGTGTAGAAAAGTTACGTAAGCAAGGACATGTCTTTGATTCCGAAGGTGCGATATGGCTTCGCACGACTGATTTTGGCGATGATAAAGATCGCGTAATCACAAAAGCAAATGGCGACCTCACATACTTTGCATCCGATACCGCGTACTACATCAATAAGCGCGAGCGAGGATTTGAGATATGTATCTACATGTTAGGAGCAGACCACCACGGGTACGTTAATCGCTTACGTGCTACCGCTGCCTGTGCTGGCGATAACCCTAATTACAATGTCGAAATACTTATCGGCCAACTCGTAAAGATCATGGAAGGCGGCGAAGAGGTAAAACTCTCTAAGCGCGCAGGCACGATTATTACTCTTGAAGAGTTAGTAGAAAAAGTTGGCGTAGATGCCGCTCGCTATACCTTGATTCGATATCCAGTAGATACTCCGATGGTCATGGATTTAGATATCTTGCGTCGAAATACAAATGAGAACCCTGTCTATTACGTTCAGTAT
>JBIPNL010000132.1:0-3112 GCA_044373255.1 Candidatus Planktophila sp. | reverse complement strand
ACTGCGCAATGTTGCAGAGCTCGCTATTCCTGTAGGTCTGGATCATTTTGATCCCGCCCAGCTTTCCCATAATCGCGAAAACGAGCTGCTCGGCACGCTGGCAGAATTTCCTCGGGTCGTTGCAACGGCTGCGCAGTTACGTGAACCTCATAGAGTTGCTCGCTATCTGGAAGAGCTGGCCGGTGTGTATCACGGCTTCTACGCAGATTGTCGCGTATTGCCGCTGGGGGATGAGACGATCTCTTCATTGCATTCAGCTCGCGCTAATCTTTGCGCAGCAACGAAGCAGGTCTTACAGAACGGCCTAGAACTTCTCGGCGTAAGCGCCCCGGAGAGGATGTAGAGAAATGTGGTCCTCAGGTGTCTCATTTAATCAAGAAGGTCTTGCACTCGGAGGCCTCACGGCTCGTGCACTAGCAAGTGAGTTTGGAACACCTACTTTCTTTATCGATGAAAATCACTTTCGCACACGTGCACAGTTATGGGCAGATGCGTTAAACGCCAATTTTGGTGACTCTGCTGGCACTGTCTATTACGCCGCAAAGGCATTTATCTGCACCGATATAGCTCGCTGGATCAAGGAAATCGGAATCGGAATCGATGTCTGCACAGGTGGTGAACTTGCTGTAGCGCTAGCCGGGGGAATTGATCCGAAGAAAATTGAATTACACGGCAATAATAAATCAGTTGCCGAGATCACTCGCGCAGTCGAGGTTGGTGTCAGAGTAATTGTCCTGGATTCATTATTTGAAATTGAACGAGTGAGCTCTGCTGCAAAGAAAGCCGGAGTTCGCCAAGCAGTGATGCTCCGCCTGACTCCGGGGGTACAAGCTCATACCCACCAATCAATATCAACTGCTCATGAAGATGTGAAGTTTGGATTTTCAATTGCGAGTGGTTCGGCGTGGGCTGCAATCTCAAAGGTAATGGCACACCCTGAACTAGAGCTGCGAGGCTTTCATACACATATTGGATCTCAAATCTTTGGAACGGACTCTTTCGAACTTGCCGCTACTCGCATCATTGCGCTGATGGCTAAATTCAAGGATGAGTACTCATCTGAACTTCCAGAACTTGATCTCGGTGGTGGGTATGCAATTGCCTATCTTCCAGGTGAAAAAACTGTCGAGCCACATGATGTTTTGCCATCATTGAGCGCACTCGTAAAGAGAGAGTGCATAGCCGCTGGGTTAAAGCTGCCTCTGATTTCAATTGAACCTGGACGAAACATCGTTGGACCGACAACATTTACATTGTATGAAGTGGGAACAGTTAAGGATGTAACGCTAGAAGATGGCGGAATTCGTAAGTATGTTTCAGTCGATGGTGGCATGAGTGAAAATATGCGCACCTCTTTATATGATGCCGAATACTTTGCAACGTTAGCCGATCGCACATCAACTGCACCTCTGGCACAATCACGAGTAGTAGGAAAGCATTGTGAAACCGGCGATATTGTTATTCGCGACATTAAACTTCCAGCAGATATCGCACCCGGTGATCTTCTTGCCACCCCAGCAACTGGGGCATATGGCCGGAGCATGGCAAGTAACTACAATCATGTGCCCCGACCCCCTGTTGTTGCTATAAAAGATGGGAAAGCCCGCGTAATAGTTCGCCGCGAAAATGAGGCAGATCTACTCGCACTCGATGTGAAAGAATAGGCAGATGAGATCCCCTGATCAGCCAGTGAGAATCGGCATGCTTGGGTGTGGCGTTGTCGGAAGTGAAGTCGCCCGATTAATCATGGCCGATTCCGTTGAACTTTCTACCCGCGCGGGGGCAAAGATAGAGCTCGTAAAAATTGCAGTGCGTGAGATCAAACCGCGTCCCGGAATTCCACAGGAGCTCTTTACTCTTGATGCCGAATCAATTGTTAACGATCCAAGTGTTGATTTGATTATTGAAGTGATGGGCGGAATCGAACCAGCGCGCTCACTCATATTGAAAGCAATCAGTAATCGCAAATCTATTGTTACCGCCAACAAGGCTCTACTTGCCAGCCACGGCGCAGACTTGTTCACCGCCGCATATACGCAGGGTGAAGATATCTATTACGAAGCATCGGTTGCGGGAGCGATTCCAATTATCCGCCCTATGCGAGATTCGCTAGCCGGAGATCATGTTGTCCGCCTGATGGGCATTGTTAATGGAACAACAAATTACATTTTGACCAAGATGCATGAAGATAATCGTGAGTTCGCAGATGTGTTGGCCGAGGCGCAGAAACTCGGTTATGCCGAAGCAGATCCCACCGCCGATATTGAAGGATTTGACGCTGCAGCTAAAGCTGCGATTTTATCGGGACTTGCATTTCACACTCGCGTCACCGTAGAAGATGTTTATCGTGAGGGTATTTCCCAGATCACGTTAGAAGATGTGCGCATCGCCAAATCCATGGACCATGTCATTAAATTATTGGCGATCGCAGAACTTACTCCGGCTGATGAAATTTCTGTGCGCGTTCATCCTGTCCTTCTTCACAAGAGCCATCCATTGGCATCTGTGCGCGATGCATTTAATGCAGTCTTCATTGAGGCAGAATCTGCCGGCCCACTGATGTTCTATGGTCGCGGTGCTGGCGGTGCTCCAACGGCATCTGCAATTCTTGGTGATGTGGTTGCAGTATCACGACATATTGCGCTGAACTCTATTGGTCAACGCGAAACTGATTATGCAGACCGAGATATTGCCTCGATTGAAACCACCAAGACCAAGTTCTTGATGCGCCTGGAAGTACAAGATAAACCAGGTGTTTTAGCTGCTATTGCTCAAACCTTTGCCGAGCAAGCTGTCTCGATTCAAACTGTTGACCAAAATGGTCGTGATGATGATGCCGAACTCATTATTGTCACCCATGGTGCAACCGAAGGTGAACTTAAGGCCACAGTTGAAGCGCTCAAGAAGCTCTCTATTGTGACAAAGATTTCAAGTGTGATTCGAGTAGAAGGCTCTACATCGCTATGAGTATTTTCGGAGGAAAGAAAAGTTCAGGCGCCCACCAATGGCGGGGTGTGATCGAGGAATATCGTCACCGCCTTCCGGTTAGTGATAAAACACCAATCGTTTCATTGCGCGAGGGCGGCACTCCACTTATTTATGCATGCAATCT
>JBIPNL010000116.1:0-3714 GCA_044373255.1 Candidatus Planktophila sp. | reverse complement strand
CTCCACCCACAACCATAAGATTAAATATTGTGTTTTCGGTGAGTAGTACTGCGATAGCTAGCGCCGCAGCACCGACCCACCAGGTGAGTGGGTGGAATGTCTTTGTCACAAGCAGATTATTTCTTCGCGGTCAGCTCTGCCGGCGTCGGTATTTCAACACCACACTCTTTGCGGGGATAGCCTGCTAGACCGCAGATCAAGCCGGATTTGTCAGCGCGAACCCTCACGACCCGTCCAAGCACATCGATGCCTTGTGCCTTCTTGTCGATGACAATGCAGCGCTTTACTGTTTTTAATGCTTTCTCGCCGGTCGGTGCTAAATAACTTGGACCAAAATCGATGACAATTCCGATGCGCTTCTTACCTGAAACTGGGCGAGTTTTTCCGCACAGTGTTTGAAAATCTGGCGCAACCGATGGTGACGACGCATCTGGAACTGCGCCTCCGGAGAATGTGAATGCCCACCCTTCAACTGCTCCATCAGCAACATCGACCGTTGGTCCTGTCATTGCAGATGTCCATGCTGTTGTCTTAGGTGCGGCTTGGAAGTATCCCCAATATCGGTAGCCGGTATCAGCTGCCTGTGCTGGAGTTGAGAGTGAGAGAAGTAGCGCGGTGACCGCAATGTATAGAGAGTATTTCTTTTTCAATCTGGAGCTCCTCAAAAAGTGAGAGTCTCACAGGGGTAGCTCAGAGAAAAGCGTAGAAACGCTTAGCTTAGGGACTACGCCCCGCAAACCTCGGCGGGTGTTGGTCTTCATTCTTATGTAGGTAATCCGACTTCGAGCGTGAGCTCTTACGGTTGCGGGTCAGCGTCGGATTTTCACCGAACTTCCCCTACAAAAGAACGTGTATTAAGTTGTTAAGGGCACCCTAGCGGGTGGTTAGATCTTTTCACCAGCTGACACGCCAGGTTTTGGTGCGCGCATGCGCCTCATCTGTGTGGAGCGAAGCCAGCCATACATTCCCAGACCTTTGAAAGATTCAGAAGGAAAACGGGCAATGACTTCGCGTTTGATTTTTCGACTAAGGAGAACTCCATCAATGATTGATGCAAAGAGAACGGTGTACATCAAGACAACACCAACCACCGCAGCTGCTGGGTGCGGCACCAAAGCAACTACAAGAACGATGGCGATTATCGGTAAGAAGAACTCGCCGATGGAGCGACGCGAATCTACATAATTTCTTACAAACCTACGTACGGGTCCGCGATCTCTTAGAGGGAGAGCATTCTCATCACCACGAAGGTATGCCGCACGTTGTGCAAGTCGTGCTGCGCGAGTTGCTGCCTTTTGGCGCGCTTTCTCTTCCTTTGAATGAGCCGGAGCAAGAGAAGAAACCTTGCGAGCCGATTCGGCATCCTTGCGCTTGGGCGTAGGTTTTCCTTTTTTCTGTGGCAGTGATTCCTTGGTCATGAGCGGACTATAGAGCCAGCATTCGTTCAAGTGCTAGTTGAGAGAATTTCTTGACTCGGGAATCAACTGTGATCTGATTGACCACATGTCCTGCAACTAGAGATTCCATCACCCACACCAGGTGGGGAAGGTCGATCCGATTCATGGTTGAGCAGTAGCATAAAGTTTTATCTAAGTAGACAATATTTTTATCTGGATGAGCCTTGGCCAAGCGGGATACGAGATTGAATTCAGTGCCAATCGCCCAGGCGCTACCGCTTGGTGCATTTTCAATTGTTTTAATTATGAATTCGGTACTTCCCACCACATCTGCGTTGATGACAACTTCATGAGTGCACTCGGGATGGACCAAAATTTTCACTTCTGGAATTCTGGATCTGACATCGACAATTGACTCTTTAGAAAAACGCCCGTGAACCGAGCAGTGTCCGCGCCACAGAATTACCTTGGCATTGGCTAACTCCGCGGCAGTCAGGCCTCCCATCTCTTTCCATGGATTCCAGAGAACACAATCCTCGAGCGAGAGACCCAGACTTTGTACGGCGGTATTTCTACCTAAATGTTGGTCGGGCAAAAAGAGTATTTTGGAACCTTGCGTAAATGCCCACTCCATTGCCGCCTTGGCATTTGATGAAGTACAGATGGTTCCGCCATTTTCTCCAGTGAAAGATTTAATTGCCGCAGAAGAATTCATATATGTAACTGGGATTGTCTGGGCTGCGATTCCAAGATCACTCAGTGTTTTCCAACATGCATCGACTTGAGATGCTGTCGCCATATCCGCCATGGAGCAACCAGCTGCAAGGTCGGGCAATATCACTTGCTGCTTGTCGCTGGTCAGGATGTCAGCACTTTCGGCCATGAAGTGCACGCCGCAGAAAATTACGAATTCGGCTTTTTCTTGTTGTTGCGCTGCTTGAGCTAACTTAAATGAATCACCGGTGATATCTGCAAAGTCAATTACTTCATCGCGTTGATAGTGGTGGCCAAGAATGATCGCCCGATCACCTAGAGCTGCTCTAGCGACTCGAGCCCGCGATACCAGTTCAGGATCACTCGCATCTGGAACGTCGCCGGCACATGTGACGCCCCGCTCGGAGAGTGGGTCTGATTGAGATCCCAGAAGCAGGAGGTTGGTCACGTTGCTCGTTGACATATACCTATTCTCGCCTATAAAAGTCGCAAATGTGAAGTGACGCTAGTAGGCTATAGCCATGACAACTCAGGACACATCAGTATCGACATCGACAAGCATCGCACTTACCGATGGAGCAGCCGCGAAGGTAGCTGCGCTCCTTGCTCAAGAAGGTGCGGATGATCTCTACCTCCGCGTTGAAGTTCAGCCTGGCGGTTGCTCTGGATTGAGATATCAACTCTTCTTCGATAATCGTGAATTAGAGGGTGACGTTGTCCGCATGTTCGGTGATGTGAAAGTAGTTACTGGAAAGCTGAGCGACCCTTACTTGATGGGCGCGACAATTGATTTCGTGGATACGATCGAAAAGCAGGGCTTCACGATCGATAATCCAAATGCGCAAGGCTCATGTGCATGCGGTGATTCCTTCAACTAAAGCTGGGTTTTGCTTGTAGATTCTCGCCCTATGAAGATAGGCGTTGCTGGGTCAGTCGGTCGTGATCACATCATGACTTTTCCGGGGAAATTCTCTGACTCAGTTGTTGTGGGGTCACTAGAAAAAATCTCTCTCTCATTTCTTGTCGATGGGCTTGAAGTCCGACGCGGCGGGTGTGCAGCAAATATTTGCTTCGGTCTCGGAGTTCTCGGCCATAAGCCCGTGCTGATTGCAGCCGTTGGAAAAGATTGGCCAGATTACAACGCGTGGTTAACAAGACACGGCGTTGATACCTCACACGCTCTCGTCTCAACTACGCAGTTCACTGCTCTTTTCACCGTCACAACCGATTCTGAACATAATCAATTTGCTTCGTTTTTCCCTGGTGCCATGTCGGAAGCGCGCGACATTGAACTTCAACCCATTATTGATAAAGAGGGAACTCTGGATCTTCTTGTGATCTCACCCGATGACCCATCGGCAATGCTTCGTCACACAGAAGTGGCGCGCTCAAAAGGTATTCCGATCCTGGCTGATCCTTCGCAGCAGATGGCCCGACTTTCAGGGGAAGAGATCAGAGCTCTCATCGATGGAGCTACCTATCTCTTTATGAATGAATATGAGTTAGCACTTGCTATCCAAAAAACAGGGTGGAGCGATGATGAGATTCTTGATCGCGTGAAGTACCGCGTTGTTACTTTGGGTGCTGAAGGTTCACGAGTGGA
>JBIPNL010000105.1:0-4165 GCA_044373255.1 Candidatus Planktophila sp. | reverse complement strand
CCAACAGTAACCGTCACCTGCCCACAAGAGCGTGCAAAAGTTGATCCCACCGGAGTTGGTGATTCTTTCCGTAGCGGCTTTGTTGCAGGTCTTGCGTGGGGTCTTTCGCATGAACGGTGCGCACAGATAGGTTCAATGCTCGCCACCTACGTTATCGAAACGATGGGCACGCAGGAGTACACCTTTACACCCACTGAATTTCTGGATCGCTTTGAAGGCGCTTATGGAGCAGATGCGCGACTAGAGGTCGCTGCACACCTTCACTAAAGATTTCACTAGTTCGTCAATGTCATCCTGAGTATGGTTCTCGCGAAACCTCATGCGAATCGCACCTTCGGTTGGTAAACCCATCGCGGCAAGGACGTGGCTTGGCGCTAAATCGATGGGGGAGCAGGCTGAACCCGCTTCAACGGTGATCCCCATTGCATCAAGATCGCGCACGAGCATTTCACTAATTGTGTTTGGGATTATCACTGTCAAAAGGTGCGGCAGGCAATCATCTAATTCACCGACGCAGATCGACCCAGGTATCGCCTGAACAATGGCGAGACGAAAGCGTTGATTGAGTGCGCGTAAATGTGCACGATCTTCGGTGAAATTTTCAAGGGCAACAGATGCAGCGAGTAGTAAAGGAAGCGAGTAACCACCCGGAGTTCTAATTGGCGCAATATGCGGCAACGGATAACGCCATTTCTGGGAATTTCGTATTGCCATGATTGCAATGCCTGCTGGAGCGCCCCATGATTGAGCCGAATATATGGCGGCATCCCAACGATGGCCTAAAGAAACTCGTGGACCTGATGCGGTTGCATCCATTATGACTGTCTCGGCACTTGCGGAAAGGGTTTCTAAGTTTTGGCATATCCCGGTCTCACCATTTGCAACCTGTAGGGATAGGACGCTTCCTCGCGAGAGACTCTCGGAAATCAATCTTCCTTCTGGATCAACTGAAATGACTCGGTGGTTCTGATGACTCCGCGTCAGTGCGCGGATCTTTCCGCGATCAATGGAACCAACTACGAGTTCACTTTGGGGCCTGAGAAAACCAGAGATCGCAAGATAGGTCGCTAACTCTTCCTCACCGACAATTTCAATCTCATCGACTGCTAACTCAAGACCGGCAGCTAGGGATTCAAGGGCGTGAGATTCCAAGATTCGAGATCGTGTTGCGGCCTGAGAAAGCTTCTTTGGATCTGCCCATCCGGCTTCGAAGGCGGCAGAAAGGGCAGAGCGAACGACCTCAGATAAGGGCGCTGGGCCTCCGAAATTTCCTGTGACACGAACCACCTGACGAAGGCTACTCCCACCCGCGCAGAACTTCTCGCCCGCCCACTATCCTTAGCTCATGTCGCCGCATACAAGAAAATCGCGCACTGTTCGCCTGGGACTCTTCATTGTTCCGCTTCTGATGACTCTGACCGGATGTTCACAAGTGTCGGGGTTAGGTTTTCCAGAAGGTGTTTCAAGTGTGAACGATATTTCACTCTCACTATGGCAGGGATCGTGGATCGCGGCTGGAGTTGTTGGAGTTTTCACACTCATCCTTATTTTATGGCCTGCAGTCTTCCATCGTGCTCATGCTTCAAAGGGTGAATTCCCAAAACAGACTCAGTACAACATTCCAGTAGAAGTTCTCTACACCGTTATCCCATTTATCATCATTGCAGTGCTCTTCTACTTCACAGCGGTAAAGCAAGAAGAGATCATTGAAAAATCACCAACAGTGGCACATGACATTACAGTCAACGGCTTCCAATGGTCATGGCAGTTTACTTACCCTGAAGCTGGCGAGAATGCCACCGTTACGGGAACTCCTGATAAACCACCAACGCTAGTGGTTCCGGTCGGAGAACGCGTTCGCTACACAATTACGTCAACAGATGTAGTACACGGGTTCTGGATCCCTGCTTTTATGATTCAGATACAGAATTTACCGGGTGTGACAAACAGTATTGAATTCACCGCCAACGAAATCGGTGAATTCCCTGGCCGTTGCAATATTTTATGCGGTCGCAACCATTCACAGATGATCTTTAAGGTAAAAGTTGTCTCAAAGGCTGAGTATCAGCAATATCTCGAAACATTGAAGGCGAGTGTCGCATGACAACCTACGCAGAACGTCCAACGATTGCACCCGCACCAGGTGTTGCCCCTGTCTCTAAAGGCAGACTCTTCGTTAAATGGATTACCTCGACAGACCACAAGACAATTGGCTATCTCTATCTCATTACATCGTTTGCTTGGTTCTTGATCGCTGGACTACTGGCCTTGATTCTCCGCCTTGAACTTACTCGTCCAGGAATGCAATTTATTTCAAATGAGCAGTACAACCAGGTCTTCACCATGCATGGCACGTTGATGTTGTTGATGTTTGCAACACCACTTTTCGTGGGATTCGCAAACGTGATCATGCCGCTGCAGATCGGCGCGGCCGACGTTGCCTTCCCGCGTTTGAATATGTTCTCGTACTGGCTCTACCTCTTCGGTGGACTTATGACATTCTCCGGATTCTTAGCTCCGGGAGGAGCGGCCTCATTTGGTTGGACGGCATACGCTCCACTATCAAACTCGGCTTACTCGCCAGGTATCGGTGGGGATCTATGGGTAGTCGGTCTTGCAATCGGTGGACTTGGAACAATTCTCGGTGCGGTGAACTTCATTACAACGATCTTCACTATGCGCGCTCCCGGTATGACGATGTTCCGCATGTCGATCTTCTCTTGGAACGTCCTGCTTACCTCAATTCTTGTTCTTCTAGCATTTCCGCCGCTGGCGGCAGCGCTACTTGCCCTTGAATCCGATCGTTTATATGGATCGCATATTTTTGACCCATCTAATGGCGGAGCAATGCTCTGGCAACATCTCTTCTGGTTCTTTGGACATCCCGAGGTGTACATACTTGCCTTGCCATTCTTTGGAATCGCAACGGAGATTCTTCCCGTCTTTAGTCGCAAACCAATCTTTGGTTACAAAGGTTTGATTGCAGCAACAATTGCAATCTCAGCTCTCTCTGTAGCGGTCTGGGCCCACCACATGTTTGCAAGCGGTCAGGTTCTCTTGCCCTTCTTCTCCTTTATGACCTTCTTAATCGGTGTACCGACCGGCGTGAAGTTCTTCAACTGGATTGGAACTATGTGGCGAGGCCACGTCACCTTTGAAACACCAATGCTGTGGGTAATGGGCTTCCTGGTCACATTCCTCTTTGGTGGAATCACTGGAATCATTCTTGCCTCACCTCCACTTGACTTCGCAGTGTCAGCTTCATACTTCGTGGTTGCGCACTTCCACTATGTTCTCTTTGGAACCGTAGTCTTTGCGATGTTTGCAGGTTTCTACTTCTGGTGGCCAAAGATGACCGGCAAGATGCTCAACGAGCGCCTTGGCAAGATCCACTTCTGGACTCTCTTCTTCGGCTTCCACATCACATTTTTGATCCAGCACTGGCTTGGAATCAAAGGTTTCCCGCGTCGCTACGCCGACTATTTGGCAACAGATGGGTTCACCGGCATGAATATGATTTCAACGATCGGCGCATTCTTATTGGCGCTATCCATGATCCCGTTCGCAATCAATGTGTGGATCACTCGTAAGAGTCCGATGGTGGGAGTAGATGATCCTTGGGGTTATGGCTCTTCCCTTGAGTGGGCGACCTCATGTCCGCCACCACGACACAACTTCTTATCAATGCCACGTATCCGCTCGGAGCGACCAGCATTTGATCTCCATCATCCACATATAAAGACAGAAGGTCACTAACCAATGAAAGCAAATTGGCAACTCTTCGTTGGGCTTAGCGTTTTCTACGTATTGATGACAGTTGTCTATTGGTATGTGGGTGGCGAAGCTGTCGGAATTACGGGAATGTTGCTGGCCGCTTGCCTAGCGGGCATGGTTGGTTTCTACGTGTGGTTTACCCAGAAGCGCATTGGTAAGTTGATGCCTTCAGATAATTTGACCGCAGAAATTTCTGATGGCGCAGGTGAACTCGGTTTTTACAGCCCCCATTCTTGGTGGCCGCTTCCTGTTGCGCTAGCTGCAGTAGCGATGGGTATGGGTTTAATTATCGGGTGGTGGCTCACAGTTATTGCTGTTACTGCGTTGTTCTTTGGAATTATCGGTTGGGTAACTGAGTATGAGAAGCCGCTTGATGATCCAGCAATGACCG